>NZ_JBKFGG010000004.1:0-271411 GCF_056171975.1 Paenibacillus terrisolis | reverse complement strand
TTTCCCATGACTGGATCCTCTCCCTTATTTTCATTGTAATTCCTTGTTGGGGAGGACTCCAGTTTAATTAGGGGGCCTAGAGGTTATTGCAGGTATTTCTGTGATCCACAGGGATTGGTTCAAATGAGTTCACCTTCTATGCCGACTGGCTCAGCGCTTATATGCTAAAAGCATAAAATGCGGGTGAAGGGGGCTGACGCAAGGCTGGCTGGCGGAAAAGACGTTTAAAACGTTTAAAATCCCAAGGCTGTATAAAACACATCGGGTTCTCAACAGCCTGGAAGTCCGCTAATCTAGCGGACTTCTTTTTTTTGCGAGAATTAGAGGTTCTACCCTCCCCGGTAGGTTCATAGATTGGAGTATAGAGATGTTCAGTGAACCATTCCGGCCTGGAGGAGGACTACAAAATGAAATTCAAGGCTTTGAACTTTGCAAAATGGAGACGAAATCTGATGCAGATGCTGGCGACGGGGCAGGCTTTTTTAATGCTGCTTGTCTTGTCGGTCGTATTTTTTATTCTGCTCGGCATGTTTGGAATCGCGGAAAAAAATCTGAATACCTCGCCGGTGTCTTCGATGAAAGGCCTGGCGGCTTCGCTGTCGAGCCGGTTTTTTATCGATATGGTGGGGATGGAGATGCCGCATACGGCTAAAGAAGACCAAACGCCTGCGGTTTCCGGCAAGCAGGTGGCCACCTTTATGATCCGGCTGCTCACCGATGTCAATCCGGCCGATCCGAAAAGCCTGGTGGCCCGAGAGGTGCCGGGACTTGGCGCGGATAGTCCGATACTGCTGCGGACGGGGTCCGGAAACGGAGCAACGGCGCAGGCGCCGGAGGATTACCGTCCCGATGAAGGACCGGACCACAGCGACCCGCAAACTCCGGATGACGGGGACTCAAGCGGGAATACTCAGCCGGATGGCGAACCGCAGGCGCCGGACGATGCTTCGCCCGGAACTGGGGCGGATAAGCCGGATCAACCCGAAAAGGATAATAACGAGCCTTCCGTTCAACCCGGCTATAAAAATATCGTGATGATTTATCATTCCCACCCTCAGGAATCTTTCAACCCCGTGCTTGGCAGCACTACGGACAACCCGAGCTCGCCGGACGAGAAAAAAAGCGTAGGCCTTGTCGGCGACGCTTTGGCCGGAGAACTGGAGAAAAAGGGCGTAGCCACGCTGCACACCTATGAGAATTATGCGTCCAAGGTTAGCAATTATAACTACAACTACTCATATAAATATTCTCGGGAGACGGTAAAAACGGCGATGGCGGAGAACGGCCAGCTTCAATATTTTATCGATATTCACCGGGATTCGCAGCGTCACGATAAAACCACAACCACGATCGGCGGCCTCTCCTACGCCCAAATCTATTTCATTATCGGACACGGCAATGAAAACTGGCAGAAAAACGAAGCTTTTGCCAACACGATTCATGAACGTCTGGAGCAATCCTATCCGGGTATTTCAAGAGGCATCTGGGGGAAAACCACGGCGCAGGGCAACGGAGAATACAATCAGTCCTTGTCGCCCAACAGCGTGCTCATCGAAATCGGCGGCATCGACAATACGCAGGAAGAGCTTGAACGCACCGCCAGAGTGCTGGCCGATATCATCGCGGACGAATATTGGGAAGGCCAGGATGCGAAGAAAGCGGGCTCGCTTTCAAAAGCGGATCCGAAGAGTAAGCAGCAAGCGAACAAAACGGGGTCTTCCGAAAAGAGCAAAAAGTCATGAGTAAATAAGGAAGGGTCGATTATCCATGGCAAAATCAATGAGAAGAACGCTGCTGTACGGGGGTTTGCTGGTCGCCGGCGTCACGCTGGGGATGCAAATGGCGGAGAGCGGAACGAAGGAGGTCTACGGCTCCGGGATGCAAGCCTCCCCATATGATAACGCCCAGTCGCAGCGTTACGGTTCAACCGAATGGCAAACTTCGAACGGAACGATGCCCGTGACGAACGGAAACGGCTATAACGGCGGGGGTTATGTCATGAACGGGAACGGCGGGTATACCGAAAACGGGTCGGTTCCTCAAACCTATACGGGGACTCCGGGGTGGAACGGGAGCAATCAGCAAGCGGCGGGGGGAGTCCTGCAAACGCCAGCCGATCTTTTGCTGCCGCCTCCGCAGCCGACCGCGGTGGATCGCTTTGCGGACAAGACGGCGCAGCTTCTTCAGCAGGCTTCCCAAAAGAGCATCCATTGGGTGGCCTCCTTGTTTGGTCCGAATTGACCCTTTTATAGAAGGAAACATTTCTTTTGCATGGGGTTCCGGTCTGGCGGATTGATGCCTTTCCCTGCAACTGCTATAATAAATTGATTGTACTTCGAGGATTTGTGGTGGGGGTAAGGATGACAGATATCAGGTCAAGACAAGAAAAGATTCGGAATTTCTGTATTATTGCACATATAGACCATGGCAAATCGACGCTGGCCGACCGGATTCTGGAGTATACGGGGGCGCTGACTTCCCGCGAAATGCAGGAGCAGGTGCTCGATCAGATGGATCTGGAACGCGAACGCGGCATTACGATCAAGCTCCAGGCCGTACGGCTTACCTACCATGCGGACGACGGCGAAGATTATGTGCTGAATTTGATCGATACCCCGGGACATGTCGACTTCACGTACGAAGTATCCCGCAGCCTTGCGGCTTGCGAAGGAGCTCTGCTTGTCGTGGACGCCGCTCAAGGGATCGAGGCCCAGACGTTGGCCAATGTTTATTTAGCATTGGAGAATAATCTGGAGATTTTGCCGGTTATCAATAAAATCGATTTGCCAAGCGCAGACCCCGAGCGGGTGAAGCAGGAGATCGAGGACGTGATCGGGCTGGACGCCAGCGAGGCGGTCCCCGCTTCGGCGAAGGCGGGCATCGGGATCAAGGAAATCCTGGAGCAGGTTGTCCAAAAGGTTCCGGCGCCGTCCGGAGATCCGGATCAGCCGCTTAAGGCGCTTATTTTCGACTCGCATTATGACCCGTATAAGGGTGTTGTCGTATACGTCCGCGTTATTGACGGGCATATCAAAGCGGGCTCCAAGATCAAAATGATGGCCACGGGCAAATCGTTTGAGGTCATTGAGGTTGGCGCGTTCAAGCCGCGTATGACTATTGTCGACGAGTTGAACGTCGGAGACGTAGGTTTTATCGTTGCCGGCATCAAAACCGTAGGAGATACCCGGGTCGGGGATACAGTGACGGACGAAAAGCATCCGACGGCCGAGCCGCTCCACGGCTACCGCAAAATCAACCCGATGGTTTACTGCGGCCTGTATCCGATCGAATCGTCGGAATACAACGATCTGCGGGAAGCGCTGGAAAAGCTGCAGCTGAACGACGCGTCGCTCAGCTTCGAACCGGAGACGTCCAGCGCGCTCGGCTTTGGATTCCGCTGCGGGTTCCTTGGACTGCTGCATATGGACGTCATTCAGGAGCGGATCGAACGGGAGTTCAATATTGAGCTGATTACGACGGCGCCAAGCGTTATCTATAACATCACGCTGACGAACGGCGAGAAGATTTCCATCGATAACCCTTCCAACTATCCGGAAGTGGGCAAAATCGAGTACGTAGAAGAACCGTACGTCAAAGCTTCGATCATCGTGCCCAATGATTATGTCGGCACGGTCATGGAGTTGTGCCAAAACAAACGCGGCGAATTCGTCAACATGGAGTACCTTGACACGACCCGCGTTACGATTACGTACCAGGTTCCGCTGGCGGAAATCGTGTACGACTTCTTCGATCAGCTGAAATCCGGCACAAAGGGATACGCCTCTTTCGATTACGAGCTGTCGGGGTACCGCCAGTCCAATCTCGTTAAGATGGATATTCTGTTGAACGGCGAGCAGGTGGACGCCCTTTCGTTCATCGTGCACCGGGAACGGGCTTACCAGCGCGGCCGGATCATTTGCGAGAAGCTGCGCGAGCTGATTCCGCGCCAGATGTTCGAGGTGCCGATTCAGGCTTCCGTCGGCACGAAGGTCATCGCGCGCGAGACCGTTAAGGCGATGCGCAAGAACGTCCTCGCCAAGTGCTACGGCGGCGATATTTCGCGGAAACGCAAGCTGCTGGAGAAGCAAAAGGAAGGCAAAAAGCGGATGAAACAGGTCGGCAGCGTTGAAGTGCCGCAGGAAGCGTTCATGGCGGTGCTGAAAATCGACGACAAGTAACTCCGGGCGATGCTAGGCCAAGAGTGGACCTTAAGTATTCATTTTTAGCAAGCGAATGAAAAAAACATGAAGGAAAGCCCGCGGGCTTTCCTTATTTAATAGGAGGCATGACCATGGACCAACAAATGAAGCGGCAAGGACAGGGAATGCCGGCCGTTATTTCGCAGCGGCAAGTTCCAAGCAAAGAAGCCGAGGCGAATCTATTGAAGCCAAAACACGCTCCAAGGGCGGTTTATATACACATTCCGTTTTGCTCGAACAAGTGCTACTATTGCGACTTCAATTCTTACGTGCTGAAGGATCAGCCGGTGATGGATTATTTGCGGGCGCTGGACCGGGAGATGGAATTGACGGTACGGCAGAACCCGCCGGAGGAAATCGGCACGATTTTCGTCGGGGGCGGAACCCCGACCGTATTGAACCCGCAGGAGATGGAGTTTTTCCTGGGTTCGGTGCGGAGGCATTTTCCTCGGTGGGCTCCGGATTTGGAGTTTACCATGGAAGCGAACCCAGGAACGACAGACCCGGAGAAGCTGGCCGTCATGAAGGCCGGCGGGGTCAACCGCGTCAGCTTTGGCGTGCAGGCTTTTCAGAACGAACTGCTCAGTGGGATCGGCCGGATTCATAACACCGACGATGTGTATCGCAGCTTGGAAAACGCCCGGGCCGCCGGGCTGAACAATCTTTCCATCGACTTGATGTTCGGTCTGCCGAACCAAACGGTTGAAATGCTCGATTACAGCATCTCGCGGGCGCTCGAGCTAGGGCTGCCCCATTATTCGATTTACAGCCTCAAGGTGGAGGAAAACACGCTGTTCCATACGATGTATCAGAAAAACCAGCTGCCGCTTCCGAGCGAAGAGGATGAGCTGCAAATGTACCTTCTGCTGATGCGGCGGATGAAGGAAGCGGGGTACAAACAATACGAAATCAGCAATTTTGCAAAACCGGGATACGAGAGCCGTCATAACATTACCTATTGGCGCAATGAAGATTATTACGGACTCGGCGCGGGAGCCCACGGATACGTGGCAAGACAGCGGCATGTGAACATCAAGGGAGTCAATCCATACAATGAAGCGGCGCAAAAAGGCTTCCCGCGAATGGACCGGTTCGAGGTATCCAGGGAGGAAGCCATGGAAGACTTCGCGATGGTGGGTCTCAGGGTGCTGGACGGCATCCGCTTAGCCGATTTCGCCGGCCAATTCGGCGCCGATTTCGATGAGGTTTTCGCCGGTCCCTTAAACAAAATGCTGAAGGCCGGACTGCTTGAAGCACACGATGATGGCGACGGATACCGCCTCAGCGAGAAAGGCGTGCTGTTCGGCAACGAGGTATTTGCCGAGTTTATCGGCGTATTGACCGATTAAGGCCTCCAATTCAACTGAAATAACGTGGTTCATTTGCTGGGAGACTGCCATGCTTGGGGCAACCATAAAAATAACGGCACAATATGGTCTTATTTTGCGGATTCCAGCGTGCCTCTGGTGAATAGGGGAACTTTTTGGCCTTATTTTCGAACAAACGGGGCAAAAGCGGCGATTTTCCGGTGATCCTAGAAAATAGCGTCCTTTATGTCCTCTATTTCACGTCAAACGAGGAATATCGCCCCAATAGGGGCATTTTGTTCCCTTATGTGAGCTTCTGAGGTTTAGATTACATTCTCTCTTGAACTTTTATACGCGATCATGTATATTTATTCATATTATTTCGGTTCGAGGGGGAAAGTTATATGCCAGCCGTTGCCGTGTGCAGACCAGCGAAACTTGAGGACGTCGAGCCTCTTTATTTAATGATAGATGATTATGCGCGCCGGGGAATTATGCTGCCTCGCTCCCGTTCCGTGCTTGAGCGGCAAATCGGGGATTTCGTGGTTGCGGAGGTGGACGGCAGGGTTGTAGGCTGCGGCTCGCTGTGCAGACTCGGCGACGAGCTGGTGGAAATCCGTTCGCTTGGCATCGCCGAAGGGCACAAAGGAATGGGGCTCGGCTCCAAGCTGGTGGAACAGCTGATCATGGAAGCCAAGAAGCTGTCGGTTCCGAAAGTGATGGCGCTGACCTACGAGGTATCATTTTTCCTGAAAAACGGGTTTGCGGTCGTGGAGAAAACTATTTTTCCGGAGAAGGTATGGACGGATTGCGTCAACTGCGCCAAGCAGCATTGCTGCGACGAAATCGCGGTTCTCAAGATACTGGACTGACTTGACAATGGTCTAGTCGGTTTGGTATTTTTGTATTAGTGATTAGCACTCAACTGTTGCGAGTGCTAACGAGCTGGATCAAATGACTATTCAGGAGGGATTTCCATGTTGACGGAGCGCCAGAGAATGATTTTGACCGCGATTGTAGATGATTATATTCGTTCGGCGGAGCCGGTGGGATCCCGAAGCATTTCCAAGCGTGGAGATGTGGGCTACAGCCCGGCGACGATCCGCAACGAGATGGCGGACCTTGAAGAGCTTGGCTTTCTGGAGCAGCCGCATACTTCGGCAGGCCGGATTCCATCCCACAAAGGCTACCGTTATTATGTGGACCATTTGTCCCCGCTGAATCTGCTGGCACCTGATGAAGTTACCACGTTAAAAGCCTTTTTTGCCGAAAAGCTGAATGCGACCGAGCAGGTAATCCAGCATGCCGGGACGATTTTATCGAATATGACGAATTATACTTCCATCCTGCTGGGACCGGAAGTTTTTCACACGTCTTTGCGGCATTTTCAGCTGCTTCCGCTCAACGAGACGACGGCTGTAGCCATCGTCGTGACCAACACCGGGCAAGTGGAGAACAAGACGGTATCCCTTCCTCCCGGGTTGTCCGTTTCGGAGATGGAGAAGGTCGTCAATTTGCTGAACCGCAAGTTGACCGGAGTTCCCATCTACAAGTTGAAATCGGCTCTTTACAATGAAATCGGCCAGGAACTGCAGCGTCATCTCGAGCACTTTGAGGATTTAATGAACATGCTGGACGACGCCCTGGACGGGAACACCACGGACGGACAACGCCTGTTCCTCAGCGGCGCGACCAATATGCTGACGCAGCCGGAGTTTAGGGACGTCGACAAAGTCAAAAGCATTTTGGACCTGCTGGAAGAGACACCGACATTGACCAAAATGATGTCTTCCGCCTCGGCGGGGACCGGCATTCAGGTGCGGATCGGCACCGAAAACGATCACGAGGCTTTTGCCAACTGCAGCCTGATTACCGCGACTTACGCCATTGACGGTCAACCCGTGGGAACGATCGGCCTGCTTGGGCCGACCCGGATGGAATACGCGCGGGCGATTCGGATTTTGGAGATCCTATCTAAGGATCTGAGCAAGTTTTTGTCGAGATTGCAATAAGCGAAGAGGAAACAGGGGCAGTCGCAAGTTAAGGAGGTGACATCTTGAAGGAACAACAGCCGAATCAAGACAACATCAATCACAGTGTAGAGGAAGAAGAAACGAAGATGAACGATCAAGCGGGCAAGGAATTCGCATCCGGCCAGGATGAACAGCTTCAAAACGCATCTTTGGAAGCGAACGAAGCGGAAGAGACGACCGGAGAGACCCATTCCGGAGATGAACTGACGAACGAACTAACGAAGCTGCGTGCGGAACTGGAAGAATCCCAGCAAAGGATGCTCCGCGCGCAAGCCGATTTTGATAATTTCCGCCGCCGTACGGTGAAGGAAAAAGAAGAGCTGGGCAAATATGCGTCAGCCAAACTGATTGCCGAATTGCTGCCGGTCTTCGATAATTTCTCGCGGGCGCTTCTAACGGCAAGCGAAAGTGCGGACAGTTCGTCCTACTCCAAAGGAGTAGAGATGATTTTCCGTCAATTTGAAGGCGTTTTGAAAGCGGAGGGCCTGACTCCGATGGAGGTTGTAGGCGAGCCGTTTAATCCGGAATTCCACCAGGCCATTATGCAGGTGGAGTCCGACGAATACGAAGAAGGCACGGTCGTGGAAGAAGTGCAAAAAGGGTATCTGCTCAAAGATAAAGTGCTTCGCCCGGCAATGGTCAAAGTAAGCGGCTAAACACATAGAAAACAAGCATCTAATTTAAGGAGGACATAACCTAATGAGTAAAGTAATCGGTATCGACCTTGGTACGACAAACTCTTGCGTAGCCGTCATGGAGGGCGGCGAAGCTGTTGTTATTCCGAATCCGGAGGGCGCGCGCACGACTCCTTCCGTAGTAGGCTTCAAGAAAGACGGCGAACGGATCGTCGGGGAAACCGCAAAACGCCAAGCCATCACGAACCCGGATCGCACGATCATTTCGATCAAGAGACATATGGGTACGAATCATAAGGAATCCATCGACGGCAAGGATTTTACGCCGCAAGAAATTTCCGCGATCATTCTGCAAAAGCTCAAAGCCGATGCCGAAGCTTACCTGGGCCAAACCGTAACCCAAGCGGTTATTACGGTTCCGGCGTACTTCAACGACAGCCAACGTCAAGCGACGAAAGACGCCGGTAAAATCGCCGGACTCGAAGTGCTGCGGATCGTCAATGAACCGACGGCGGCGGCGCTGGCTTACGGCTTGGAAAAAGCGGAAGATCAAACGATCCTCGTGTATGACCTTGGAGGCGGTACGTTTGACGTATCGATTCTCGAGCTGGGCGACGGTTTCTTCGAAGTAAAAGCGACCAGCGGGGACAACCATCTGGGCGGCGACGACTTCGACCAAAAGATCATTGACTACCTGGTAGCCGAATTCAAGAAAGACCAAGGCATCGACCTTAGCAAAGATAAAGCCGCCGTGCAGCGTTTGAAAGACGCGGCCGAAAAGGCGAAAAAAGAACTGTCCGGCGTGCTGACCACGACGATTTCCCTGCCGTTCATCACGGTGGTCGACGGCGTGCCTCAACACTTGGAAGTGAACCTGACCCGCGCCAAATTCGATGAATTGACCGTGGATCTCGTGGAGCGCACTTTGGGACCAACTCGCCGTGCTCTCAGCGACGCCGGCATGACCCCTGCGGATATCCACAAAATCGTTCTCGTGGGCGGTTCCACCCGGATTCCCGCGGTTCAGGAAGCGATCAAGAAATTGACCGGCAAAGAGCCTCACAAAGGCGTTAACCCTGACGAAGTCGTTGCGCTCGGCGCAGCCGTTCAAGCGGGCGTATTGACCGGGGACGTCAAAGACGTCGTACTGCTCGACGTGACTCCGCTCTCTCTCGGTATCGAAACCGCGGGCGGCGTGTTTACGAAAATGATCGAACGCAATACGACCATTCCGACCAGCAAATCGCAAGTTTTCTCGACTTATGCGGATAATCAGCCAAGCGTTGAAATCCACGTGCTTCAAGGGGAACGCGAAATGGCCGCCGGCAACAAAACACTGGGACGCTTTATGCTGGGCGACATTCCGCTGGCCCCTCGCGGCGTACCGCAAATCGAAGTCACTTTCGATATTGACGCGAACGGGATCGTTAACGTATCAGCTACCGATAAAGGCACAGGCAAGAGCCAAAAAATCACGATCACTTCTTCGAGCGGTCTGAGCGACGACGAAGTGGAACGTATGATGAAAGACGCCGAATTGCATGCCGAAGAAGACAAGAAACGCAAAGAGTTGGTTGAAGCGAAAAACAACGGCGACCAATTGGTCTACAGCGTCGACAAAACGCTGAAAGATTTGGGCGATAAAGTGGACGCTTCGGAAACCGCCAAAGCGAACGATGCCAAAGAAGCATTGAAGAAAGCGCTGGAAAGCGATAATCTGGATGAGATCAAAGCGGCATCCGAGAAATTGACCGAAATCGTACAGCAGCTTTCCGTGAAGCTTTATGAGCAAGCGCAACAAGCTGCTGGCGCGACAGACGGAGCTGAAGGCGCGGCTTCCGGCGGACCAAGCCGGGACAACGTGGTTGACGCCGACTACGAAGTCGTCGACGAAGACAAGAAGCAAGACTAAGCGGTCACGGATCGGCGAAGTCATGAATAGACTTTGGTGATACTTGGAAGGTCAAAGAGCGGAGGCTTTTTCCCGCCCTTTGACTTTCCTTTTGCCGGGTTAAGGGATGCTTCAAGACGCTATATAAGTTGAACTAAGTTAAAGAGTGGAGGCAGGGCAAGAGTGTGAAATGTTCTAAAGAAGCGAAGTGTTCGCCTTTGTGACCGAATTTCTACAATATCTGAATTGGCATAATCAAAGAAATTCGGGAACAACAGCGATCGTAGGAACATTTCACACGGCTGCCTTACCCGCTCGATATGTAGTTAAACTTATATAGATCAACAGTGATAACGGGGGTGGAAGGATGGCAGAGAAACGCGATTACTACGAAGTGCTGGGCGTGGGCAAAACCGCTTCCGACGACGAAATCAAAAAAGCTTATCGCCAACTGGCGCGGCAGTATCACCCGGACGTGAACAAAGCGGCGGACGCGGAAGATAAGTTCAAGGAAGTCAAAGAAGCCTACGACGTGCTTAGCGATGCAGGGAAACGTTCGCGTTACGACCAATACGGCCATGTCGATCCGAATCAGGGAATGGGCGGAGGATTTTCCGGCGGAGATTTCGGCGGCTTTGGCGATATATTCGATATGTTCTTCGGCGGCGGAGGCGGCAGACGCGATCCGAATGCGCCGGCGCGGGGGAACGACCTGCAGTACACCATGACGATTGAGTTTAAGGAAGCCGTATTCGGCAAGGAATCCGATATTACAATTCCGCGCACGGAAAGTTGCGATACCTGCTTCGGCACCGGCGCCAAGCCGGGAACGAAACCGCAGACCTGCTCGGTCTGTCACGGATCAGGGCAGC
Source organism: Paenibacillus terrisolis (assembly GCF_056171975.1). Classification (NCBI taxonomy): domain Bacteria; kingdom Bacillati; phylum Bacillota; class Bacilli; order Caryophanales; family Paenibacillaceae; genus Paenibacillus; species Paenibacillus terrisolis. Next base: position 260,474 of record NZ_JBKFGG010000004.1, on the reverse strand, counting down.
AGGAAGTGGTTCAGAACACGCCGTTCGGCCGCATGGTTAACCGGCGGGCTTGCAGCAATTGCGGCGGCAAAGGGCAAATCATCAAGGAAAAATGCCCAACCTGCTCCGGCAGCGGCCAAGTAAGAAAACAGCGCAAGATTCATGTCCGCGTGCCTGCGGGCGTTGATGACGGCGCTCAACTGCGCATGTCCGGCGAAGGCGAAGGCGGTTTGCGCGGAGGTCCTGCGGGCGATTTGTATATCGTGATCCGCGTCAAAGCCCATGACTTCTTCGATCGGGAAGGCGACGACATCTACTGCGAAGTGCCTCTGACCTTTGCTCAGGCCGCGCTGGGCGATGAGATCGAAATTCCGACGCTCACTGAAAAAGTGAAGCTTAAGGTACCGGCCGGCACGCAGACGGGGACCTATTTCCGTCTGAAAGGCAAGGGGGTTCCGCGTCTTCGCGGGGTGGGTCAAGGCGATCAGCACATCAAGGTGGTCGTTGTGACGCCAAGCAAGTTGAGCGAGGAGCAAAAAGACCTGATGCGCCAGTTTGCCTCGTTTGACGGCGAGCAAACGCATGAGCATGAGCAATCGTTTTTTGATCGGATGAAACGAGCGTTTCGCGGAGATTAGTCCATACTTCTCATAAAATTGAAAGCACCCCTTTGGCATTTCATAAGGGGTGCTTTTTTATATCCATAATGCGTTTATAATAAAAAATATTCCGGGAAATAGCGTTGCGGGAAACCCGGTAAACCAGCGTTTGTTCTTGATCGTTGAGATCAGCAAAATGTTAGCCGATTGTCCCGCTAAAATAATCAATAGCGCAATCCACCCTGGCGTTACCCCGCCTGATCTTAAACAAAACATGGTAATCGACGAATAATAGATTAAATCGCCCACGCCAATGATCGGCTGAAGTCCTCGCTTTCCGGGGACCGGTAAACAAATCGATAATCGTGTCAGCGTATTTGTCCGATTCACCAGTTTTGCGTTTAACGTATTTTTACCGGCCCCTGTGAAACTGAACAAATCCATGGCCGCAACTCCGATAATAAAGCCGATAAACACGTCTTTTGATCCATCCGCAAAGTAAGCTATGAAATATCCCATGACAACGGCCCACAATAAATTTGCCGCATTATGAGCATATAATACTGCTTTGCTAAGCGGCTTTTTCCATAAAACAAGGGTGACCGTCAAATCCGCAAGAAACGCAACAAGCATAATTACATAAGGAAGCCCGTAAGTCGGAAAAGGAGCAAGACACGAAATAAACGTGGTGCCTAACATAAATGAAAATTCCCACAGGTGCTTTGCGCCTTGTTGTTCAGTCACGTTAACCGATCTCCTCCTCAAGGGAAAGGTTTAAGGGGAGATCAGGCAATTCGCTGCTGATATCCACATCCGTAGTACGAACATGCTTGTCTACAACCTCAAAAACGACATTGTCAACCCATAACTTACCGGTGCCGCACAGGAGCATCCCTATATTAATGATCGCGCTGTTTTCGGGAACATCAAGCACAACGGAATAATGATTCCAGTCCGAATCGCCCTGGATGGGGCGGTTTTGCATATTATCAATTTTAATCATATTGGCCGAGGTACTGTCGATCCGCATCCATAGTCCTCCCCAATCAACCACATCCTTGGATTTGACAAAACCGGAAAAACGAATTCTTTTTCCAATATAATTTTTGGCCTTGAACTGCTGCATCACAGTGCCGTAATCGCCTGGCTCAAGCTCCACTCCGCTGCTTTGCAACACCAGAGATTTTGTCCCTTTAAAAAAGATTTCCCGGTCGAGATGGGCTTCGAAACCTTTTGGAGCGGTACCTGAAATCATCCTCCAGCCAGGAATCGGTTGGTTTTTATCCATTTCTTTTTCCTCCTTATAATGAATCAGGTTGCTCATGACTCTGCGATATTTACCGGGGGGAAGCGAATATTCTTTACGAAAAGCCCTGGTAAAAGCCTCCTGAGATTCAAACCGATAACGCAGGGCAATGTCCATAATGCTAAGCTCCGAAAACAGCAGAAACCTCGCAGCCTGCGATAATCGCCGGTTTTGAATATGTTCCCGCAAGCCTGTCCCCGTCTCTTGCTTGAATATGCGCAAAAAATGGTATTTGGAGAATCCTACCGACTTTGAAAGTTCGTCCAACGTGAGCTCCTCATCGCAAAGATGGCGTTCGATGTATGAAATTGCATGTTGAACATTTGGAGTGTAGTCCATGAGTTCAGCCTCCCCATAATAGCATAGCGGATCTTCGGAGATTTTTCTTGACTTGAATTGCGATGTTTTGGCAAAAACAACGAGGACGATCACCTTGGACGAACATGACGATTTCTGCATAAAGCGCGCTCCAAATCTGCATCCTACATGACAATGGACTGCAACCGTTGCAGCGTCATTTTTAGCTGGAAGGAAAGGCAGGAAATCAAAATGGGCGAAAAAAATATTTTGGCGTATTTCAAAAGTCCCGAGGATGCGGAAGGGGTTGCTCGAAGACTGAACGCTTTGCGGGCGCTTGACGTATCAATCGACCGGTTCAGCCGTTATCCCGGGGAAGGTTATGATCCGCTGAATGCGATAGGAGGCCAAGTATCCAGCTTGGCGGCGATCACGCAGGATGCCCAAATCACCAACGCTTCGGCCGGAATCCTGTCGGCCGCCGACCCGGCCGCCAGCGGCATGAGCCATGGCGGACAGGGCGGGCCGACGGGCCATGACGTTTTGTTGACCGCCGTGGTGGATGAAGGAATCCATCATCAGGCTTTGCGGATTGTGGAAGAAGCCGGCGGGTTAATGTAGGGAATGGCTGCCGGAGTTTTTCGGAATTCAACTTGAAAGGAGCCAAAAGAATAGCATGAGCCAACAGGATCAGGATCGCCGGACGAAGCGGATTCCGGCCAAAACCGCTTCAAAGGAGATCGCCCATAATCTGGATGTGGAATTTTCCGAAGAAGCTGCCGATCAGGAAGATTGGGAAGCCCTCGAGCGAAGCGAACGGGCGGACAAGCGCCAGCAGGGGCAATTGCGGTTATAACAAAAAGCGAAACAAGGCGGACAGCCCATTATTGTCGGGGGTGTCCGCCTTGTTTTGTCTCAGCTATCAATCTATAGTACAATAAGGCTTATGCATGACAGTCAAGGAGGAAATCATACGATGATTTGGAAAGAAATAACTATACATACAACGGAGGAAGCCGTGGAGATGGTGTCCAACTTTCTGCATGAAGCAGGGGCGGGCGGCGTCACCATCGAAGAACACTTCGATAACGATAAGCCTCGTGATACTTCACTTGGGCAATGGTTTGAAATTCCGCCTAACGATATTCCGGAAGGTGAAGCGAAGATCAGCGGTTATTTTCCCGAAGGCCTTGATAGCGATGAGATTCTGGCTCAGGTGAAGGAACGGATCGAAGAGCTTAGAGATTACGAGATCGATCCCGGGAATCCAACCTTTATGATTCGCGAAGTCAGCGAGGATGATTGGGCCAACAACTGGAAGCAGTATTTCAAACCGCTTAAGGTTTCCGAGCGTCTGACCATCAAACCGACCTGGGAAGAATATACGCCGGCTTCGGATGCGGAAAAAATTATCGAACTCGACCCAGGCATGGCTTTTGGCACCGGTACGCACCCTACGACTTCTTTGTGCCTGCGCACGCTGGAGAGCATTGTCCGCGAAGGAGACGAAGTCATTGACGTAGGAACCGGGTCGGGCATTTTGGCTATCGGGGCCTGCCGGCTTGGAGCGGCTCGCGTGCTGGCGCTTGATCTTGATCCGGTGGCCGTGTCCAGCGCTTCCGAAAATACTAGGCTGAATCATTTGGAGAATCGGATTCAAGTTGTGGAAAGCGACCTGTTGTCCGTTTTGAAACAAGAAGAAAAATCAGCGCTTAACGTAACGCTGCCTGTTCGGGTAGTGGTTGCCAATATTTTGGCGGAAATCATCTTACTGTTCATCGAAGATGTGTACCAGGCTCTGCAGCCGGGAGGTTATTATATCGCTTCGGGTATCTACAAAAATAAAGAAGAGGCCGTCGAGCAAGCGCTGCTTGCCGCGGGATTTGAGATTACAAAGACGGCACGGGAAGAAGATTGGATTGCTTTCGTGGCGAGAAAGAGGTAGCTGTTTATGGATTTTTTGAACCAAATTCTTCGTTTTCCTTTAGAAGTACTTCCGTTTTATCTGATATCGCTCGTGATCGCTTTTACGGTGCATGAGTTTTCGCACGCTTATTTCGCCAATAAATTCGGTGACCCAACGGCCAAGCTGCTTGGCCGGGTCACTTTGAATCCTGCGGTGCATTTTGATTTGTTCGGCAGCATTATGCTGCTGATCGCCGGATTCGGCTGGGCGAGACCTGTTCCCGTCAACCGGGACAATTTCGACAAGCCTCGTTTGATGGGGGTGATCGTTTCCGCCGCCGGGCCGCTCAGCAACCTGCTGCTTGGCGCAATCGGGACGTTGATCTACGTGGCGCTGTATAAATTCGGCGTTATGAATTCTATCTCAAACGATGTGCTTTACGACGCGATTCAGAAATTTTTCAGTTGGTTTACGTTAATGAACTTTTTCCTATTTCTATTTAACTTGGTCCCGCTTCCTCCGCTGGACGGTTATCGTATTTTGGAGGACGTCGTGCCCCGCCGCATGCTTGGCAAGCTGCAGGTGTTCGAACAATGGTCGGTGCTTATTTTTCTGCTCATTTTCGTTCTTCCGACCTTAAACCGTTACACCATTGATCCGCTTTATCAGGCGGCAAGCTCCATTTCTTCCGCTTTCGTCGATTTTTTTCAATTGATTTTTGGAATGTGATGTGCCAAGTTGCACTGGAAACCATGATTTAAAAGTTGTATGATGTATTTTGTTAATTTTAGAGGTAGTTCAAATAGTCAACTTTAGATCACGAGGCAACTCGAGAAGCGGATACGACATCGAATCTTGAATTCCGCCGGGCCAAGCTTATGCTTCCGAAGCCGTTTTCTCCGAAAAGGTTTAGCTCTGCTACTCATGCCCTAGCTTCATCCAACTGAAGCGTTTTGAAAAAACGCACATCGAAAGCATACGCTTTGGTGCTCTAAACCTGACTTTTTGAATTTGCACTTTTAGGGCAAGGATTGATGAACATGCAGCGTTATTTTGTGGAGCCCGCATTGTTTGGAGAGCGGACGGTGACGATCAGCGGGGAGGATGCCCGCCATATCGGCCGGGTAATGCGCTCGAAGCCGGGCGATAAGCTTATAGTCAGCGACGGCGTTTCGCGTGAAGCCCTCGCGGAAATTACAACAATCAAGCCCCAGGAAGTTACTGTGACTATTATAGAAGCGTTAGGCTCGTCCGGAGAGCCGTGGTTGCAGGTAACGGTCGCCCAAAGTCTGCCGAAAGGCGACAAGATGGAGACCGTTATTCAAAAGTGCACGGAAATTGGAGCGGCCTCTTTTCTGCCTTTTTTGTCGGAGCGCACCATTGTGCAGTATGACCCAAAAAAGGAAGAGAAGCGGTTGGCCCGCTGGAACAAAATTGCCAAAGAGGCGGCAGAGCAGGCTCACCGCAGCAAAATTCCCGTTGTCGAATCACCCGTGAAATGGGACGGGCTTTTGTCCGCTTTGTCCTCTTTTGATCTGGTATGCTTATGTTACGAGAAGGAGCACGGCCAGCAGCTGCGGGACGTGCTTAAACCTTTTACCGAGAAGCTTGAGCCCGGGCAAGCCTGCAAGATTGCCGTCATCGTCGGTCCCGAAGGCGGATTCACCGAGGAAGAAGTGAGCGAAGCCGAAGCCGCAGGAGCGTCATCCGTCGGTTTGGGCCGGCGTATCCTGCGAACCGAGACGGCCGCTATGGCCGCCCTGACATGCATCATGTATGAATCCGGAGAAATGGGGGGAATTTGAGCTATGCCATCTGTCGCCTTTTACACCTTGGGCTGCAAAGTCAATTTTTACGATACCGAAGCCATTTGGCAGCTATTTAAAAACGAAGGCTACAAACAGGTCGATTTCGAGCAGACCGCCGACGTATATTTAATCAACACTTGCACGGTGACGAACACGGGGGACAAAAAAAGCCGGCAAATTATCCGCCGGGCGGTGCGCCGCAATCCGGACGCCATCATCGCGGTAACGGGCTGCTATGCCCAAACCTCGCCGGCCGAAATTTTGGATATTCCCGGCGTGGACCTCGTTATCGGGACACAGGACCGCGAGAAAATCATTCCGTACGTCAAGCAGATTCAAGAGCAGCGCCAGCCGATCAATGCCGTGCGGAACATCATGAAAACCCGGGAATTCGAGGAGCTTGACGTTCCGAACTTTGCCGACCATACCCGCGCTTTTCTCAAAATCCAGGAGGGCTGCAACAATTTCTGTACCTTCTGCATCATTCCCTGGTCGCGGGGACTATCCCGCAGCCGCGATCCGCAAAGCGTCGTCAATCAGGCGCGTCAGCTTGTGGCCGCCGGGTACAACGAAATCGTGTTGACCGGCATTCACACCGGAGGTTATGGAGACGACCTCGAAAACTACCGGTTGTCGGACCTGCTCTGGGAACTGGATAAAATCGAAGGACTTGGCCGTATTCGCATCAGCTCGATCGAAGCGAGCCAAATCGACGAGCGCATGCTCGAGGTGCTGAAGGGATCCTCGAAAATGTGCCGCCATTTCCATATTCCGCTCCAGGCCGGCAGCAATGAAGTGCTGAAACGGATGAGACGGAAGTACACAATCGAAGAATTCGAGCATAAAATCAAAATGATCCGCGATTTTATGCCGGACGTCGCCATCACGACGGATATCATCGTCGGCTTCCCGGGGGAAACCGACGAGTTGTTCCGAGAAGGCTATGAAGCGATCAAACGCATCGGCTTCTCGGAAATGCACGTCTTCCCTTATTCCAAGCGGACCGGCACGCCGGCCGCACGGATGGAAGAACAAATCGACGAAGACATCAAACATGCCCGCGTCCACGAGCTCATCGAATTATCCGAATCGATGCAGCTCGCCTACGCCGAGAAATTCGTCGGTCAAGTCCTGGATATCATCCCCGAGCGGGATGAAAAAGGCACTTCCGGCGACGGTTACGTCACCGGATTCGCCGACAACTACCTGCAAGTCCGTTTCGAAGGTTCTCAGGACCTGACCGGCAAATTATGCCGCGTCAAACTGACGAAAGCCGACGTCAACACCAGCGGAGGCCATCTGGTCCACGTCTTGGACGAAGCTGCGCAAGCGCTGGCTTAAATACCTCGCCCCTTTTTCGGGGACAACAAGGATTTCACCCCATGGCGGGGCTGAAATCCTTGTTGCTACATTAGGAGAATTTCCAGCAAAATTCCATGCCGCAGAGTGCCGCGTTCGTAAGTCAGCGCATTCCCGAAGGGAACAGCGTCAAGGGGAGCGCTCCAGTCCCTCCCACGTTATCAAGAGGTTTTAGTCAGGTAACCAGGGAGCCAAAAAAGTAAGACGTACCCGAAGGGAGAAAAGCGCGCCATGAGCCAAACAAAGCGCATTCCCGAAGGGAACAGCGTCAAGGGAGCGCCTCAGTCCCTCCCGCGTTATCAAAAAGTTCTAGTCAGGTAACCAGGGAGCCAAAAAAGTAAGACGTGCCCGAAGGGAGAAAAGCGTGCCATGAGCCAAACGAAGAGCACATTCCCGAAGGGAACAGCGTCAAGGGAGCGTTTCAGTCCCTCCCACGTTATCAAAAGGTTTTAGTCAGGTAACCAGGGAGCCAAAAAAGTAAGACGTGCCCGAAGGGAGAAAAGCGCGCCATGAGCCAAACGAAGCGCATTCCCGAAGGGAACAGCGCCTAGGGAGCGCCTCAGTCCGCCGCACGTTATCAAAGGTTTTAGTCAGGTAACCAGGGAGCCAAAAAAGTAAGACGTACCCGAAGGGAGAAAAGCGCGCCATGAGCCAAACGAAGCGCATTCCCGAAGGGAACAGCGCCTAGGGAGCGCCTCAGTCCGCCGCACGTTATCAAAGGTTTTAGTCAGGTAACCAGGGAGCCAAAAAAGTAAGACGTACCCGAAGGGAGAAAAGCGCGCCATGAGCCAAACGAAGCGCATTCCCGAAGGGAACAGCGCCGAGGGAGCGCCTCAGTCCCTCTCACGTTATCAAAAGGTTTTAGTTAGGGAACCAGGGAGCCAAAACAGTAAGCCATGCCCGAAGGGAGAAAAGCGCGCCATGAGCCAAACGAAGCGCATTCCCGAAGGGAACAGCGCCTAGGGAGCGCCTCAGTCCCTCTCACGTTATCAAAAGGTTTTAGTCAGGTAACCAGGGAGTAAAAAAAGTAAGACGTGCCCGAAGGGAGAAAAGCGCGCCATGAGCCAAACGAAGCGCATTCCCGAAGGGAACAGCGCCTAGGGAGCGCCTCAGTCCGCCGCACGTTATCAAAGGTTTTAGTCAGGTAACCAGGGAGCCAAAAAAGTAAGACGTACCCGAAGGGAGAAAAGCGCGCCATGAGCCAAACGAAGCGCATTCCCGAAGGGAACAGCGCCTAGGGAGCGCCTCAGTCCGCCGTACGTTAGTCCAGTTTGCGGGTATCCAAAGGGCTGCAAGCCCTTGGGGCCCTCCCTTACGGTAAGGGAGGGTTTGGGAGGGTTGAGATTAAGGAGGAGAACATCAAACACATGCCAATAGAATTTTCCGCAGGAGGCGTGGTTTACCGCCATCACGAAGGCCAACTGCAGATCCAGCTGATTACGGACCGCTACGGCAAAATTTCCTTTCCAAAAGGGAAAAGAGAAAACGGGGAGACGATTGAAGAAACAGCACTTCGCGAAATTAAAGAGGAAACCGGAGTCACCGGCCGAATTGATAAACGAATCGATATTATCGCATATACTTACCAGCATCCCAAGCACGGCAGTGTAGATAAGGAAGTCCACTATTATCTCGTGCAGTATAAGGGCGGGGAACTGCTTCCGCAGCTTGAGGAAATTCGCGGCGTAGCGTGGTATGAACCCAAGGAAGCTTGGAAGCTCCAGCAGGATTCGGGTTACGATAATAACGACTTTATTTTGGAAAAAGCGTTGAAGCTGCTCGGCCTGGAATTTTAGATCCTCGCACAAAATTCAAGCGGCCGACTGGTCAAGCCGGGACCAAACCGGAAGATAACAGAAGGGCAGGGCCAGCAAAGAGCTTGCAATATTGAAAAAGGTCTGCGTGTGCGCGATCTGCGCCGAAGGGTCGGCGGTCAGCCAGGCTGCGCCCGCTTCAAGCAGCGGCGTGAGCGGAAGAAACAGCATGGCTCCCAGCACATTCAGTGCAATATGCGACAAGGCAACGAACCTGCCGGGCCGGGTACCGCCGATGGAGGCGATCACGGCGGTGACGCAGGTGCCTACGTTGGAGCCGATGACCATGGCGATGCCGAATTCGACCGGAAGCGCGCCGGTACCGGCGAGGCCCATCGTCATCGCGATCACGGCGGCACTGCTGTGGATAATGGCGGTCAGGACGGCTCCGGCTACAGCACCCCATATTAGGCTGTCGGCGGCGTGAGCAAGCAGCCAGTCGATCACGCCGCGCGCCTTCAGTTCCGGGCCGATGGACTGCATCCAGCGGATGGCGATCATGATCAGACTGAACCCGGTCATGGCTAAAGCTCCGAACTGAAGGGAATAGATCCAGGGGCGCTTTCGGGTGACATAAGACGGGAGCATTTCTTCGGCCATCACTGCCGCAGCCCAGAGCAGCAGGGAGCCGATTAGCAAAGGGACGCCAAGCGAAGCGATATTGAGCGCGATAAGCTCGGTGGTCAGGCAAGTGCCGATATTTCCGCCGAGGATAATGCCAAGCGTCCGTGCATAGGTTAACAGGCCTGCGTTGACGAGGCCGATCGTCATTACTGTCATAGCGGTGCTGCTCTGCAAAATCGCGGTGATTACGGTGCTGGACAGAAGCCCTGTCCACGGCGTACGCGTCGACGCGTGAACCAGCTTGATCAGCTTCGGACCGGCCCAGGCTTGCAGGGCCGCTTCCATCAGCTTCATGCCGAACAGAAAGAGGGCCAGTCCGAAAGTAACGGGAAAAAGGATATCGTTAAACACACATGCGCCCTCCTTTACCGATCGTCAAGTTCATGTACAAGTTACATATATGACTCGGCCACAGCTTCCATACCAGTTCTCATGCGATCGTAAAATGAACTGAACCAATCTTCTGACCAGGAGTGAGAAACTTAAAATGGCAATTGCGATATTGCATAAAAGCCGCAAGAAACGGCTGGAACAAGCGCATCCTTGGATTTTCCGGGGTGAAATCGAAAGCGTGGAGGGCGATCCGGAGGCCGGAGGCCTAATCGACATCGTGGATCACCGCCGCAAATATCTGGCGACGGGATACTATAATCCGGCCTCGCAAATTACGATTCGGGTCGTCTCTTACACGCCGATAGCAGAGATGGACAAGACGTTTTTTGTAAGACGATTCGAAGAGTGCCTGAAGCATCGCGAGCGTTTCGTGAAGGAAGAAGCCTACCGCTTTGTCTACGGGGAAGCCGACTTTCTACCCGGACTAATTGTGGACCGTTTCGGCGAGGTGCTCGTCGTCCAGTTGCTTACGCTGGGGATGAATCGCTGCCGGGAAGCCATCGTGGAGGCACTTGTCGCCGTGCTGCAGCCCACTGGCATTTATGAGCGCAGCGACGTGTCTATCCGGGAAATGGAAGGGCTTGAGCAAACCAAAGGTCCTCTTTACGGCAATCCGCCCCGCTATGTCGTTATCTCGGAGAACGGCCTGAAGATCGAGGTAGATATCGAGCAGGGGCAAAAAACGGGTTATTTCTTCGATCAGCGCGAGAACCGCGCTTCGATCCGCCCCTTAATGACGGGATGGGGGGAGCGCAGCGGCATTGAACTGCGCGAGCTGCCTGCCGAGGACGGCAGGACTCGCTTTGCTCCCGTAAACCGGAACGGCAAAGAAGTCACCTTTCCTTACTGGGACGGGGCTTCGGTGCTGGAATGCTTCTCCCATACGGGCAGCTTTACGCTGCACGCCTGCAAATACGGCGCCAAAAAGGTCACGTGTCTCGATATCTCCGAACATGCCATCGAAAGCGCCAAACGGAACATGGAGCTGAACGGCTTTGAAGATCGCGTGGAGTTCGTCGTCGCGGATGCCTTCGCATACCTGCGCAGCCAGGTGAAGGGATTGGACGAGCGTGCCAGCCGGGCAGCCGGAGACGGCAAAACGGACACCTCGGTGCCGATGACGGCCGGAGGCGGGCGAACCTGGGATGTCGTCATTCTCGACCCGCCGGCGTTTGCCAAAACGAAAAGCGCGGTTAAAGGCGCCTGCCGGGGCTATAAGGACATTAACCTGCATGGGATGAAGCTGGTGAATGAGGGCGGTTATCTGGTAACGGCCAGTTGCTCGTACCACATGCGCCCCGAGCTTTTTTTACAAAACATCCAGGAGGCTGCCGAAGATGCGGGCAAGGTGCTGCGGCTCGTTGAATGGCGGGCGGCAGGCAAAGACCATCCGCAAATTCTCGGTTTCGACGAAGGCCATTATTTGAAATTCGCTATATTTGAAGTGCGGAGCAAAGCGCTGATTTAGAAAGGATTCTTGAATATGAGCCGGGAAAAATTGATTTCCATCGTGGAAAAAAGCGAAATGCTGATGTCGGCTTTTAAGAAGGCCGGACAGCTTGAATTGAACAACTACTACATCGGCGCGGGCTGCATCGTGCAAACCGTATGGAACGATCTGACCGGACGCCCGCCGGGCTATGGAATCTCCGACGTGGATATCGTTTACTTTGACGATCGCGATTTATCGTATGAAGCGGAGGACGCCGTTATCCGGAGAAGCAAACCTCTTTTTTCGCCGCTGCCCGTAGAGGTCGATCTGAAAAATCAGGCGAGGGTCCATCTCTGGTACAAAGAGAAATTCGGGAAAGCTATCGAGCCGTACCGGTCGGTGGAGGAAGCGATCAATACTTGGCCGACGACAGCCACTTCCTTAGGCTTGAGACTTGAGCCCGATTACCGTTGGACCTTGTATGCGCCTTTTGGATTGGAAGACTTGTTCCGATTGACGGTTCGGGCCAATAAACGCCAGATTACCGAGGACATTTACTTGGGCAAAGCCCGAAAATGGCTGGCTAAATGGCCTGAACTCCTCGTTGTCGATTGGGAGCAAAGCTGATAATACCTGCGAAGGAATCTGCCGTAAAGTCAAACGCGGTTTTGTCCGATAATACCAATGGATCTTATCCCAATTTATACAACGATCGGATGCAAACGGGACAACCTTCTTTGCCAATGAGGACATCAAGCTTCCTCATTGGCCCACAAAACCGATTTGGTGGAAATCAGCGATGAGGCCCGTCAAATAGCGGCAGACTATTCGAATGATGGCGTGAATGTGAATATTCCTAACAGGCCGGAAGGCGCGCCAAATCCGGGTTGACATTTTGGTCAATTTCGCTAAAAAGATGGTGGATCATCCGGAATGGTTGGATCAATACACAGTCTTGTTTCACGAATCACCGTGATGCAAGACTGTTTTGTTTTCGGGCGGAATCGCAAGTGTCCATATGATATACTGAATTAACGGCTAGCAGAAGGTTCCTGAAATATTTGAGCATGGCGGGGTTGAAAAACGCAGAAGCATCTCAGAAGAATAAATAAGGGAACAAAAGGGCGCTACTGGGGCGATTCCCCTCGTTTTGCGTGAAATAGAGGACAGGAAGGGCGTTATTTTCTCGAAACGCCGGAAAATGGCCGTTTTTTGCACCGTTTGTCCCAAAATAAGGCCCATCCATTCCCCTATTGAGGAGAAACACGCTGGAATCAAGAAAGTAAGACCATAATGTTCCGCTATTTAATGGGGTGCCCTCAGCAAAGGAGGTACCACCTGCAGATGGACCGCGTTATTTCCGGATCGATCGACTAGTTCGGTGGAGACGGTCAAGGTCTTGGAACTTATCGGCTTGAAACGCAGATTTCCCGTTAGGAGGCATATTCATGTCGCTTCAATTTATCATCGGCCGTTCCGGAAGCGGAAAAAGCAGCCTGATTTTAGACTGCGTCACTTCTCGGCTGCGGGAAAATCCCGCCGGGTCACCGCTGATTATCATCGCACCAGAACAAGGAACGTTCCAGATCGAACGGGCGATTGTAGGCGCGCCGGGACTATTGGGGACCGTACGAACCCAGGTGCTCGGTTTCCGCCGACTGGCGCTGCGCGTCATGCAGGAGACAGGAGGCTCCGCGCTGGTACCGATCAACGAGGACGGCAAAAAGATGCTGCTCTATAAAATCATGCGCCGGCACCGGGACGGACTCAAGCTGTTTGGCCGCGGAGGAGAGCAACTGGGTCTCATCGACCAGATCAATGCGCTGTATACCGAAATGAAGAAATATAACGTTGATTTCTCCAATTTGGGAGAGCATCGGCGGCTGCTGGAATCGGCGGTGGGGGAATCCCCGCTTTTACGGGATAAATTTCATGATTTGAGCCTGTTGTTCGCTGAATTTGATGCCGAATTGGCTGAATTTTATATCGATAATGAAGATCATGTCATCAAACTTGCGGAGGGCGCTGCGGAATCCGCCTATTTGAAAGACGCGGAAATTTGGATTGACGGCTTCCATTCGTTTACGCCCCAGGAATATCGGGCGATTGGCGCGATACTGAAAACCGCATCCGCCGTGACGGTTGCTCTCACCTTGGATCGCCCTTACGACGACGGAGTGCCGCCTCATGACTTGAACCTATTCTATACCCCGGCGGTTACATACATGAAGCTGAAGGAATTGGCCGAAGCGGAGGGCGTAGAGGTGAAACCGGCGGAACTGCTGGCGGATCGGCCTTTTCCGCGGTTCCGCGAGAGCTTGACGCTTTCTTTTCTGGAGAAGGCCTATGAACACCGGGAATCCTGGAAAGAATCTCAATTGCCGGAGGACTTGGCGCAGTCGCTGTCCTTGAACCGGGCGGGAAGCCGCCGCGACGAGGTTGAAGGCGCTGCCCGGGAGATGATTCGCCTGGCCAGGGAGGACGGCGCTCGTTGGCGTGATATGGCTTTGTTCGTCCGGAGTCTCGGAGACTACGATCATCTGATCGCTTCGATTTTTGAAGAATATCAAATCCCTTATTTTATGGACCGGAAGAGCAGCATGCTTCACCATCCGCTGATCGAGTTTTTGCGTTCCGCGCTGGACGTCGTGCAGAATTATTGGAAATACGAGGATATTTTCCGCTGCGTCAAAAGCGATTTCCTGCTCCCGATGGACGGAAGCTTGACGCGCGAGAACATGGATGTTTTGGAGAACTATGTGCTGGCCAGCGGGATTCAAGGCTATCGCTGGTATGACGGCCGTCCTTGGAAAAGCGCGCCAAACCTGTCGCTGGAGCAAAATGAAGGGACGGAGGCTCCCCAAGAGAAGGAGGCGCTGCGGCTCCTCGAGCGCTGTCGCGAGGCCGTGGCGACGCCTTTATTCGCTTTTGAGAAGCGGCTGAAGAAAGCGAAAAACGCGGCGGAAATGTGCGCAGCCGTGTATCAACTGCTGGAGGAGGTCCAGGCGCCGCAGCGTCTTGACGCGCTGGCACACCGGGTCCTCCGGGAAGGCCAGCCGCAGCGGGCGATGGAGCACCGCCAGCTGTGGGGAGCCGTGCTCGACCTGCTCGATCAGATCGTGGAGATGATGGGCGAAGAAGAGCTTGACAGCGAGCTGTTTGCGGGCGTACTGCAAACCGGACTTAAAGCTCTGACGCTCTCCATGGTGCCCCCGTCGCTCGATCAGGTGCTGATCGGAACGACGGACCGAACCCGCACCGGTGGAGTAAACCACTTGTTCCTGCTTGGGATCAATGAAGGAATCATGCCGGCCGGACTCAAAGAAGAGGGCTTGCTGAGCGATCAGGAGCGGGAACGTCTAAAAGATCTTGGACTGGAGCTGGCGCCCGGAACGGCCCGCAAGCTGCTTGACGAGCGGTTCCTCATATATGGAGCGTTGACCGGGGCCAGCCGAAAGCTGTGGCTCAGTTATCCGCTCGCGACGGAAGAAGGAGAAGCGCTGCTGCCTTCCGAGGTGATCCGCCATGTTAAAAGACGGATTTTTCCCGGCTTGGAGGAAGGCTATCTTGGCCATGCCCCGCAATCGTCCGGGGAAGCGGACAAACAGCTGGCGTTCATCTCGAGGCCGGCCCCGACCTTGTCGACGCTGATCGGGCAACTGCGCGGCTGGAAAGCGGGCGATCCGGTATCGCCCGTCTGGTGGCATGCGCTGGAGTGGTACGGGAAACAACGGGAGTGGGAAGGCATCACGAACCGGCTGCTCGAATCATTGGATTATCGCAACCGGGTTCAAGGGCTCACTCCGGCCACAAGCCGCAAGCTGTACGGGAAACGTCTGCGAACCAGCGTGTCGCGAATGGAGAAATTTTCGGCATGTCCTTTCTCGCATTTTGCCTCGCACGGGTTGAGGCTGAAAGAGCGTCAGCTATACCGTTTAAAAGCGCCGGATATCGGTCAGTTGTTTCACGCGGCCTTAAGCTCCATGGCGATGACGTTCAAGGAGCAGAATCGGAGCTGGGGAAGCTTGTCGCCGGAGGAATGCCTCCGGGAGGCCGATGCCGCGGTGGACAAGCTCGCGCCGAAGCTGCAGGGCGAAATCCTGCTCAGCTCGAAGCGGTACGGATATATTTCGCGCAAGCTGAAAAATATCGTTGGCCGCGCTTCGCTGATTTTAGGCGAGCAGTCCCGCAGAGGCAGCTTCGAGCCGGTGGGTCTGGAGCTGGATTTTGGCCCGGGACAAGCGCTGCCTCCGCTTACGTTCGAATTGCCGAACGGTTGCGTGATGGAAATCGTCGGCCGGATCGACCGGGTCGACATGGCCGAAGGCGAGCAGGGCCTGCTGCTAAGGGTAATCGACTACAAATCGAGCCAAACCGATCTCAAACTGCACGAGGTGTATTACGGCCTTTCGCTGCAGATGCTCACGTATCTTGATGTTCTGCTATCGTCGGCCGAGGTATGGCTGGGCCGTCCCGCGCTGCCGGCAGGCACGCTGTATTTTCATGTGCATAATCCGCTGCTTCAGAGCAGCAACGGAATGAGCGGCGAGCAGGCGGAACTGGAGCTGCTCAAGCGTTTCAAGATGAAAGGGCTGCTGCTCGCCGACCGCGAGGTGATTGCCAAAATGGACGGCCTGTTGGAGAAAGGCTATTCCGATATTTTACCCGTCGCGCTGAAGGCGGACGGCGGGTTCTACAGCAACGCGTCCGTGGCGACGCCGGAGCAGTGGCGTACACTCCTCGGATCGGTTCGCCATGCGGTAGCGGAGATTGGCACCCGCATCACGGACGGCGACGTGCGCATCGCTCCGTATCGGCTAGGCACGGAGACGGCTTGTGCCTTCTGCGCGTACAAGCCGGTATGCCGATTTGAAGAACAGCTTCCGGGCAGCGCTTATCAGTTGCTTGGCAAGCCGGGCAAAGAGCAGGTCTGGGAGCTGCTAAAAGACCAAGAAGACAAGGAGGCAGGGCGATCATGACAACGGCGATACCGAAACCCGCCGGAAGCTTCTGGAGCGACGATCAGTGGCGGGCGATTTCCCTGTCCGGCGGCGATATGCTGGTCGCGGCCGCGGCCGGGTCCGGGAAAACGGCCGTCCTGGTCGAGCGGATCATCCGCAAGCTGACCGACCCGGACCAGCCGCTCAGCGTCGACCGGCTGCTGGTCGCAACGTTTACGAAAGCGGCGGCATCCGAGATGCGCCAAAGAATCACGGAGGCGCTGGAAAAGGAGTTGGCCCAAGATCCGGGCAACGAATATTTGAACCGCCAGCTGGCTATGCTCGGCAGGGCATCGATAACGACGCTGCACTCTTTTTGCATGGAAGTCATCCAGCGCTATTACACGCTGATTCCGCTTGATCCGGGTTTCCGGATCGCTTCGCAAAGCGAAACCGCGCTGCTGCGCCAGGAGGTGCTGGAGGAGCTGTTCGAAGAAAAATACGCCTCGGAGCAGCCCGATAGCCATTTTTTGAAGCTGGTCGATTGGTTTGGGGGCGAACGGAGCGACGATGCCGTCTTTGCGCTGGTGCTGCGTTTATATGATTTTTCCCGCAGCCACCCTTGGCCGGATGCTTGGCTGCGTCAGGCGGCCGCCGTTTTTCGGGCGCCTGATGCGGCATCGCTCGAAAATACGGCCTGGGTCAAAAGCATTCTCGCCGATACGGCGCTAACGCTAGCAGGCGCGGCTGATCTGCTTCGCCAGGCTCAGACGATCGCTTTATCTCCCGGCGGGCCTCAGCCTTATGGGGATTCGCTGTCGGAGGATTTGGCCCAGATTGAACGATTACGGACGGCGGTTGCATCGGGGCCATGGCTCTGCCTGTTTGACGCCTTTCAAACGGCGGCTTTCGGCAAGCTGAAGCCGGTCAAGAAGGATCAGACCGATCCGCTGCTCCAAGAGCGGGTCAAGGCGCTGCGCGAGGAAGCCAAGAAGACGGTTTCCGATTTGAAATCGCAGCTGTTCGGGCGATCCGCGGACGTTTTTCTGGAGGAGATGCATCAAGCCGCGCCGCTTTTGGAAGAGCTGGCTTCGCTGATCATCGCGTTTGGGGAGCGTTACCGTCAGGAGAAAGTGGCGAAGGGCTGGCTCGACTTTTCCGATATGGAGCATTACTGCCTGCAAATTTTGCGTAATCCGGACTCGGAGCCGGGGATGCTTCAGCCGTCCGATGCCGCGATTGAGTACCGGCTGCAGTTCGATGAGGTGATGCTGGACGAGTATCAGGATACGAATACTGTCCAGGAGAGCATTGTAAAGCTGATTTCGCGCAGCAGCCCGGGCAACCGCTTTATGGTCGGCGACGTGAAACAGAGTATCTACCGCTTTCGTCTGGCCGACCCGGGATTATTCCTGGAGAAATATAAAACCTACGGGGAAGATTTTGACGGACAAGGCCTTCGCATCGACCTGGCCCGCAATTTCCGCAGCCGCCGCGAAGTCGTTAACGCGGTGAATTTGCTGTTCCGGCAAATCATGAACGAAAGCGTAGCGGAGATAACCTATGATTCCCGCGCGGAACTGGTTTACGGGGAAGGCTTCCCCGTAAACGATACGGATGATTACCGGCCTGAACTGCTGCTGATCGACCGAAGCTCCGGCGAGACGGAGGCGGAAGCGGCGGATGCGGAAGGGGCCGGAAATGATTCGGAAGCCGCCGCCGAAGAGGAGGAAGCCATCGTACTTGAAACCGTACGGCTGGAAGCCCGCTCTATCGCCGCGCGAATCCGCGAGATGCTGGGTGAGGACGGCAAACCGCTGCGCATTTACGATAAACAGCTGAAAGCGGTACGACCGGCGGAATACCGGGACATCGTCATTTTGCTGCGCTCGACGTTAACCTGGGCTCCCGCCATGATCGAGGAATTGCGGCTTGAGGGAATCCCGGCATACGGCGAGCTGAGCCAGGGGTATTTTCAGGCCTCAGAGGTCGAAACGATGATGTCCCTGCTGCAGATCATCGATAACCCGCTGCAGGATATTCCGCTTGCGGCGGTGCTGCGCTCCCCGCTTTACGGGTTTACGGAAGAAGACCTGGCCGAAATTCGTCTGGCCGCTTCGGGCGGACGTTTCTACGACGCTGCCTTGGTTCTTGCTTCATGGGAAAGGGCTATGGATAGAGAAACGGCCGAGGAGAAGAACTTTCCGCTCATCGCCAAGATGAACGCCTTTCTGCGGCAGTTGGACGTCTGGCGCTCTATGGCCAGGGAGGGCGACTTAGTCAGCCTGATCCGGGACATTTACCGGGAGACGGGTTATCTGGATTGGGTGGGAGGCCTTCCCGGAGGCGCCCAGCGTCAGGCGAATTTGACGGCTTTGCTAGATCGGGCTAGACAATACGAAGTTTCCGCCGCTTCGCCGGGGCTGTTCCGTTTTTTGCGGCAAGTGACGCGCCTGCGGGAAAACGGCGGCGATCTTGGCGCCGCGCGATCCTCCGGTGAGCAGGGCGATGCGGTCCGGATCATGACCATTCACAGCAGCAAAGGGCTCGAGTTTCCGGTTGTTTTTGTGGCCGGTCTCTCTAAAATGTTCAACCGCCAGGATTTGAATGTTCCGTTTCTGATGCATAAAGAGATGGGCTTTGGGCCCAAATTCGTTGATTTGAACACGCGCGTCAGTTACCCGACCCTGCCGAATCTTGCCATCCGGAGGCGGGCGCAAATGGAGTTGCTTGCCGAGGAAATGCGCGTGCTGTACGTGGCCTTAACCCGTCCGAAGGATAAGCTCGTGCTGGTGTCGGCGGTGAAAAACCTGTCGCGTTCGGTGGAGGCGTGGGGAAAAGCGCTGGAGACCGGAAGCGAACAACTGCCCGATTACCTGCTTGCCCGCGGTCGCTGCTACCTCGATTGGATCGGACCTGCGCTTATACGTCACCGTTCGGCGACCGAGCTGCGCCGATATGCCGGACTGCCGGAAGCTTCGCCGGCGGTGCTGGCGGACAGCGCTTCCGACTGGCGCATCGCCTGGGTGTCCTCGCGTGAAATCGCGCAGCCGACACCGGCGCCTGCCGCTGACGAAGCGGCGGCGACAGGCGGGGCCACGGCCGATTCAGGGGCAGGCTTGCAAGCGTTGCTGTCCCACGGGACGGCGTTTGCGCAGCTTCAGGGCGACCATGACCCTGCTGTCGCCGAGGCGGTGGATTCACGGCTGGCTTGGCGGTATCCGCATGAAGCGGCGAGCCAGGTTTCCGCCAAAACCTCGGTGACCGAGATGAAGGCGCTGCTGATGATGCAAGAGCAGCCGGCCGAGGATCTGTTCGCCAGAGAGGAACTGAGGCGCGAACGGGAACAGGCGGAGGACCGGACGGAGTTTAAGCTGCATTTGCGCCGTCCGCGGTTCATGGAGCAGCGAAAACTGACTCCTACCGAACGGGGGACGGCTTATCATACAGTCATGCAGCATTTGCCTCTGGATTTGGGATCGGATGAGGAGATCGTCAAGACTACGCTTGCGCGCCTTGTAACGCGGAAAATCATGACGGAAGAACAGGCGGGGGAAATGGATACGGTGCGCATTGCCGGCTTCCTGGCTTCTCCTTTAGGCGAACTGCTGCGCCGGGCCGATTGGATCAGACGCGAAATGCCGTTCAGCTACGGCTTGCCTGCCGCCATGGCGGGTCCTCAAATTGCCGATCATGAATTCGCCCGGAAATTGGAAGGCGAAACGGTGCTGATCCAAGGGATCGTCGACTGCCTGTTTTCGGTTGACGGCCGGGTGCATTTACTGGATTATAAAAGCGACCGGGTGCTTGAGCACCAGGGCGGCCTTGAGGCATTGGCCCGAAATTACCGCTTCCAGCTGGAGCTTTACGCCGAAGCCGTCCGGCATATTATGGGGGTCTCGGTTGATCAAAAGTGGCTGTACTTCTTCGATAGCGGGGAAGCCGTCAGCCTTTAGACCTTGACCACAAAGGAGCGCTTATGAAAATACGCGTATTGATAGCGGACGACAATTCATTTATCCGGGAAGGCATGCGGATCATACTGAACAGCTTTGAGGAGTTCGAAGTGCTGGCGACGGTCGGGGACGGACTCGAAGCGGTGGATTTTTGCAAAACGAACGAGGTGGATGTCGCTTTGCTGGATGTGCGGATGCCGAACATGAACGGTGTTGAGGCAACACGGCGGCTTGCGGCGGAAACCCGGGTCAAGCCGCTTATTTTGACGACGTTTGACGATGACGAGTACATCATGGATGCGCTGCGTTTTGGCGCTAAAGGATATTTGCTCAAAAACAACGATCCGGAGCGGATCCGCGATGCCATCAAAAGCGTGTACTACGGACATAATGTGCTGCAGGACGTTGTACTCGATAAATTAAAGTCCACTTTGGGCGAGTCCCGCAGCCAAGCGGAGGCCTGCCCTCAGGCGGCTCCTGAATCGGGGGCCGAATCTCCGCCGATTGACCTCAGCCTGTTTACCGAGCGCGAGCTCGACGTGATGTCCCGAATCGCCAAAGGATTGTCCAACAAGGAAATCGCCAAGGAATTGTTCATTTCCGAAGGAACGGTCGCCAACTACATCACTTCGATTTTGAACAAAACGGCGCTGGAGCACCGGACGCAAATCGCGATTTACTATCTGACGGGGAGGACCCGCTAAAGCCATGGAGCTGTGGAATATCGGCAATAAGCTGTTTCTGCTGTTTTTCGTGATCGCGACCGCTTATTTCACCACTTCCGAACCGTCCCCGTGGCTTGTTCTCTATTTTTTGATCTATCTGGCGCTCAATTTTTCGACCCTTTTGATCAAAAGTCGCCGTTACAGACGGGGCGCGATGATGCTTGGAATACTTTTTCTGCTGTACTGCTGGATCTATGTCCAGCCGGAATTCATCCTGCTCCTTCCGCTCAGCGGGTATGAGTTGTCTTCCGGTTATCCGGGACGGTATAACGGTTACGCGACGTTTCTCGGTTTGCTTCTGCCGCTTTGGTTCATGGACCAAACGCTCCTGGTGCTGTACGTTTTTCTGACCGTGATGAGCTTCTTTAACTTCAGATTGGCCAGGAAGTTTTACGAGAAAATGAATTTGCAGGAGGAGAGAATCGACAAGCTGCGCGCCGATCAGGAAAAGCTGCGACAAGAGCTGAACGATAATCGGGAATTTATTCGGGCCTCGGAATATACGTACAAGCTGGAGGAGCGGAACCGGCTGTCCCAGGAAATTCACGACGGTGTAGGTCACTCCATGACCGGGGCGCTGATTCAGATGGAAGCGGCCAAACGGCTGCTGCACGCCGATCCGGCTCAGGCCGAGACGCTGCTGCAAAATGCGATCGGAATCTCCAAGGAAGCGATCGAGCAAATCCGTCAAACGCTGAAAAATATGAAGCCTCCCGTCCAGCAGCTTGGCATTCATCGGCTGCGTACGATGGTTGATGCCTTCGGCAGCCAATCGGGACTGGCAACTACGCTGGTACATGGCGGAGATTTGGAGAAAATCACGCCGCTGCATTGGAAAATCATTCACGACAACGTGACCGAAGCCCTGACCAATACGGCTAAATACGCCGCGGCTACAGCCGTTCACGTCGAAATCAGGGTGCTGGGCAAGCTGGTTAAGGCCGTGGTTTCGGACAACGGGCGCGGCCAAAGCAAGGTTGTAAAAGGGCTTGGGCTGCTCGGTATGGAGGAGCGGGCCGCGGCGGCAGGCGGCACGGTAATCGCCGACGGCACCCAGGGCTTCAGCGTAACCACGCTTATTCCGTTCGGAGTTGACTAATATAAGTTCAAATATAGAAAGCATATGGCAAGAGTGTGAAGTGTTCTGGCAGAAACGGCAGTGGTCGCTTTTGTGATCGGATTTCAACTCTATCTGAATTTATTAAATCAAGAAATCCGAGAACAACAGCGATCGAAAGAACATTTCACACGGCTGCCTTTTTCGCGCAATATGGAATCAACTATAGAAATGAATAAAAACATGAATATTCTCATGGATGAAGGATGAACTTATGCACTGACATAAGGGCATCCTTTTTTTCTACAATAGCTACATGAAAGAAACGGAAACGGAGAGATGAAGATGAACGTATTGGAAATTCGCGGTCTGACGAAAAAGTTCGGCGACTTCATCGCGGTAGACAACATGTCGCTGGCGGTGCGGGAAGGCGAAATCTTCGGTTTTCTCGGCTCCAATGGAGCGGGAAAAAGCACGACGATCAATCTGGTTGCTTCGCTGCTTAGAGCCA
This sequence comes from Paenibacillus terrisolis, assembly GCF_056171975.1. Lineage (NCBI taxonomy): Bacteria > Bacillati > Bacillota > Bacilli > Caryophanales > Paenibacillaceae > Paenibacillus > Paenibacillus terrisolis. Next base: position 237,768 of record NZ_JBKFGG010000004.1, on the reverse strand, counting down.
CAACCGGCGAAATTCGCATTCTTGATAAAGATATTTCGAAGCACGCACATTTCGCCAAAATGAATCTTGGTATCGTACCGCAGGATTTGGCGATTTATCAGGATATGACCGCCTACGAAAACGTGAAATTTTTTGCCGGGCTGTACGGACTTCGCGGGACGGAACTTAAAGACAGAACCGAGGAAGCACTGAAATTCGTGGGGCTTGAAGACAAGGGGAAAAGCTTCCCCAAAAACTTCTCCGGCGGCATGAAGCGGAGACTGAACATCGCCTGCGCGATCGCGCATCGACCCAAGCTGATTATTATGGATGAACCTACGGTGGGGATCGACCCTCAATCGAGAAATTACATTTTGACCTCCGTACGCAAGCTGAATGAAATGGGCTGTACGATTATCTACACCAGCCATTATATGGAGGAAGTCGAAGAGATTTGCTCGCGCATCGCCATCGTTGATCATGGGAAAATCATTGCCGACGGCACCAAGGAGCAGCTGATCGCAACAATTACCGACGTGAAGGACATTCGTATTGAGCTGAAAAAAGGCGATGAAAGCCTGATTGCTTTGCTGAAAAGCATCCCCGGGGTGAGAAAAGCCGCTTTTGAAGAAAACGTGATACACATTCACAGCGACATGACGATCGATAATTTAAGCCATATGTTAAAAGCGCTGATCGATTCCGGGGCGGTAATACGGTCGGTCGAAGAGCAGGAACCGAATCTGGAGACGGTGTTTCTGACCCTTACGGGCCGAAATTTGCGGGATTAGGGGGGAAAACGATGAATACGCTAGCCATAGCGATCAAAGAGATAAAAAACGACCTTCGGGACCGATGGACGCTTATGTTTATGCTCGCTTTTCCCATCGTGCTGATTCTGATTCTGGGCATCGCGTTAACGAACGCTTTCGACAGCACGGTCCAGGTCGGGGACATCCGAGTCGCTGTCAAGGATACCGACGGAAACGCCGCCTTATCGCAAGCCTTTGAGTCGTTTGGCAAAGAAACGGGGAAGTCGGGCATTACCTTTGTTCCGCTTTCAAGCGGGCTGAACGGCCGGACGGAAGTCGAGGAGAGCCGTTACGACGATTACGTCGAACTCACGAAGGATGGCATTTCTCTGTTTGCCGGCAGCCGCAATGCCATCGAGAGCAATATTGTCCAGGGGATGCTGAGCGCCTTCGCGGATAAGTACAATGTTTCCTATACGCTTGCCAAATTTGCGCCCGACAAAGCCGGGCTGGCTTTTTCAAGCGGAGGAGCCCGCGATTATATCAAGGAGACCTCCATCGTAAAAGACCGGCAGCCGGGAGCCATTGATTACTATGCGCTTGCGATGACCGCCATGATCGCCTTGTGGAGCGCCATTTCATCCAGCAGGCTGATTTCCGGGGAAGTTAAAAGAGGAACGGCGCCGAGATTGGTCGCCGCACCGATCGGCAAAGGCGAAATATTTGCCGGCAAAGTGCTCGGAAATATCGTTATCAATATGCTTTGCGTTCTTTTGGTCATCTTGTGCAGCAAATATGTGTTTAAGGCGTATTGGGGAGCGCACATGCCGGCTGTTCTGCTGGTGCTCTTGTCCGAAGTTGTGATGGCGGTGAGCTTGGGCCTTGCGATCAGCTATCTGCTGAAGGATACGGCTACCCGCGGCGTCATCATGATTATTACGCAGTTAGCCGCTTTTTTCGGCGGCGCCTATTTCCCGATGGGAGCGGACGAAGACTTGGGAACGGTGGGGCATATCGCCGCTTTGTCCCCCGTCCGCTGGGCCAACGTAGCCTTGACGAAAATCGTTTACGGCGGACAAATTTCGGCAATGTGGCCGGTAATCGGTTTAAATATCGCGCTTGCGGTAGGAATGCTGGCCGTGGCTGCTTTAATCATGCGGCGCAAGGAGGGACTTTGATATGATGAAGGATATTTGGTGGCTGGTCGCAACAACGCTGCGCACCACGTTCAGGAAGCGCGGCAATCTGATCATTTACCTGGGGTTGCCGTTAGCGGGGATCCTGCTCTCTACGATGATGTATTCGGGCTCTGGGTCAAACGGCCTTCGGGTTGGCGTCGTCAATAGTGACGGCGCGGAGCCGATTGCCGCGGATACGGTTTCCTTCCTGCAGCAGCTGGATAACATCAAGATTGTAAAATTGCCGGAAAACGAGCTGAAAGAGCGGCTGGCCGCGGGAGAGCTCGACAGTGGTCTTGTGCTTGGCGCGGGATATTCGGAGAGCGTGCTCGCGGGGAAGCCGGATCATATCGGAATCCAGTCGGTAAAAGGTGCACAGGTTACGGCTTATGTGAAATCGATGCTGTATAATTATATCGACAACGTTTCGGCGCTCAGCAAAGCTGCCGACGGGGACGTTTCAAAATTCCAGCGGCTGTATCAGGATTACAAGAATCCTGAGATTCGGTTGACGACGGAATCCGTCAACGATGCATCGATTACGAAGGATATGAGCTACCAATCCGTCGGATTCCTGATCATGTTCATGATGATGTCAGCCGGCAACCTCTCCGAACTGATTCTAAAAAACAGGGAGGACCGCACTTTTTTCAGAATCATCTCGTCGCCGATCAGTTCCCGGACTTACGTGATCTCCAATATTATTGTGAATTTTATTGTGATGCTGATTCAGATCGCGGTTACCCTATTTTTCCTGCGAGTCGTATTCAAGCTGGACCCTGGCGTACCGATGCTGGTGATGGGGGAGATGCTCGCTTTGTTTGCCCTGGTGTCGGTCAGCATCTCGCTCGTCATCGTGGCCTTTTCGAGAAATAGCGGGGTATCCGGAGCCATGCAAAACCTGATTTTGACGCCGACCTGCCTGCTGGCCGGATGTTTCTTCCCGATCTCTATCATGCCTGCCGCGGCACAGCGTATCGCCGACTTTTTGCCGCAGCACTGGGTGCTTCAATCGATCGAAAAACTGCAGCAGGGCGAAAGCCTCAGCGCAATCTGGTTTAACCTTTCCGTACTGCTTGCCTTTGCCGTCGTATTCTTCCTCATCGCGGCTTATAAGTTTGGAAGAAACAACGATACGAGGAATTTTGTGTAAATGGGCTGAATTCGGCCCATAACGTGATGTAGATCACAGATACAGTTTCAACCCCTTGTTATACTACAGTTGCCGACATCATATTAGCAAGCACCCCGACGGACGTATTGGTGACAGAGAAGACATTGCATTTTCGGTCCAATACGTCCGTGCGATCAGCGGACTCATTTTTGAGAAAGCAGGGTGCTTCTTTTTTTTGCCTTTTTTCGGTATGATTGAGTTACATTAGAGCTTGTTCCATAGATAGCTCCAATATCCGAGGAGGTTATTTCGAATGGAAGATTGTTTGTTTTGCAAAATTGCGGAGGGTTCGATTCCGTCAAATAAAGTCTATGAGGACGACCGGTTTCTGGTGTTCCATGATATTCAGCCCGCTGCGCCGACGCATGTGCTGATCATTCCCAAAAAACATATTTCGTCAATGAATGATGCAGGCGACGAGGATTTTGCCCTGATTGGCGAAATGCACCGAATCGCGCAGGAAACCGCCAGAAAGCTGGGGGTCGCTGAGAGCGGATATCGCCTGATCAACAACTGCGGCCCCGATAGCGGCCAAGCGGTCCATCATATCCATTATCACCTGCTTGGCGGCACAAAGCTTGGCGCGTTGGCGGGAATTTCCGATTCGTACGCCTAATATAGGCATTCGCTTGATATTTTGGAAGATAAAAAGCCGGGCATCAGGTTGACACCTTATTTCATCTTCCCCTATAATGAAATTTGATGAACCGTGTTGTGCTCTTGGACGGTCTGGTCGGAGGGAGGGAAAACTGGTGTCTGAAACTAAAGTTCGCAAAAACGAGACAATTGATGCTGCACTTCGTCGCTTTAAACGTTCCATCGCTAAAGATGGGGTATTGGCTGAGGTGAAGAAACGTAAGCATTATGAAAAGCCAAGCGTAAAGCGCAAGAAAAAGTCCGAGGCTGCTCGTAAGAGAAAGTTTTAGGAGGATTTTGTTCACATGAATCTTAGCGAGCGATTGAACGAAGATATGAAGCAAGCGATGAAGAGTCAAGACAAGTTCAAGCTCTCCACCATTCGAATGGTTCGTGCTACGATGAAAAATCTTGAAATAGATTTGAAAAGACCTTTGAACGATAATGAAGTGCTTGATATCCTAAGTCGTGAAATCAAACAGCGCAAAGATGCCCTCCAAGAATTTGAAAAAGCGGGTCGAGATGATCTTGCCTCACAAGTTAAAGCGGAAGCGGAGATCCTTGCTGAGTACCTTCCCGAACAGCTAAGCGAAGAAGAAATTAAAGTCATTGTACAGCAGACCATCCAGGAAACCGGTGCTTCTTCGAAAGCCGAAATCGGGAAAGTGATGAGTGCGCTGATGCCCAAGGTCAAAGGCCGGGCGGACGGCAAGCTTGTAAACCAGACGGTTCAACAACTTTTGCAATAGCTAAACACAGCGAACACCTTCTACCATGTAGAGGGTGTTTTTTCATTTTCCCGAAAGAGTCAGGGATAATGTCCAAATGGCAAAATCTTCTAACCGCCGCGTCTCTCAAATTCGGTACCCTGCCCATTAACCTTTCCCTTCGCAACAGTGCATAAAAAACAGTACTAGTACAGTTTTACTCCAAGCGGTATTTGCCCCCTCTCCCTTTCTCATAAATCGGAAATCCCCCGCATAATTTGTACAGTAGAGGAAGGAGGATTGCCTCATATGAGCCGCTTTGTCCGCAAAATACGCAAATGGACGGTTGGTGCCCTCGATCTGCCGAGTGACCTTGTATACGATTTGCCCAGGCTCACCTTGATTGGAGGTAAGCAGCTATACATAGAAAATCACCGGGGAGTGATCCACTTCTCTCCCGAGGAGCTTCATCTTGAGCTAAGCCAAGGCCGGCTTGAGGTGGAAGGAAGCAATCTTGTCATTAAGACGATTATGCCGGAAGAAGTCATTGTGGAAGGACAAATATCCGGAATCAAATATCGAGGAACGGAGGAATAATCCATGAAATCACCGGCACTATCTTTTTTTCGCGGCGTAGTTACGATTGCGGTTCGCGGCAAGTCGGTTGAACGGCTGATCAACGAGTTATCCAGGCATGGGATTGAAATATGGAATGTCAGAGCTTTGCCGGATGAACAGATGGAACTCAACGTGCAGGTCGCGGATTTTTTTAAGCTGCGCCCGCTTTTGAAGGGGACAGGCTGCCGGATGAGGATAAAAAAACGCTCCGGCTTCCCTTTCATTCTCGCCCGTTTGTGGCGGAGAAAAGGCTTTATCGCCGGCTTCGTTTTGTTTCTTGCTCTTATTTTCTGCCTGTCTTCCCTGGTCTGGGACGTTGAAGTGAAAGGCAATCAGAAAATCGCTTCCGATGATGTTTTAAAGGCGGCGCGACAGGAAGGGATCTATCCGTTTCAGTGGATTTTTCGGCTCCCCGCGCAGGACAAGCTCTCCATGGATTTGACCCGCATGCTGCCGGGGACGTCCTGGGTGGGGGTGACCCGCTCCGGCACGCGGATTACGATACAAGTGGTGGAGGCTACCGATCCCCAAAAACAGGAGCTGCTTAGTCCACGGCATCTGGTCAGCAAGACCGATGCGGTGGTTACCCATATTTATGCGGAAAAAGGCCAGCCGGTGGTGGATCGGAATGATCGGGTCAAAAAAGGCCAAATTCTTATTTCCGGCATTCAGGGCGGCAAGGGCGTCGTATCCAGAGGCGTGGTAAAAGGTATCGTCTGGCATGAGTACAACATCGTGGTGCCTTTAATCCAGAAACAGCAGGTTTACACGGGAAACCGTAAGCAAAAAGGCTATCTCTATTTCGGAAATACGGCGATTCAGATATCCGGATACGGCAAGCTGCCGTATGCCAAAGCCGAAACGCTAACCGAGCTCGATCCGCTTACCTGGCGGGGTTATAAGCTGCCCATCGGCTGGATGACCGAAAACGTGCTGGAGAAGACGCAGCTTGAATGGAAACGGACTCCGGAACAGGCTGAAAACGATGGCATCGAGCGGGCGAAGCGGGATATTTTGGCCAAGAACGGTGCAGACAGCGTGATTTTGAATCAAAAAATTTTGCATGAGAAGACGGACAATGGTAAAGTTTATATGAAAGTGCATTTTGAAGTAGAGCAGAACATAGCGGAAGAACTTCCGATAGTACATTGATCAAGGAGAATGAGGCTATTTGTCAGAACAACTGGTGAGCATCAAAATACCGCTGGCCAACGCGGGAGAGGGACTGGCTTTGTTCGGCCCTCGAGATGTATTTTTGAAATTGATCGAAGAGAATCTGAATGCAGGGATTGTTCTGAGGGAGTCCGAGATATCGATCCGGGGCGAACACCGCGAGGCGGAGAAGGTAGGGCAGTTGTTCGAAGTGCTGCTCCAATTAATCCGGAACGGGTATATTCTAACCGAAAGAGATGTGCTGTATGCCATCGATCTGGCCAAGGAATTCCGGGCCGATCAGCTGCTTGATCTATATAAAGGCGAAATTGCGGTGACTTACCGCGGCAAGCCGATCCGGGTAAAAACGATCGGACAAAAGCATTACGTAACGACGATTAAGAAACGGGACATTGTTTTCGGCATCGGTCCAGCTGGGACGGGCAAAACCTATCTGGCGGTCGTTTTGGCCATAACGGCGCTGAAGGAAGGTTCCGTTAAGCGCATTATTTTGACCCGTCCGGCGGTCGAAGCCGGAGAAAGCTTGGGGTTCCTGCCGGGGGACCTGCAGGAGAAGGTTGACCCTTATTTGCGCCCGTTATACGATGCTTTATATGACGTCATGGGTCCCGAACAGACCGCGAAAGCGCTGGAACGGGGCTTGATTGAAATCGCTCCGCTCGCTTATATGCGCGGCCGGACTTTGGACGATTCGTTCATTATTTTGGACGAAGCGCAAAACACAACGCCGGAACAAATGAAAATGTTCTTGACCCGGCTTGGTTTTGGCTCGAAAATGGTCATTACCGGAGATGTTACGCAGATTGACCTGCCCAAAGGCAAAAAGTCCGGGCTGATCGAAGCGAAAAGTATCCTTGAAAAGATCGAGGAAATCGGCTTCGTTTATTTCAACGAATCGGATGTTGTTCGCCATTCGCTTGTACAGAAAATTATTGTTGCTTACGACCGTGCTGCTGAAAATCAGGGTTAATGATCCAGCCCCCGGACCCTCCCGCCAGGGAATCTTCGCGGCGATACACATTCGCTGTCGCTTTGAGCCAGAAGAATGATGCGGAGAAGGGTTTGCCGGGCTTTACATTTTTCAGGAGGCTGTCTTTTATGACTACTAACGATCAGCGCAGAAAGACGTTTCATACCAAAACAGCAGGCTGGAAGCATAGCGTATCGGTTCGATACGGCCTGTTTGTGTTGCTTGTCATCATGTTCTACGTCAGTCTGGCGCCAAAGCTGCTGCCCGAGACCTATGACATCGCCGTGGGAATGCCCAGCGAAAAAGAGATTCTGGCGCCGATGGAAATTCCGAATACCAAAGCTACGTTAAAAGCTCAGGAAGACGCCGCCGAAAAAGTAGGGCAAATCTATACGATACTTCCTCTCCGCAATGAGGTGCTTGTCGGCCAAATGCTTGACCGCATTTTTCGGCTGAATCAGGACGATCAGGTGTCGACGGAAGATAAGATTAAAATTTACCGTGAGGAGTTGCCTCAGCGCGTAAAGGACCATATTCAGAATTTCATCATGAACAACCGGGGGTCAAGCGCTTACTCCTCGACGTTGTTCCAGGAAGTGACCCAACGGATCGACGAGCAGCAATACCATATTTCCGAGGAAACGTTTATTAAAATTCCAACCTTGACGCCGGAGGATATCAACGAAATGAAGCCGGTGGCGGCGGATATTGTTGCCCGGCTCATGACGGACCAAATCGTCGACGCTCAGACCGCCCGGGCGAAAGTTGCGGAAATGGTAAGCACCAGCTCGCTGAGCAAGCGGACATCCCGTGAGGTTGTTCAGGAATTGGCCCGCCTGTCGATTACGGCCAATAAATTTTATGACGAAGAAGCGACCAAGGCCGCGAAGGTGGACGCACGGGAGAATACGCCTACCGTTTTTATTAAACAGGGTGATGTGCTTGTTAATAAAGGCGAAAAAATTACCCAGGAAATGTACACGCTGCTGGAAAAAAATGGCCTGCTTAAGGATGAAGTCAACTATTCGCCGCAGTTTGGGCTGATTTTGCTGTCCACGCTTATGGCTATCGGTCTGATTATGTTTATCCGGCAATCGGAAGGCGTCAGCCGCTTTAAGTACAATAACGCGCAGTTCGTCATGCTGCTGCTGATTTTTCTCATTACGATCGCGTCTATGCATGTAATCAATATCGTTCAGGATGAGCAGCGTCCGTACATCGGTTATTTGGCTCCGGTCGCAACGGGAGCGATGCTGATCACACTGCTGCTGGACTTGTCGCTGGCATATATTTGCTCGATTCTGTTCAGCATACTGGCCAGCATTATTTTGAACGTCCATCAGGGACAGATCTTTGATTTTCAATTCGGCCTTTTTACTTTCGTGATTTCGTTTGCGTCGATCTTCGCGATCCACCGGGCGAGTCAGCGTTCTACACTGCTGAAGGCAGGCATTATGATTTGCTTGTTTGGTTCGCTGTCCGTATTTACGCTGATTCTGATCAACAACAACGGCTGGACCGAGTCCAGCACCTTGTATGCCGTTGGCTTCGCGATTGCCGGAGGTTTGCTGACGACCATTCTGGTCATCGGCCTCATGCCATTCTTCGAAGTGACCTTTGGCATTTTGTCGGCATTGAAGCTGGTCGAGTTGTCCAATCCGAACCATCCATTGCTGCGCAAGCTGCTTACGGAGACGCCGGGAACGTATCATCACAGTGTCATGGTCGGCAACCTGTCGGAAGCGGCGGCGGAGGCGATTGGAGCCAACGGACTTCTGTGCCGCGTCGGCTCGTATTATCATGATATCGGCAAAACGAAGCGGCCGAGCTATTTTATCGAAAACCAGAACAATATGGAAAACCCGCATGATTTCATCGATCCGAAGCTGAGCAAATCGATTATCATCGCGCATGCACGGGATGGCGTCGAGATGCAGAAGGACTATAAGATTCCGAAGCCGATTCGGGACATCGCCGAGCAGCATCACGGAACGACGTTCCTGAAGTTCTTTTATCACAAGGCGCTGCGTCTGGCCGAAGAACAGGGGATTGAGCCCGATTTCACCGAAGCGGATTTCCGGTATCCGGGACCAAAAGCACAGTCCAAGGAAGCCGCGGTGGTGGGTATCGCCGACAGTGTGGAAGCTGCGGTGCGTTCGCTGCGCAAGCCGACGGTAGAGCAGGTGGAATCGATGATCGAAAAGATCATCAAAAGCCGCCTCGACGACCATCAATTCAACGAGTGCGACTTGACGATGCGGGAGCTGGATCTCGTAGCCCAGACCTTGAAGGAAACGGTAATGGGCATTTTCCATTCGCGGATCGAATATCCGGAAGAAATCAAGAAAAGCAAAGAGAGCGAAGATACGGACAGGGGGCAAGATTTAAATGGGCCTACAACTGGCTTGGAACAATGAACAAGGGAAAATGGAGATCGGCGATGATTTAATCTCTTTATTGGATACGCTGCTGCAAAAAGCGGGCGAAGCCGAGGGGATCAGCGAGGGAGAGGTTGCCCTGACGTTCGTCGATGACGAAGCGATCCACGAGCTGAACCGGGATTACCGGGGGATCGACCGCCCGACGGACGTGCTGTCCTTCGCTATGAACGAATCGCTGGATGATGAACTCGATATCGTGTACGAATTGGAAGAGGACGAAGAACTGAATGATCTGCCGGATGTGCTGGGCGATATTATTATCTCGGTGGATCGCGCCAAGGCGCAAAGTGAGGACTATGGTCACTCTATCGAGCGGGAGATCGGATTTTTGTTCGTGCACGGATTTTTGCATCTGCTCGGCTACGATCATCAGGATCCGGCGAGCGAAGCGGAAATGATGGGTAAACAGGAAGCCGTGTTGGCCCAGGTAGGTCTTGTACGCTGATGAAACCGCGGGGGAAATGGAGCGACACGTTTCGGTACGCCCTTGAAGGGATCGCCGCCTCGCTGAAATCAGAGCGTAACTTGCGGTTTCACACCTTTGCGGCGGCTGCCGTCATGTTGGCCGCTTTCTTTTTCCGGCTCCCGGCTAGAGATTTCGCCATTCTCCTGCTGGTTATCGCGCTCGTGATTTCCCTGGAACTGATAAACACCGCGATTGAAGCGGTCGTGGATCTCGTGACCCTGGAGCGTCATCCATTGGCTAAAAAGGCCAAAGATGCCGCGGCCGGGGCTGTACTGGTCTCCGCCGCGATTGCGGTTGTGGTCGGAATCCTGCTTTTTTACGAGCCGGTCACGACCTGGCTCGGTTTTTGAGAAGTTGAACAATGAGAAGTAGGGTGGCAAAAGTGTGAAATGTTCTGGAAGAAACGGTAGTGGTCGCCTTTGTGACCGGATTTCCTCCTTATCTGAATTAATATAATTAAAGAAATCCGGGAACAACAGCGATCGGAAGAATATTTCACACGGCTGCCTTTATACGCTCGATCTTCAATCAACTTATATAAAGGAGCTGATGAGCTTGGAGCATACTGAACTGCTGAAGGAAGCCATTAAGGCGCGTACCCGTGCTTATATTCCCTACTCGGGTTTTGGCGTTGGGGCGGCCTTGCTGGACCGGGACGGCCATGTGCATCATGGCTGCAACATCGAAAATGCGGCTTACAGTCCGACGAACTGTGCGGAACGGACCGCTTTGTTCCGGGCCATCGCGGACGGCCAGCGGCCGGGAAACTTTCGGGCGATTGCCGTGGTTGGCGATACCGATGAGCCCATCGCGCCGTGCGGCGTATGCCGGCAGGTGCTGCTTGAGCTGTGCGGACCGGATATGCCGGTCATTCTGGGAAATCTAAAGGGGAATATCCGCGAAACTACCGTTGGAGAGCTGCTTCCTTACGCTTTTGGTTCTTCCCAATTAAACGAAGGGGACAACGGGTAACCTATCTACATAGGCACTATACAGGAAAGGAAACAAGTGAAATGGCAAAATCCAAATTCAAATCCGGTTTCGTCGCGATTGTTGGTCGGCCCAATGTGGGCAAATCCACGCTGATGAATCATATCATCGGCCAAAAAATCGCGATTATGTCGGATAAGCCGCAAACCACGCGGAATAAAATACACGGAGTGTATACTTCCGAAACCATGCAGATCGTGTTTCTCGATACGCCGGGGATCCATAAGCGTCAATCCAAACTGGGAGACTACATGAATAATACGGCCCTAAACGCGCTTGGGGAAGTTGAAGCCGTTTTGTTCCTGGTGGACGCAGCCGAAGGGCTCGGCGGGGGAGACCGTTTTATCATCGAGCGATTGAAGGAGGTCCATACGCCGGTAATTTTGGTGCTTAACAAAATAGACCGCGTCGAACCCGAGCAACTGCTGCCGATGATCGAGGAATATCGCAAGCTGCACGAATTCACGGAAATCGTGCCGATATCGGCGATGCACGGCAACAACGTGAACACGCTGCTCGAGCAAATCGGCAGATATTTGCCGGAAGGACCGCAATATTACCCGGAAGACCAAGTAACGGATCATCCCGAGCAATTCGTGTGCGCCGAGCTCATCCGCGAGAAGATCCTGCATCTGACGCGCGAGGAAGTTCCGCATTCCATCGCCGTGACCATTGAGGACATGCGCGTTCAGGAAAACGGCGTCGTTTATTTGTCCGCCGTCATTTTTGTTGAACGTGACTCGCAAAAAGGCATTATTATCGGCAAGCAAGGGGCTTTACTGAAGGAAGTCGGCAAGCTCGCCAGAAAAGATATCGAAAACCTGCTCGGCTCCAAAATCTTCCTCGAGTTATGGGTCAAGGTGAAAAAGGATTGGCGCAACCAGGAGCGAATTCTCAAGGATCTCGGCTTTCACAAGGACGCTTAATCATTCATTCAATTTCTGTACTGCCAGTTATTGCAACGCATAGTTCGCGATTGCGGGCGCATCCTATTCTTTGAAGATGCAGGCGTCATTTCCGAAGAAAGGGTGAATACGAATGCGAGATTTTTCGTGGAAGTATTTTGCAATAACTGGAGATGTCGATGCTTATATGTTATACAAAGAAGCCGGCGCCAGCGGCAATTCGAATGAGGAGACTGCGGCGGCGGAAGAGCTGATCGCGGAAGAAGAGGCTGAATAGCTCCGCGGAGGAAGAAGCCAGGTTGGGGGAAAAGGCATGCTCTACAGGGTGGAAGGAATCGTCATCCGCAGCATGGACTATGGCGAAGGCAACAAGATCATTACGCTTTGTACGGAGAAAAACGGAAAAATCGGGGTGCTGGCCAGGGGGGCCAAAAAGGTAAAAAGCCGCCATGCGGCGCTTACTCAGCCGTTTACTCTTGGGGAATATGTTTTTTTTCGGCAAAATAGCGGTCTAGGCACTTTGAATCAAGGTGAGATTATCGAATCTCACTTTTCTTTGCGTGAAGACTTGTTTATGGCCGCCTACGCTTCTTATGTCTGCGAGCTGCTGGATCGGACGCTTCAGGACGAAGAGGTCGGCAGCTTCTGGTTCACGCAGCTAAAAGCGTGCCTGGAAGGGCTTGAGGCGGGAAAGGATCCGCAGATCATCATTCATTTGTTCGAAATGAAAATGCTGCAGGCCGCGGGTTACGGTCCTTCTTTCGAAAGCTGCATTTCCTGCGGAAAGCAGGAGGAATCGACATGGGTCAGTCCGCGCCTCGGAGGGAAGCTGTGCGCGAGCTGCAGGCATCACGATCCGGCGGCTATGAAAATCTCGCCAGGAACGTATAAGCTGCTTGCGCTGTTCGAGAGAATGGATATTCGAAGATTGGGGAATGTTGAAGTGAAAGAAGCCACCAAGCAGGAGCTTAAAACCGTTATGCGCGCTTTTATGGATGCGCAACTTGGGCTGAAGCTGAAATCGCAAAATTTTCTGGACCAGTTGGACAAATACGAGATTTGACGAACTTCATAAAATCATTTATTATAGAAAACAATCTCTCCTTAGGGAGACCACGCGTTGAACGGGAATAGTAATGAGGTTTCAAAGCCGTACTAGCGAGCCGGGGGTGGTGAAAGCCCGGTCGGAGGAACTCATGAATGGCGTCCCAGGAGCGTGAAATGAACGTGAAAAGCGGATTTGCGGGGTCTTTGATCGCAAATCAAGTAGGGTGGAACCGCGGGAACTTACAGCTCTCGTCCCTATGTCTGGCAGCAGGCGTAGGAGACGGGAGCTTTTTCGTCTTTGGCCGGCTGAACCAATTGGCAAGCAGTTCACAAAGGCGCAAAGGAGATGTGGTTCATGAATTTTCAACAAATGATCTTGACCCTGCAGCAGTTTTGGGCCGAACAGAATTGCATCGTCGTGCAGCCGTATGACGTCGAAAAAGGCGCCGGAACGCTGAACCCGATGACTTTTCTCCGCTCGATCGGACCGGAGCCGTGGAACGTGGCTTATGTAGAGCCTTCCCGGCGTCCGGCGGACGGACGTTATGGGGAGAACCCGAACCGTCTGTATCAGCATCATCAGTTCCAAGTGATTATGAAGCCTTCGCCTGACAACATTCAGGAGATTTATCTGGAAAGTCTGAAACGGCTCGGCATCAATCCGCTGGAGCATGACGTCCGTTTTGTCGAGGACAATTGGGAGCATCCGGGGCTAGGCGCTTGGGGACTTGGCTGGGAAGTATGGCTGGACGGCATGGAAGTTACCCAGTTTACTTATTTCCAGCAAGTTGGCGGAATCGAAACGAATCCGGTCGCCGTGGAAATCACGTACGGAATGGAGCGGCTCGCTTCTTACATTCAAGATAAGGAGAATGTGTTCGAACTGGAATGGGTAGCGGATACGAAATATGGCGACGTGTTCCATCAAGCCGAATTCGAGCATTCCAAATACACGTTTGAGCTCTCCGACGTAAAAATGCTGTTTACCCTGTTTAACATGTACGAGCAGGAAGCCGGCAAAGCGATGGAGCAGCACCTGGTTTTCCCGGCTTACGATTATGTGCTGAAATGTTCGCATACGTTTAACCTGCTGGACGCCAGAGGGGCGATCAGCGTGACGGAACGGACGGGTTACATTACCCGCGTGCGGAATTTAGCCCGCCAGGTTGCGGCTACGTATCTGGAAGAACGCGAAAAGCTCGGCTTCCCGATGCTTCAGAAAGGGGGAGTATCCCGTGGCTAAGGATTTTCTGTTTGAGATCGGTCTTGAGGAGATGCCTGCCCGTTTTATTCGCGCGGCTGTAGAGCAATTAAAGGACCGCACGGTCAAATGGCTGGAGGATTCCGTCATTTCATATGGGGAAGTGAACACCTATGCGACGCCTCGCCGTCTCGCCGTGCTGATCAAGGATGTCGCCGAGAAACAGGCGGACGTGCATGAAGAAGTCAAAGGACCTTCCCGTAAAATCGCTTTGGATGAAAACGGCGAATGGAGCAAGGCCGCTCTCGGATTCGCACGCAGCCAGGGCGCCAGTCCCGAACAGTTTACATTCAAAGAGCTTGGCGGCACGGAATACGTGTACGTCAGCAAAAGTACGACTGGCGTTGAAACGATGGGCATTATCGGGGAAGGCCTGCTCGGGATTCTCCATGCAATGAATTTTCCGAAAAATATGCGCTGGGGCAGCTACGACTTCAAATTCGTGCGTCCGATCCGCTGGATCGTCGCTTTGTTCGGCAGTGAAGTTATCGATCTGGAAATCACCGGAGTCAAGTCGGGCAAGGTGACGCGCGGTCATCGTTTCCTCGGAACCGATACCGTCATCGAAGCGCCTGCGGCTTACGTTGAAGCGCTGCGCGCGCAGCATGTCATCGCCGACGTCAATGAGCGCCAGACGCTCATTCAGCGGCAAATCGACGCTTTGGCCAAGGAAAAAGACTGGCATATCGCCGTAAAGGAAGACCTGCTGGAAGAGGTCCTGTTCCTCGTTGAAACGCCTACGGTGCTGTTCGGGGGCTTCGAGGAATCGTTCCTGCACATTCCGCAGGAAGTGCTGATCACGTCGATGCGCGAGCATCAGCGGTATTTCCCGGTATTGAATAAACAAGGCGGCCTTCTGCCCTATTTCGTGACCGTGCGCAACGGAGAGAACAGCTCGCTGGATATTATCTCCCGCGGGAACGAGAAGGTGCTGCGCGCACGCTTGTCGGATGCCAAGTTCTTTTATGAGGAAGATCAGAAGCTCCCGATTAAGGACGCTTTGTCCAAGCTCGAAAGCATCGTGTTCCATGAAGAACTCGGAACGGTCGGAGATAAGGTTCGCCGCATCCGCAAAAATGCAGATAAACTCGCGGTATTGGTTGGAGCGGACTCGGCCACGGCCGAAGCGGCTTCCCGCACGGCGGAAATTTGCAAGTTTGACCTCGTGACCCAAATGGTCTACGAATTTCCGGAACTGCAAGGCGTAATGGGTGAGGATTATGCCCGTAAAGCCGGCGAACCGGAAGCGGTGGCCAAAGGGATTTTCGAGCACTACCAGCCTCGCTTTGCGGACGACGCGGTACCCGCTTCTCTGGTGGGTTCGATCGTCAGCATCGCCGACAAAATCGATACGATCACGGGCTGCTTCTCGATCGGAATCATTCCGACCGGTTCGCAAGATCCTTATGGTTTGCGCCGTCAGGCGGCGGGCATCGTACAAATTGTATTGGAACATAAGCTGTCCATCGGGCTGTCTGACATCTTCGCCCTGGCTTTGGATACACACGAGGAGCTGCGCGGCTTAAAACGCGGAAAAGAAGAAATTCTGCGTGATTTGACCGACTTCTTCGGCCTCCGCGTCAAAAAGACGCTGTCCGATTCGCTTCGCTATGATGTCGTCGATGCGGTTATCGCGGCGGGATATAATGATGTCGTATTGATTGTGGAACGCGGAAACGCTCTGATGGAAGCCGTCCTTTCCGGGGATGAGTTTAAGCTCATCGTTGAATCGTTTGGCCGCGTAAGCAATTTGGCGGCGAAAGCCTCCTCCGAAAAAGTCCGCTCCGATTTGCTCGCTGAACCGGCGGAGAAAGAGCTGTACGAAGCTTGGCGTTCGATCACCGGCAGCTACAATGAGATCCTGAAAGCCCGGAATGCGGCCGAAGCTTTGAAGCTGATCGGCGGCTTGAAGCCTTCGATCACAAACTTTTTCGATGCGGTCATGGTCATGGCGGAAGACGAAGCAATTCGGGTGAACCGCTTGGCGCTGCTTGCTGCGATCGATGAAGATCTTAAAGCGTTCGCCGATTTTGGTAAACTTGTTTGGGCATAATTAAACAAGAGGATGTTTAGGTGTGGTTTAAGTTAGGCACGGGTGAGATTTGGGTTTCGACGAGGCCGCAGCCGTTTGGCTGCGAGGCGCGATTCCGTAAATCTCGCCTTTTGTCCCTTGCCACACTTTATTTGCGGGCACGCCAATAATTTTCCTGGAAAGGGCGGGAATTGATGAAAGCCAGAATCGTCGTTGACGGGGATTCCTGTCCGGTCAAGGCGGAAATTGTCGAAACGGCGCACCTTTTTGGCGTTCAGGTGCTGATGGTTTCTTCCTATGATCATGTGCTGCGGCCGGAGGAAGGAGTCCTGGTGATCCAGGTGGACCGCAGCCAGCAAAGCGCCGATTTATATATTGCGAACCATATCGCGACCGGAGATATCGTGGTCACTCAGGACTACGGACTCGCAGCTTTGGCGATTGCGAAGGCTTGTCATGTTTTGTCTCCCCGCGGCGAACAATATCACTCCGGAAATATCGATTATTTGCTTGAAAGGCGGCATCAACACGCAAAAGCTCGGCGGGGCGGGCATTATTTCAAAGGCCCCAAGCCCTTCACCGAAGCGGATCGTGGGCATTTTGCGGACATGTTGTCAAAACTTTTGCAACATTTGCAGGAGAATGTACAGTTTTAGCGAATTACTATTTACGTGTCATAGAGGAACTCAAAATGTCTCGGAATTTGACTTTTGAATTCGCTCTAGCGAAAGATGAAGGTGGTTTGGATGAGTACCGGACGCGGCAGCATTCCGGAGGAAGTCATCGAGGCAGTCTTGCGGCAGCATGATATTGTCGATACCGTCAGCAAGCACGTTCATCTGACGAAACAGGGCAAGTACATGAAGGGGCTTTGTCCGTTTCATTCGGAGAAAACGCCTTCGTTTACGGTTACGCCCGAGCGGCAAATTTTCCACTGTTACGGTTGCGGCAAGGGTGGAAATGCCATTAAATTCAGAATGGAAATCGAAGGATTATCCTTTCCCGAAGCAGTTCGAATGATGGCGGAAGAAGCCCATATCCCCTTTGAGGATCAAGCCGGCCGTCCGGCCGACTCGCCGCGAAGTCGGGAGATGGAACAAATGCTGCAAGCCCACGAATGGTCCTCCAAGTTTTATCACTTTTTGCTTAAAAATACGGAGTATGGCAAACCCGCCATGGAATATTTGAAGGCAAGAGGTTTCACCGACAAAGCCATCGACACATTCCAGATCGGGTACGCTCCGGCAAGGTGGGATACGCTCCTTCAGTTTTTGGATAAGCGTTCCTTCGACCTCGCGGCCATGGAACAAGGCGGATTGTTGTCATCGAAACAGGATGGCTCAGGCTATGTCGACCGTTTCCGCGACCGTGTCATTTTTCCGCTTCATAATCGGAACGGCAAGGTCATTGCTTTTGCCGGGAGAGTTCTGGGCGAAGGTCAGCCGAAGTACCTGAATTCACCGGAAAGCAAGCTGTTCAGCAAAAGCCGGACCCTTTACAATCTGCATCAGGCCAAATCGGAAATCCGAAAATCGCGGCAGATCGTTTTGTTCGAAGGTTACGGGGACGTGATCAGCGCTTGGGAAGCCGGAGTGCACAACGGAGTAGCTACGATGGGCACCGCCCTTACGGAAAGCCACGCTTCGATGATGCGGGGACTCGCCGATGAAATCATCGTCTGCTATGACGGAGACAACGCTGGACAAGCCGCTGCGCTGAAGAGCATTCCGATCTTGGAGGGGCTTGGTTTTCAGACGAAAATTGCTCTGCTCACCGAAGGGTTGGATCCCGACGAATTCGTGCAAAAGTACGGAGCGGAAAGATTTAGGCGTCAAATATTGGATGGCGCTGTTTCATCCGTCAAATTTAGGCTTATATATCTGAAAAAAAACCATATACTGCTAGAAGAAGACGGAAAGGTCGCCTATATCAAAGAGGCGATTCCCATTATCGCGCCGCTCGCTTCGCCGACGGAACGGGAAATTTATCTGAAGGAATTATCCGCCGAATTACAGGTTTCCTTCGAAAGCTTGAAACAGGAATGCAACGAATACCGCATGGCTATGCAAAAAAAGGCAGTCGAAGGGGATAATAAGGCCGAAAGGTGGAATAATGGTAGGCATAAAAAAGGGCAGGCTTCGATGCCGGCTCTGCTGCCAGCTTATCATGTGGCGGAACGGAGATTGCTTTCTTTTATGCTCCAGGATGAAGAGGTTGCCCGTTATGTGGGCGAGCATCTTGGCGAGAACTTTAACATCGAAGATCATGTGGCGATCGCCGCTTATCTATACGCCTATTATGCACAGGGGAAACCCCCGGATGCAAGCCGGTTTATCGCGTCGCTCCAGGACGAACGACTGGAACAAACGGTCATTTCCATCGCGATGATGGACACGACCGCGGAGTGGAGCACTCAGGAACTGGACGACTGCATACGCGAGATCAAAAAAGTACCGCTGCAGAAAGAAATCAAACGTTTGAGAGAAGAGTTCGTTTCCGCGGAAAAATCCGGAAATGCTTTGCGCGCGGCACAAATTGCTAGTGAGATTATTGCCCTAGAGAGACAGTAAGACGACGGACTTTCGGTGAGTTTCTAGGGAGGAGGGAGCCCAGAATGACGAATGAACAGCATACTGAACTAGAAACTGAATTAACGCTTGAACAGGTGAAAGAACAACTGATTGAACAAGGGAAGAAAAGGTCTTCGATCACCTATAAAGAAATTATGGAGAAGCTTTCGCCTTTTGATCAGGACCCAGAACAGATGGACGAGTTTTTTGAACAATTGGGGGACCTGGGAATCGACGTGACGGGCGACAGCGACGAGGAATTGACCCGGCGCAGAGGCGACGACGATCAGGGCGGCGATGACGATTTCGGGTTTGACGATGATTTAACGTTGCCGCCGGGAATCAAGATCAATGATCCGGTACGGATGTATTTGAAGGAAATCGGCCGGGTTCCGCTGCTTACGGCGGATGACGAGATGGAGCTCGCCAAACGGATCGAAAATGGGGACGAAGAGGCAAAACGCCGGCTGGCCGAAGCTAACCTTAGACTCGTGGTCAGTATTGCTAAACGTTATGTCGGACGTGGCATGCTGTTCCTCGATTTGATCCAGGAAGGCAATATGGGTCTGATCAAAGCCGTTGAGAAATTCGATCATAAGAAGGGCTTTAAATTCAGTACCTACGCAACATGGTGGATCCGCCAGGCGATTACCCGGGCTATCGCCGATCAGGCGAGAACGATACGGATTCCCGTGCATATGGTGGAAACGATCAATAAACTGATTCGGGTCTCCCGCCAGCTGCTGCAGGAATTGGGCCGCGAACCGGCGCCGGAGGAAATCGCCGCCGAGATGGAGCTCAGCGTAGAGAAAGTCCGGGAAATCATGAAAATTGCCCAAGAGCCGGTTTCGCTCGAAACTCCGATCGGGGAAGAAGACGATTCCCATTTGGGCGACTTTATCGAAGACCAGGAGGCGTTGGCCCCGGCCGATGCAGCTGCCTATGAGCTCCTTAAGGAACAGCTGGAGGACGTTCTGGACACCCTCACGGAACGGGAAGAAAACGTACTCAGACTCCGCTTCGGACTGGATGACGGGCGGACGAGAACACTGGAGGAAGTCGGTAAAGTGTTCGGCGTAACGCGGGAGAGAATTCGTCAAATTGAAGCGAAAGCGCTCCGCAAGCTGCGCCATCCAAGCCGCAGTAAACGGTTGAAGGATTTTCTCGAATAGGCGTAAGACGTACAACTCTGACCTTCTGCAGTCAAGCAGCAAGGTCATTTTTTTTGAAGGAAGGTGGATGTCTTGAACACTGAGAAACGTGAAGTCATCTTGACCGAAATCAACCATTGGCGAAAGAGCAGGCTTCTTCCGGAAAATTATTGCGATTTCCTGGAAAATCTGTACTATGACGAGAAGGCGAAGCCGTCTGAGCACTTCTTCTCCTGGGGTCTCTTGCAGCAGGGAAACGCGAAGCTCTGGTCCCTTGCATTTGGAATAATTTCCTTCTTTTTCTTTATTGGTTTTTATTTTAGCTTTTTTCCCTGGCCATTGCAAATGTTCGTGTCCTTGCTGGTGGGTTTCGGGTCCTACACGATAGCCGTATTTACTCGCCACAAGCATGAGTTGTTCTCGTTCCTTATGACGGCGATAGGCAGCTTGGCTATGCTTGGCCTTGGGGCTTGGACGATTTCACTGCAGGGATGGGATCCGGAACTTGGTGCGGTTATGCTCTTAGCTATATGCGGAATTTTGTGGATCGGGGCGGGATTTGTGCTTGGTTTCGGCATGATCAGCTATTGCGGCTTCATATGTGGAATATTGCTGTATGCGTTTCTGTTCGGCAAATATCATCCCGATGTCTCTTGGGGCATGACGCAGGTATTGTGGGTGCCGCTCAGCGTACTGCTGTTTTGGGTCAGCTGGCTGTGCCGGCAGCGGTTTAAGGGAGGCACGCGCGTGTTTTTTGCCGTCTCGCTGACACTCTGGTTTATGGCGGAGGCCCACAGCCTTATACTGGACAATCTCATTTATGAGGAAGTCGCTTTATTGTTTTTGCTTAAAATGATCGTAGCGTTTTTCATCTTGTTCTTATTACGAAAAAAATGGGTGGTGTGGATCTCTTCATGAGACTATCAGCAAGATTACAGCAAATCGCGGACAGGCTGCCGGCGGGCTGCCGGTTCGCCGATATCGGATCGGACCATGCCCTTTTGCCGGTTTATGCCGTGCAGCAGGGGCTGGCGGCTGCCGCCGTGGCCGGCGAAGTGAATCAAGGCCCGCTCCAAGCCGCGCAGCGTCAGGTCGCCGAGGCCGGGGAGCAGGCAAGAATATCCGTCCGTAAAGGGGACGGGTTGGCCGTCATCGCTCCGGGCGAGGTCGATGCGATTACGATCGCCGGAATGGGCGGAGCGCTGATCGTTTCGATCCTGTCGGACGGGAAAGAGAAGCTGAACGGCGTGAAGCGTTTGATCCTCCAGCCCAATGTCGGCGAAGAGTTCGTCCGCCGCTGGCTGATCGAAAACGGCTGGTTCCTGATCGAGGAGACCATTTTGGAGGAAGACGGCAAGATCTACGAGATTCTTGTAGCGGAAGCCATTCCGGATGCTGCCGCGCTTAATGAGGAATTATACCGGGAAAGGACTTTGCCGGATCGGGGCGAGAATGTTCGGTTGACGAAGGAACTGCTGCTGCAGATGGGGCCACGGCTCACGATTGAACCGGGAGAAGTCTTTTTCAAGAAATGGACCTTGGAAATCGAAAAATTGGCGAAAATACTCCGTTCCATGGAGGCGTCCTCACAGGAAAATTCCCGGGAAAAAGAAGAGGAATTCGCCCGTCTGTCCAAACGGCTGAAGGAGGTGCTGGCATGTTTGCCAAGGGTCAAACCGTAATTCAATATATGGAACAGCTCGCTCCAAAGCATGTCGCCATGGAGAACGATAAAATCGGACTGCAGCTCGGCAGCCTGCAAAAAGAAATCAACCGTGTCCTCATCGCGTTGGACGTGAACGAAGAGGTTGTTGACGAGGCGATCGCTTTAGGGGTCAATCTGATTATTGCGCATCATGCGATTATTTACCGGCCGCTGCCTCATTTGCAGGTCGACACGCCGATGGGGAAAGTATACGAGAAGCTGATCAAAAACGATATCGCGGTATATGTGAGCCATACCAATCTGGACGTGACGGATGGAGGAATGAACGACTGGATGGCCGAAGCTCTAGGTATCGAGAGCAGCGCCTCGCTGGAGGATGTTCATACGGACACGCTTTTCAAGCTGGTCGTATTCGTGCCGAAGGATCATCATCAGCGGGTGCTGGACGCCGTGCTGAATGCCGGAGCCGGGGCGATCGGGAATTACAGCCATTGCAGCTTCAACATCGAAGGATATGGCACTTTCAAGCCGGGAGAGGGGACAAATCCGTATATCGGGTCGCCGGGCAAGCTGGAGAAGGCGGATGAAATGCGGATTGAAACCGTGGTTCCGAATAGCCTCCGCTCCAAGGTCATTCAGGCAATGCTGAAGAATCATCCTTATGAAGAAGTGGCTTATGATTTATACCCGATGGATTTAAAGGGACGGACATTTGGACTCGGCCGGGTCGGCAAACTGAAGGAGCCGGTCAGCCTGGGAGCTTTTGTGCAGCGGGTGAAAGATAAGCTCGATGTGCCGTCGGTGCGCGTGGTCGGCGATTTAACCCGCATGATCCGCAAAGCGGCGGTCATTGGCGGATCGGGAGGCGATTACTGGAAGAGCGCGCTTTTTCACGGCGCGGATGTGCTCGTTACCGGCGACGTTTACTACCATACCGCCCAGGACGCCTTGATGGCCGGTATGACCATGATTGATCCCGGTCATAATGCGGAGAAGATCATGAAGCCGAAGGTCGCCTCCTGGCTGACCGAAAAGCTGGAAGAAAACAAATACGACACGAAAGTGTTCGCTTCTAAAGTAAACACCGAACCCTTTACTTTTTTATAAAGGAATCGTGCGTAAAATATTTGGCATAATGAGTTAGAATTACCGCTGATTCGCACTTGTCATCGGTAGTCAATGCCTGTATACTAACAAGTGTTGCCTTCGAAAGTTTGACAGACAATCGCCGGCGGCTTTGGGCCGCGGGAGGAAAGTCCGGGCTCCATAGGGCAGGGTGCTGGATAACGTCCAGTCAGCGCGAGCTGAAGGATAGTGCCACAGAAATGGACCGCCGATGGCCGCCGCAAGGCGCGCACAGGCAAGGATGGAACCGAGGTGTAAGAGACCCCGAGGAACGCTGGTGACTTCGTTCCTGGTAAACCCCACTTGGAGCAAGACCTAATGGGACGCAGCTTCTTTGTGAAGCAGCCTTTGCCCGAGGCGCGTCCGGGTTGGTTGCTGGAGCCGTTCAGTAATGTGCGGCCTAGATAGATGATTGTCGCTCGAGGCGGGAGGGTAGTTCCCGTTATAACCGCAAAGAGCACAGAACCCGGCTTACGGCAAACTTTCATAACTGCAGGCACCCTTAAATTCATGCAAAATGGACAAAGCCTCCGCTTTCGGCCCTTTCATCAGCCGATAGCGGAGGCTTTTGGTTTTTGGCTATTTTTTGATCCGGTCAATCGCCTGGTTTATTTTGCGTTCGATCGATTGCGGCCAGAACTGCAGCGGAGCACCGCCGCCTCCGGCGGCCTCCAGCGCGGCGTAAACGTCAATTTGCCCATAGCCGAAATATTTGTCGCGCCCCGCATCCCCAAGGTCGATCACGTTGCCGCGGATAATGTCCATGACCTCGGTGTTTTTCAGGTCGGGATTCACCGATCGGATCAAAGCGGCAAGCGCCGCGACATGCGGGCTGGCCATGGAGGTTCCGGACAGCGCGGCATATTGGTTGTCCGGATACGTGCTGGCGATGCTCTCGCCCGGCGCCATCACGTCGATGTAATCGCCGTAATTGGAGAAAGACGCTCTTTGCATGTTATAATCCGTCGCTGACACGCTGAGGACTTCCGGATAGGCGGCCGGATATCCCGGCCGCTCGGTATTGTCGTTGCCGGTGGCGGCAATGACGACCACGTCATGATCGAACGCGTATTTAACCGCGTCGTGCAGGAATTGGGCATCGGCGTAGTTGCCGAGGCTCATGTTGATGACCTTGGCCCCGTGATCCGTGGCCCAGATAACGCCCTGCGCAACGGAATACGTCGTTCCGGAACCGGACTTGTCCAGCGCTTTGACGGGAAGAATTTTGCCGCCCCACATCATCCCGGCAATGCCTTCGTTATTGTTGACGTTGGCCGAGATGATCCCGGCAACATGGGTGCCGTGACCGACATCGTCCATTGGCGGATCGTCCGGCGACACGACGTTATAGCCTTTCAGCAGCCGGCCTTGAAGATCGGGATGCTTCAGATCGACTCCGGTATCCACAACGGCGATGATGACCTCGTTGCTGCCCTTGGACAGCTGCCATCCCCGGTTTGTCTCGATGGCCGGCAAATTCCACTGATATTCCGAGAACAACAAATCGTTGGGAATTTCCGGGGTTTCATCTTGTGTAAACCCGCTGTCAATCTCATTGGTCAGGTACAAATAATGCGGCTCTACATATTTGGGATTCCAATGTCCTTTGAAATATTTCCTAAGCTGCTTCATGCTCATATTTTCCGAGCGAAAAATATACGTACCGCCGATTTTTCGCAGCGTCTTCCCGTGAATCGCCGTTTCAATGATTTTCATTTCCCGATCGGCGGGAACTTTGGCAAAGGTGACCACGATTTCGTTTTCGTAGTAATGGCTGGCGTTTTCGTTGTCATGGCCGGTTTTTACCGTAATATCCCGCAGCGTGTCGGGATGAACGGATTCCACTTTGAATTTTCCTTCCTTCGGATAGGGAATCAGCCGCAGATTTTTGTGCTGATGATACTCGACCCGTCCCAGAATACTGATGTCCATCACGGCGACGATGCCTTGTCCTTTGCGATTTTTCGCCGGTTCGGCGGACACGAAGTATTGCGGGTGATTTTTAGGAAAAGCTGGTGATTCATAAGACTTGGATTGCTGCAGCGATTTGCGGGCGTAACTCAAGTAGCTGTTTATTTGTTCCCGGGAAGCGGTATCCGGGCGAAAGTCGGGCTGCCGATATTCTTTTGTGGTTCCGCGTGCCCCATCGTACCATTGAATGGACCGAAACTGCTTGTGATCCTGTTGCAGTTTCCGGGCGTCCGCCGGCCACTTTCCGGATGAGGCTTTGGCAAAAGCTTCCGCAAGCGTTCGTAGATGTCCCTTGGCATCCATTCGGACGAGTCGCTCCGTAGCCGTAACGTCGCGGCGAAGCATATTTTGCTTGAGCCGCTGCTCCTGGGCCGGCTTCGGAACCGGGGTGTTCGCGGCACGGTAGCGCGGCGTGTTGTCCGCTTGTGGGAACAGGGAAAGGGTTGCCACGGCTGCGGCTGAAGTCAAGCCGAGCAGAGCCCATCTGCGCCATTTCATCGGGTGTTACCTCCCATTAAATATTTGATGGATATAGCGTGAGGTGATGGGCTTGTTTTTATTCTTCGGGGATACCTTATTTGGCTAAATTGTGTTACGATAATTTCGGTAATTGGAAATATTAATCATTACAGGAGAAGGAGATTTGTTCGCATGCCACAAGCCAACAACATCAGGCAGCTATGTGAAACTTCCAAGGAAAAGTTGAAGAGCGCGGCCAGCCGGATCGAGCAGTTTTTGAATCATTTTTCGCTGCCACAGCTTATGGAAGGCCAAGATGAAGATCATGGCGTTTTCTACCAGGGATTTCTGTCGGATTTGCGGCATCTGCTCGTTCACTCCGAAGAGTGCTACGAGAAATTGGGCGTCACGCTGCGCCGCGGTACCTTTGATGAGGATTCGGCTGAAAAAGTGTTATACCAGGTTTATCATGAATGCGTAAATAATTTCTTCTACCCCAAAAACGAAAGCTATTCCGAAGATGGAAGATATGCTTATACGGGTCAGGATGCGATTCGATTCCGTAAAAAACCAACCCGGGCGGCCCGTGATGTCATTTTTGACGTAACCGGCGCATTCGAGGAACTCCGTGATGATTTGACGTATTATGAAAGCGATTATTTGACGCAGCTTCGCTTAAACCGGGCCAACGCCAAATAACTGGAAATTTTTGATGTAGCCGAAGATGCCGAAAGGCATCTTTTTTAATTTGTTCGGAGCGATTTGGAACATGTTCCGCTGTATAGGTTGCATCCATAGCGGGGACAATGAAGTCTGAGGTGATTAGAATGCCAAACAGGGATAAACCCTTGGTTAAATGCAGCGTTTCGAATTGCAGCTATTGGGGTGAATCGAATGAATGCCGGGCTGACGCCATTATGATTGACATCGACCAGCATGCAAAACGCCATTACGATGCCGAATTTGCCGGCGAAGAATTTGATTCCGAACATAAAGACACGGCGCCAACTTCTTCCGTAACCTGCTGTCATACATTCAAACCCAAAAAAACGTCATAACGAAGCGCGATTTTTGGCTGCTGCAGCTCCCAACGTCACCCGAACTCCTGCAATCCAATTTACGGAGGTGCTCACATTGACTGATTTTAAGAAGGGCAAGCCGGATCACCCGTCATCTGAGAAAAATCGTACCGATTATCCGCGTAAAGCTCACCGCGAAGAATATGCCGCAGACATTACTCCTGCAGGCACTTTCGGCGGAAATGTGATTCGTGATGAGCGTAGGGCAAGTTCTCGTGGTGAAGAGCGCGACCGCGAGGGTACGCGCGCTGAACGTTCCGATGCCGTAACGTCGGCGGGACGTACAGTCGGTTATGTTGGAGTAGGGCTTGGAATTGTGTCTTTATTCATGTGGTCCATTATTCTGGGACCGCTGGCGGCGGTAATGGGATTTTATGCGTACAGCCAAGGCAACAAAACATCCGGCGCATGGGGAATCGGACTTGGCATCGTGTCCACGCTGGGTTATTTCGTCCTGATGCCGTTTACCCGATAAGCGGCTAGCCATCAAGGCAGTTACAATTGAAATTAATCGTTTTACGGGCTGACGTTTCGCTTACGGGACGTCGGCTCGTTCCCGTTTTATGGCGTTTTTTAAAAAGAGGTGGTTATTGCCGCCGAACGAGTGTAAAATGATAGTATCCATACATATCATACCAAAGAGGAGTTAGTTAAGGATGCAAATCGACCCGCGTACGATGGGGCAGCTGATCCAGCTCCAAATGATGAACAGTATTGATCTGCAAGGAAACGGAAACTCGGACTCTCTTGACTCCACAAACAGCTCGGGTTCCCTTTTTGATATATTGTTGCAAGAAATGCTGATGGCCGAAGGACAAGCCTCTTCCAATGAGGCTCCGGACAACGGCGGACTTGCGACGCTCGCGCTTCTTGGGGGCATGGGTCTTGGTTCATCCGATCCGGGAATGGGCTCGTCCGATTTGGGGCTTGGTCTGACCGGCGATGGGCTTGGCCTTTCTTCTTCGGTTTCAGGCTTATCGGGATCGATGGACAGTGTTTTGCGGCAGCTGCTGCAAGGTTCGGGCGGATTAACATCCGCTGATACAGACGGGACGGATTCGGCTAATGTAAGCCCGGATTTGGAGTTGATTATTACTCGCGCAAGTCAAACGTACGGCGTGCCTGAGAGTCTGATCAAAGCGATGATCCAAACGGAATCGTCTTTTAATCCCGACGCGGTTTCTTCCGCCGGCGCTAAGGGCTTGATGCAATTGATGGATGGTACCGCCCGGGGGCTTGGCGTTAGTGACCCGTTTGATCCGGAGCAAAATATCGACGGAGGGACCAAATATCTGTCGTACCAACTGCAAAGATTCGGCGGCCAGCTGAACACCGCGCTTGCGGCTTATAATGCAGGCCCGACGCGTCTTATGGACCTGGGGATTACCAATGACCAGCAACTGATGGACAAGCTTCACCTGCTTCCGCAGGAAACGCAAAACTACATTGCCAAGATCATCAGCGCACAGAGGAGATTCGAGTAGTGATTCGATAAAATCCAAGCACATGCAAAGATCAAATGGGAAAACGCCCGGCTCTCCGCGTTTTTTCTTTTGGTCTTTTTTAATCGGAGGGTAAGGTGAAAACGATGTTTTATTTTGATCATGCGGCAACAACCCCTCCTTACGAGGAGGTGACCCAAACGATTGCCGAAGTCATGGGAAGCCATTTCGGAAACCCCTCCTCCCTGCATCGCCTTGGGGAAGAGAGCTTAAGGCTGCTGGGTAAGGCACGGGAGGTTTGCGGCACTGCTCTGCAGGTCAAACCGCGCGAGATTGTCTTTACCTCGGGAGCATCCGAAAGCAACAACTTGGCGATTAAAGGCGCTGCTCTCCAGTTTATCCAGCGCGGCAAGCATTTGATCACCACTTTGACGGAGCATCCTTCGGTATTCGAATGCTGCAAACAACTCGAAAGCATGGGATGGGATGTGACCTATTTACCGGTATCGGCCGATGGGACGGTAACGGCGGAACAGGTCATCGGCGCGGTGCGCAGCGATACCGTTTTGGTTTCGGTGATGCATGTCAATAATGAGACCGGAGCCATTCAGCCCATCGAAGAGATCGGCCGCGAATTGAAACGAAATTTTCCGCGGATCCTTTTCCATGTCGACGGCGTGCAGGGCTTAGGCAAGCTGAAGCTATCCATTCGGAAATCCGGGATTGACTTGTACAGCCTCTCCGCGCACAAAATAAGAGGACCCAAAGGCATTGGTCTCTTGTACGTCCGTGAGGGACTGGCCTTATTTCCGCTGATCGCCGGAGGCGGTCAGGAGAACGGCTATAGATCGGGGACGGAAAATATCCCTTATATCGTTGGTTTTGCCAAAGCCTTACGCCTGGCGAGCGAGGGACAAGAGGAACGTGCCGCCGGAATGGCGGTTCTGAGAGAAAAGCTGATGAAAGGAATTGCAGCTATGGCCGATTTGAATATGAATTCTCCGGAGCATGGAGCTCCGCACATTGTGCATTTTTCCTATCCGGGAATGAAGGCGGAGGCCATGCTGCATATGCTGGAGGAAGAAGGCTGTTTCGTTTCCACCCGCTCGGCTTGCTCTTCCAAACGAACGGAACCGAGCCGTGTGCTGCTTGCCATGGGCAAAAGCAGGGAAGAAGCGGCTTCCGGAATTCGTATCAGCCTTGGCGAAGAGCATACGGAGAAAGATATCGATATTTTGCTCGAAGCTTTGAAAAAGTCGGTCGGCCGTATGCGAAAGATCATGACAGGAGAGAAATAAATGACCATAGATTACGATTTGCTGCTGCTTCGCTTCGGCGAAATTGCTATCAAGGGACGAAACCGTTCCAGATTCGAAAAAGCCGTCTTTTCGCATGTGAAATCACGGCTTCGTCCTTTTCCGAAAACGGAAATCCGCAAGGAATTCGGACGGCTGTATGTTGTTTTGAACGGGGAGCCGATGGGAGAAATCCTTGCGGAAATGAAAAAAGTTTTTGGCGTCGCCTCCATTTGTCTCGTCAAAATCGCCTCTTCCCGCCTGGAGGATATCGCGGCTGCAGCAACCGCCTTTATGAAAACCTTGCCGGAAGAAAAGCCGCAAACGTTTAAGGTAAGCGCACGCCGGGTCTGGAAGGAGTTCCCCCATTCCTCGCAGGAAATGAACCGCTTGGTTGGGAGCCCGGTTCTGCAAGCTTGTCCGCAGCTCAAGGTGGACGTCCATCATCCCGACGTCGAGCTGCGCGTAGAAATCCGTGAGCAAGGGACCTACATGTATCATGAAATTATCCCCGGAGCCGGCGGTTTCCCGTTGGCCACAAACGGCAAGGCGCTGCTTTTGCTCTCCGGCGGGATCGACAGTCCCGTTGCCGGGTGGTCGGCGCTGCGCCGCGGGCTCGAAATCGAATGCGTGCATTTTCACAGCTATCCCTTTACGAGCAAGAAAGCGGAGGAGAAAGTCATTGATCTGGCCCGTGTATTATCGAAATATGCCGGTGTGATCAAGCTTCATTTGGTGCCATTTACGGAAATCCAGACGTCTCTTGCTCAGACCGGACAAGAAAATTTGATCATCACGCTGATGCGCAGAGCCATGCTTCGCATCGCATCCCGATTGGCCGAGCAAAACGGGGCGCTGGCTTTGGTAACGGGAGATAGCCTTGGACAGGTAGCGAGCCAAACGCTGCCCAGCATGAACGTCATCGGCAGGGTAACGGAACTTCCGCTGCTCAGACCGCTGGTTATGAACGACAAATCGGAAATCATCGGCATTGCCCAGGAAATCGGGACGTATGATTTATCCATTCTTCCATATGAAGATTGCTGCACTTTGTTTGTGCCGAAATCGCCTACGACAAACCCGAATTTGAAAATCATCGAAAAAATCGAAGCCTCTCTACCCGATTACGAACGGCAGATTGACGATGCCGTGCTGGGAACGGAGCTGTTGACGATAAAACCTGGGGAGGAAGCGGTTCGGCCCCGTTCCTCCGAAAATGAGGTTGTTCAGGAGAAATGGTTTTAGCCGCTTGCGGAAAAAAACGGCCGCGCAAAAAGCGCGAGCACTAGGGCAACATGCCCTTGCTCGCGCTTTTTTGTATTTGGCCTCCATGAAGCTTTTTAATGTGTGGCCGGATGAGTTTGCGGCTTTTCGGCCGATTTTTGATGCTGCCGTTTCTTGAAAAAGCCAGCCAGCAATACGCCAACCATGACAATGGCGATCAGCAGATATCTCAATACGGGCTTGTCTTCAAAAAAGGAAACAAAATGCGGCTCCTTCGTAATCATATGCGCCGCGGTATACGCCAAAACGGCGGCACCGACATATGCAATCCACGGAAACCAATCGAGCAGCTTAATGAACAGAGTGCTTCCCCAAACCACAATCGGCACACTGATGAGAAGTCCGATGACGACAAGCACCATGTGCTGCTGGGATGCGCCTGCTACCGCAATAACGTTGTCGAGGCCCATGGCGGCGTCCGCTATGACAATCGTTCGAACCGCAGGCCAAAGCTTGTCTTTGGCTTCGATGGAATCATGCCCGCCTTCGTCCGCAAGCACCTTGTAGGCGATAAAAATGAGCATAACGCCTCCGATGGCTTGAAGCCAAGGGATGCCAAGCAGCCAAACGACGATCAGGGTTGCCACGATCCGGAGCGCCACGGCTCCTCCCGTTCCGTAAAGGATTGCTTTTTTTTGAACGGTTCGAGGCAGCTTGCGGGCAGCCATCCCGATAACGATCGCATTATCTCCAGCCAAAATCAAATCGATGAAAATAACGTTGATCAGTGAAAGAAAAAACGTTGCACTGAAAAAACTCATCGTAGTACTCAATAATTCCATTTATGTCACTTCCTCTACAGCCCTATATACGTATTTACGCACTAAAAGGATTCATTTGTCCAGAGTTGTTTTTGGAAATTGGCATAGCTTGGCTTATCCGCTCATACAAGTTTTAAAGGAGGGATGAGCGTGGAACAGCTGCTGCTTTTGTCGGAAATATTGATAATTAATCTGGTCCTAAGCGGAGACAATGCCGTTGTCATTGCCATGGCGAGCAAAGATCTTCCAAGCAAACAACGTAAACAGGCTGTATGGTGGGGAGCGCTGGGAGCGGTGCTGCTCCGCTGCGCGTTGACTTGGGTTGCCTTGCTCCTGCTCCAGATTCCGTTTATCCAGGCCGCCGGCGGAATTCTTCTCGCCGCGATCGCCTTTAAGCTGCTTGAATCCCATGATGAGCATTCCCGGGTGGCGGAAGTCGGCACGATGTGGAAAGCCGTGCAAACGATCCTCGCCGCCGATTTTATTATGAGCCTCGACAATGTGCTGGCGATTGCGGCGCTCGCCAAAGGCGATATGGCCGTTCTGGCCATCGGAATTGCGATCAGCATTCCGATCGTGGTCTGGGGGAGCAATCTGATTGCCGACTTGCTGCAGCGGTTGCCGATCCTGACTTACGTTGGAGCGGGCATTCTCGGTTATACGGCGGGAGACATGCTGCTGCATGATCCCAAGCTCGGGTACGCGCTTACGGCAGCGGCCCCTGCAATTGCCAAATGGCTCCCGGCCGCAGTAGCTGCGGTCGTTATTATGTTCGGCTGGATACGAAAATATAACGTTAAACGAGGCTCATAAGAACCTCGTTTTTTTCCATCGCCCGCCGTCAAAAATCATTCTTATGCAAAGAAATGGCAAGAGTGGTTTTTTGCACGGATTTCATATAAACTGGAAGGGAAGGGGATGTCGCATTTTGCTGCGGTTTGTCCCTCATTGTCTTCTGGAAGGTGTGTGGTGGAAATGTCCGACAACAACAAGCTGACGACCGGTATACTGATTTTGGCTGCCGGGCTCATTATCCTGCTTGGGAAATGGGGCGTATTCAGTTTCCTTGGCAAAACGTTATGGCCGCTGTTGCTGCTCATTCCGGGGATCGTGCTGCACCTTTGGCATTTTTGGAGAAAAGGGCCTTCGGAGCTGTTGGTTCCCGGCGGAATTCTGATCGTGTACAGCGTGGCGTTTTTCATCGGAAATTTTGGGGGTTGGCAAACGCTGAAGTTTACCTGGCCGCTTTTTCTTTTGGGAATCGCGGTGGGCTTGTTCGAATTCGGAATGTTCTCATCGCAGCGCCAGAGCGGCATGCTGACGGCGGCTCTGATATTGGGGGCAGTCTCAATTATTTTGCTTGGTTGGACGCTATTTTCGCTCTCGATCATTTATTTGCTCGCGATCGTGCTCATCATAGGGGGAGTATGGCTAATTGCAGGCCGCGGGAGAAGACGAAACTCCTGGTGAACCGCTCGCCCGTTCTTGAAATATTCAAAATTTAGCGTATAATATAGAGGATATGTCAAGCGTCGGCATTTTGGTCGACGCTTGTTTTGTGGCGAACATTGTCGTTCTGATTTAGGAATACAGGGCTTGAAGTACGGTGCAAACTTAAAAAAGAGACAAAAGATGAAAGGATTTGGAGATAAACCATGCATTCAAGAGAACAAATTAGAAACATTGCAATCATAGCGCACGTTGACCACGGCAAAACGACGCTGGTCGACAAGCTGCTGCAGCAGTCCGGAATTTTTCGGGAAAATGAATCGGTTCAAGAACGCGCGATGGATTCAAACGATCTCGAACGCGAACGCGGCATTACCATTTTGGCTAAAAATACGGCGATTACTTACAAGGATTTCCTGATCAATATCGTGGATACTCCGGGCCATGCCGACTTTGGCGGCGAAGTGGAACGAATCATGAAAATGGTCGATGGCGTGCTTCTGGTCGTTGACGCCTACGAAGGCTGCATGCCGCAGACGAAATTTGTGCTTCGCAAGGCGCTTGAGCATCACTTGACCCCGATTGTGGTTGTGAACAAAATCGACCGTCCGGCCGCCCGCCCTGCAGAGGTTATCGACGAAGTGCTGGATCTGTTCATCGAGCTGGAAGCGAGCGACGAACAGTTGGAATTCCCGGTTGTTTATGCGTCGGCGATTAACGGGACATCTAGTCTGGATCCGGAAAAACAAGACGACAACATGCTTGCCTTGTACGAAACGATCATTGACCATATTCCGGCACCAACGGAAAATGTGGATGAACCGCTGCAGTTCCTTGTTACGCTTATGGATTACAACGAATATCTGGGCCGTATTGCAATCGGCCGCGTGAACCGTGGCTTGATTCGCCAAGGTCAGGCCGTTACCGTCATGACCCGGGACGGAGGCAAGAAATCGGCACGGATCGAGAAATTGTTCGAATTTCAGGGCCTGCACCGAGTGGAAACTAATGAAGCCGGAGCCGGAGATATTGTGGCTATTGCAGGGATTAAAGATATCAATATCGGTGAGACCATTGCCGACCCGAACCAACCTGAAGCATTGCCGGTGCTGAAGATAGATGAACCTACGCTGCAAATGACCTTCCTCATTAACAACAGCCCGTTCGCAGGACAGGAAGGTAAGTGGGTAACTTCCCGCAAACTGCGTGAACGTCTGTTTAAGGAATTGGAAACCGACGTTTCCCTGCGAGTTGAAGAAACTGACAGTCCGGATGCTTTTATTGTGTCGGGTCGCGGCGAACTGCATCTGGGTATCTTAATTGAAAATATGCGCCGCGAAGGCTATGAGCTTCAGGTTTCCAAGCCGGAGGTCATCGTAAGAGAAATTGACGGAGCAAGAATGGAGCCGATTGAACGCCTGCTGATTGATGTGCCGGAGGAGAGCATGGGGGCTGTCATGGAAAGCCTGGGCTCACGCAAAGCCGAGATGGTAAACATGATTAACAGCGGCAACGGACAAGTCCGCTTGGAATTCTTGATTCCGGCTCGTGGCTTGATTGGCTACAGAACACATTTTCTGACGTTAACCCGGGGTTACGGTATCATGAACCATGCTTTTGACAGCTATGGCCCACTCCTTTCGGGACAGGTTGGCGGACGGCATGAGGGAGTTCTAGTCTCCAGTGAGAATGGAATGACGACACTATACGGCATTTTGAACATCGAAGACCGCGGAACGATTTTCCTTGAACCAGGAACCCAAGTTTACGAAGGCATGATTGTTGGGGAACATACTCGTGACAACGATATTGTCGTCAATATATGCAAAGAGAAGCAGGTTACAAACGTCCGTTCGGCGACGAAAGATGAAACCGTGCGAATGAAAACACCACGCTTATTCTCGCTTGAGCAGGCTTTGGAGTATTTAAATGATGATGAATATTGTGAAGTTACTCCAAAATCGATTCGTATGCGCAAAAAGGTTCTTAATAAGAGCGAACGCGAACGCGCTGAAAAACATCGCAGAAATGCCGAGGCTAATTTATAATAAATTTTAATTAGCATTGGGAGGGGATCGCTTTGCAGGCTTGGTTTGCACATCATCCGGTAATTTCCTATTTGGTGATTTACGTACTGGTGGTTTTCGTGTACAACAAAGTGTTTCGCGCCCAGCAGAAACTGCCGATTCTCAAGGAAATCGTTTTATACCTTTTAATGGCGGTAGGTTCTTTCCTTTTGCTTGTTTTCCAAATCGACAAACTGCCGATTATACAGTGCTTGCTCGTAGCCGTTGTATTGATGCTGATGGTGCGAATCCGTTATTTTGCGGAAGCCCGGCGCAAAAAAAGAAGCGGCTCCGCCGATCCGGTTTCCAAGAATCCTACGCAGCTCCCATAATTTTGGCCTGACGAGCAGGTAACTTTCCGCAGTTTGAAACGTCATAATCTTAGCGACAACATTTTTGATAGAAAAAAGGTGTTTTCATTCATGAGTTCTAACCGCAGCGGCTTGCCTCCCAGAGGGACGAAAAGCCAAGGACGATCCTCAAAAGGTTCAACAAAGAAGAGAAAAAAGTCAAGCGGCGTTAGGAAATTTATGAAGGTGCTGCTGTCCATTGTGCTCCTGGTCGTTATCGCCGGGGGGTTATATACCGGGTATTTGATCTATACCGCCGATCAAGTCATCGATTCGACAGGGACTCCGGATAAGGTGGCTCCGGGACAATCGGCCAAAGAAAAGCCGATTACGATGCTGCTGCTCGGTACGGATTACCGTCCTGAAACCGGAACGCATCTCAGCGATGTTATTATGCTGATCGCCATGAACCCCGACACGAAATCGGCGACGATCGTTTCCTTGCCCCGGGATACGAAGATGGAACTGGACGGCTACAAAACGAACAAGGTCAATGCCTTTTATCCTAATTTCCTGGCGCAAGAGAAGAAGAGCGGCATCTCGGCCGAACAGGAAATGAAGACGATGATGAGCAAGTTTTTCGACCTGCCGATTGATTATGTGTCGGTTCTCAACTTTCAAGGATTCCGCGATATCGTAGATAATTTGGGCGGCGTTGATGTCAACGTCGATGCGAATATGTGCTACCGCGACAGCGCGGACGGCACCGATATCGATCTGAAGGAAGGTTCCCAGCATTTGAACGGCGAGGATGCGCTCGGGTTTGTGCGGTACCGCAAATCGAACTGCAGTCCGAAAACGAAAGGTTCCGACGATTTTGACCGAAACCGCCGGCAAAATGAAGTGCTGCATGCGCTGCTTGACCAGGCGAAATCGCTCAATGGCGTAGTGGGCGCCGGCAAAGTGATTCAATCCGTAGGAAAAAATATGACGACGGATCTGGAATCCGAGCAAATGAAAAATATGATCTCGGCCTATTGGAATATATCCAAAGAAAATGTCAATTTCATGCCGATTACGGGCGATTGGAAAAGCCCTTACGTGTACTTGAACGAAGACGAGCTCAGCACGGCCAAGCAGGCGCTTAAAGATCAGCTTGCCGGTATTTCTCCGCCCGAAGAGCAGCAGGATAGCAATTCTGGACAGGCGACTGGCAATTGAAAGCAAGTTTGTTGGCATGATATAATATAATTAACTTAAGATTGAATGGAGCAGTAAGTTATCGAGATCTTAAGAAGGATCGTCAACAGGAGGGCTGGTAGCCATGTCCGAAGTCGTTACCCAATTGTCCGATTCGCTTTTTTCCGCTTTTCAGTCCGAAACATTTGTTTTGCTGAATACGGTGGATCAGGAATCGGGAGGGCCGACATCCAGCGCAATTTCTTGGATTTACGCCGTGGATCATTCCACGCTTAGGCTTGCCTTGGACCATCGTTCCCGGTTGGTCGGCAATATTAAAGCCCATCCGCGAGTGACGGTGTCCGTTTTTGGCGAAGACACGATTTACGCTATTAACGGCCAGGCTACCGTAGTGCAGGATCCTCTGGACGGAGTTCCTTTCATTATGTGCTGCTTCGACATCCATATCGATGCTGTGCGTAACGCCTTATTCTATGGTGCGCAGCTGGTAACTCCGCCTCAATATGCCAAAGTATACGACCAGCGTGCTGCGGACATGCTGGATCAACAAGTTTTTGCCGCAATGAAAAAAGCCTAGCGATTAATTTCGCCGGGCTTTTTTATCGTTTTGGGACAATCTAATGATTTCGATCAAGGGTCTGGGTTCGGTTGCCGCCGGGAGCCATTTTCATTTGCTCGGGCTTCGTGTTATTCGGCCGGGTATCGCTTGGAAACTGCGGCACGATACGGCCGATGATATCCGCCATTTCGGTGGCAAAACCGGCAACCGGGCGGCCCGCCCGAATCTTCTTGCCGAGTTCGGCAATCCGCTGATTCAGATCCATGTCGGCGGTAACCATGGCTCCGACGCCTTTCGGATCTTTACGAAGCGTCTCGGCCACCGTATATTTGATACTGCCGACGCGGGCCCGTTCCAGCTTGCTGTCGACATCAATGCCAACGATCGCCGTTTTTCCCATAACGACGACGTGGGCGCCTTTCACGCCGGGAACCTTTTTGACAAGCTGTTCCAAATGAACCTGTCTGGCTCGATCGCCTCTGGTTCCCGTATAAGCCAAGTTCGCATTATTGTTTCGAGCAACGTTTTGAACCCGGGGAGTGGCTCCCGTTTGATTCTGGGAAGAAGGTGATGCCTTTTTAGAAGTCGTTCCACAGCTCGTAAGCAGGGAAGCCGTCAATAATAAACACAGCCAAATTCGCATGTTGAATCCGTCCTTTCGTAAATGATGACATTAGATTCTCACGGGACGAGTAAAAATATGTATGAGAATGAAAGGCTGCAATGACCGCGGTGGAGGGGATAATTGTGAAGAAAATCTTTGTATTGGATACGAATGTATTGCTGCATGATCCCAATGCGATTTTTGCTTTTGACGAGCATGATGTGGTTATACCGGCCGTTGTGCTGGAAGAAATCGATTCGAAGAAGAGGAATGCCGATGAAATCGGCCGCAACGCCCGAGGGGTATCCAGGCTTCTGGACGCTTTGCGCGAAACGGGGCACTTGCATGACGGGGTACCGCTGGAGGGCGGCGGGCGAATCAAGGTGGAACTGAACCATCGAAGCTTCCTCAAGGTTCAGGAGATGTTCGGCGAAATTACGAATGACAATCGGATTTTGGCGGTTGCTCTGAACTACCACATGGAGGAGCTTGAACAAACCGAGCCGCGTCCGGTGGTGCTGGTCAGCAAGGATGTGCTCGTCCGGATCAAGGCCGACGTACTCGGGTTGACCGCGGAGGACTATCTTTCCGATCATACGCCTGAGCCCGATGACAGATATGGAGGTTACTCCACACTTAAAGTGCATCCTTCGATCATCGATGAATTCTATACGTACCGGTCTTTGCCGGTAAAACTGCTCGGATTGAATTATTCCCTTTATCCCCATGAGTTTGTGATTCTGAAAGACGAAATGGGCAGCGGAAAATCCGCTCTGCTCAAACTAAACGATGACGCCTCCAAACTGGAGCCGCTGTTTCTCAGCAATGAGCCGGTATGGGGAATCAGCGCTCGCAATGCCCAGCAACGCATGGCTTTGGAGCTTTTGCTGAACGACGACATCCCGCTTGTTACCATCACAGGCAAGGCGGGAACGGGGAAAACCTTGCTGGCGCTTGCGGCCGGGCTCTTAAAAGTGGAGGATGAACATAAATACAAAAAACTGCTGATTGCAAGACCGGTTGTTCCGATGGGTAAGGATATCGGCTATCTGCCGGGAGAAAAGGAAGAAAAACTCCGGCCCTGGATGCAGCCGATTTACGACAATTTGGAATTTTTGTTTGACACCAAAAAGGCCGGAGATATTGATAAAATCTTGATGGGACTCGGAAGCATTCAAGTTGAAGCGTTGACTTACATCCGCGGGCGCTCCATTCCCGGCCAATTCATCATCATCGATGAAGCGCAGAATCTGTCCCGCCATGAGGTGAAAACCATTGTGTCGCGGGTCGGGGAAGGCAGCAAAATCATTTTGATGGGCGATCCCGAACAAATCGACCACCCTTATCTTGACTCGGTGAGCAACGGCCTGAGTTATTTGGTCGAAAGCTTCAGAGAACAAGGGATCAGCGGCCACATCACATTGGAAAAAGGGGAGCGTTCCAAGCTAGCCCAACTGGCAGCGGATTTATTATAAAAAGCTGAGCTCTCCCAAAAATTTATCTTTTATTTCAAGCCGGATGAATCCCATCCGGCTATTTTCATATATTTTACCTCCCCTATTCAGAGTAGAATTTGATACAATGGGGAGTAATTGGATGATTTGTCGTAAGGTTTGAACTTGTGGAGAGGAAGAACAGGTGTGAAGCGTAAAAACCATTGGGTGCTTTTTGCCATCCTTCTGCTCGCCTTAATTAATCTTTCGCCGAGCGAACAGCCGGATGTGATCCGTACGGACGATGGGAGCGATGCTCAGCCAACCACGCCCCCGAGGCAAGAAACGGTGCAGGAGACGGGGCATATTCAGGTTGCCGTGCAGCTGCCGGATTCGGACTTTGTTCGCCTGGAACAAATGAATCAGGAATTTATGGATGAGCATCCCATTCAAGTGGATCTGGTCAACGTGCCGCCGGAGGAAACCTTTGCTTCTTTTCAGCAGCGGCTTCTTCAGCTTGGCGAATCGCCTGACGTCTTTCTGCTCGACAATGTATGGGTTCGCCGTTTTGCTGCGGAGGGTTATTTGCTTCCGACGGAAGGCTATTATTCGGGGTCACTTCCGGGCGAAGTGTTAAGCGCTTCCCTGGGCCAGAATGAATGGAACGGATACGTATGGGGAGTTCCGCTTGATACAGATCCTTATGTTTTCCTTTACGATGCGGATAAGCTGAAACAGCTTGGTTTAGATCACATTCCGGCCAATGCGGAGGAATGGAACGCGTTAATCGCTTCGTTCGCCAAGCAGTCCGGGAAAGAGCATCTTCTGGCTATCGATTTTGGAGATCCCTACGCGGAAATGTCATTGATGTGGCAGCTTGGGGGCGGCATGAACCCTTCCGAAGGAACAAATCCCTTTGCGGTGACGGAGGGTATGCAGGGGGCTATAAATAAAATCGAGCAGCTTCTGCCTTTTCTTCTCGATATGGGGCAATCCGATGACGTATGGAGTAAACTCTATAATGGCGAAATGGCGATCGCTCTGATTCCGGCTTCGAAGGCTTCTTTGCGCAATTATGCGCATATAACCGCCGCATATCCCAGCATCACGAAGGATCGGACTTCGACGTGGATCGGCGGGCGGAGTTACGCGGTTTCATCACAGACCGAAAATGCTGAAGCAGCGGGCGCATGGATTGCTTCGATGACGTCTCAAACCTATCAGCGAAGATGGTATCAAACCACGGGACATCTCCCCGTTTTAAAAACCATCTATTACGAGTCGGCCAAAAGCGAGTTGCCGGAGTGGGTACCGGCGTCTCTTCTGAACGGTTCCGTCGCCGCGCTCCCCGTTGGGGCGGATCTTCCTTCGCAGATGGAGAAGTTCTCGCAACTCGCGGGCGGCTTTTTCGGCGGAGAATTGAGCGGCAAACAATTTAAAGCCGGACTGGAGCAGCTCGGCCAATAAGACTTATGGCTTTTGCAGCGACAATTTCAGTTTAACCGTAAGGGTTCCCTGAGTAATGGCGGCTTCGGTTGCTTTTACGAAGGGAACTATTTTTTGCGGATAAAAGCCCAGATCAAAGTCGTTTTCAAGCTCCGCCCTAGTCGTATCGGGAAGTTCCAATCCATTAAAGATGAGATGGTCGACATGAAAAGTGATGGAGTTTTGAGGTTCGTTTTCGACGGTATAATGGCCGATCACCTTAATTTCAAGTCCGTCTTTGTCGCCCTGGGCCGTGACGCTGCCATCATCAAAAGCAAAGGAAATATCTTTTAAAAGCTCGTTTTTTTGGTGCAGAAAATCGTTCAACTCCCGTTCCCGAATGATGAGCGTATACCCGTCTTTCCCGTTCGTCAGACTATCCGGGTGGTCTTTCAGAAACTCGGAAAAATCGGACATGGCGGAGGATAACGCCCGAAAATAGCGGCGGACTTCATAAAGCCCGACATTTTTCCAATAATTCGTCAGTTCCTCGATCATGGCTCGCAGCTTCTCGGGGTCCGAGCTTAGTCCCAGTGTATTGTCGACGTTTTGCTGCAGCCCGATTACCCGTTCCCGCTGTGCCAGCAGGTTGGTTTTCATTTTAGTCAAAT
Source organism: Paenibacillus terrisolis (assembly GCF_056171975.1). Classification (NCBI taxonomy): domain Bacteria; kingdom Bacillati; phylum Bacillota; class Bacilli; order Caryophanales; family Paenibacillaceae; genus Paenibacillus; species Paenibacillus terrisolis. The sequence goes on along the minus strand of NZ_JBKFGG010000004.1, from coordinate 196,939 downwards.
CAGCCGATAAAGCGTTAAGGCGCGTTTTGGTTTCGGTTAGCTCGGCGTATTCTTTTTTGTAGGTATTCAGTACATCCCGATCCCGTTCCATAATGATTTGGTAGTAATCCAGCATCGTCATAAAATCCTTCAGGCTATTCGCCGTAAACAACGAGGCTAAAAGACTTTCGCGCTCTCCCATATAATACGCCCTGATTCGCGCTCCCGCTTGTTCGCGGCTGACGCGAATTTGTTCGTTTTTATCCGTAAGCTGCGCGGAAAGCGACTGAATCTCATCTTCCGTTTCTTTTTGTTTGGCTTCAATCCGGTCGATTTCCCGGTCGATCTCCACAATGGACAGGCTTTGCTCCAGAACTTGCTGTTCTTCCGTCGAATAGGGTATGGCTAGCGTCGGCAAGGGAAACATAAAAATAAGGGTTAAAATCAATAAAAGGCATAAGGACCTCCTGCGTCTGTTCAAAGACAATCCTCTCCCCTGAGTAGTTGTACTATATATATGATCTTCATTACGAAAATAGGAAGAAATATTCGGGTTCGACTTCATGAAAAAGGCGATCCGGCCGCAGCCGAATCGCCTTTTAAAACATATGTTTTCGAATAAATTACAGCGGCAGCCCCATTTGAAAGATCGTCCAATAGCTGAAGCCGGTAAACGCAACGATCATGTATCCCCAGAATAAAAGGATGTAAGTTCGTTCCGTGAATTTGAGGTAGCCGAAAAGAACGAAAAATGCGGTTTGCAGGAAAAACAGCAACGCCATTTCCGTCATATGGCCGGCAAACGCCATAAGCCCGATGACGAGGGTAAAAAAGCCAAGGACGCGGAACATCCGTGCCACGAATTATCCCCCTTTCTTATGAATCACGGCATTCCATTTCTCTCCATATTATAACCTTCGCCACAACATGTGTAAACGAAAAGTAAATTTTTAGCCATATTTAATCTTATATATGTGATATAAATGATTGTATTTATGAAACAAATTATTCCAATGAATGTACATTTGAATATAATGTATGGATCATGCTGAATTTGGAAATACATTTTAGTATCAAATAGATTCTATGAACTCTATGAGAGGCATAGAAATGGAGTAAGAAGCATTTTACCCATACGCCTGCCGGAGACCGCCGGTTGGAAGACGGTTACATTTAGGATGTCGTTAGGAGGTTTTTATAGCATGACAGCAGTGAGACAAGATGCATGGAGTGCGGAAGATGATTTGATTTTGGCCGAGGTGACTTTACGTCATATTCGTGAGGGCAGTACCCAATTGACGGCCTTCGAGGAAGTGGGTGAACGAATCGGAAGAACGGCGGCGGCCTGCGGTTTTCGATGGAACAGCTGTGTTCGGAAGAAGTATGAAGCGGCGATCAGCATCGCCAAGGCGCAAAGACAAAAACGAAACTACATGAAAAAACAAAGCCCGTTATCCGTAAACTCCGGAATAGCCTCTTTGGCCTCGGTAGAGTTGGAAGAAGGAATTTACAGAGGAGAGGGTGTTACCGAAGAAACCATCTCCATCGACGCGGTAATCCGTTTCTTGCGCGGTTGGAAAAATACCATTCAAGAAACGAACCGCCACGTCAAGTCGCTTGAAAAGGAACTGCGGGAAAGAGACGAGGAACTGGCGGCGCTAAGAGAGCAAAACGAACGGCTATCCGCCCAGGTAAATGAAGTGCAGACGGATTACCGGGTGGTTAACGACGATTATAAGGCGCTCATTCAAATTATGGATCGGGCCCGGCGGCTTGCTTTCCTCAATGAGGAAGACGAGGAATCGAAATCGAGATTCAAAATGGACGCCAACGGCAATTTGGAACGAATTGAATAAAGAGGACGGAACACAAAGAACCCCGCCGGTCACGGCGGGGTTCTTTGTGTTGAAGTGATACCCGATAAAGTCGCTCTGTGAAAAGGTTGATCTTTCGATCGCTGTTGTTCACGGATTTTTTGGATTATACAAATTTAGAGGTTCTTTGTGTTTTTGGGGAAGGGTTGGTATAAATGAGATAGAGGAACATGCGTCCTGGATAATGAAGACGGGGCAGAAAGGGAGTCATCCATTTGAGGTTCGATATTGTAGGAGCGGGAGCGCTTGGTTTGTTATTTGGAGGGAAACTGGCCGCTTCAGGGGAAGAGGTCCGGTTTTGGACGAGAACGCAAGAGCAGGCAAAACTGTTGAATCGAGAAGGCATTATGCTTGCTGAGAAGGGGAATCCAGGCCAACTGTTGGACAAAAGCCGGTTTGGGGCTTATTTTATAGGCGACATGGGACAAGTCGTTTCCGGAGATACGCCGGACTTTCTGATCGTTACGACGAAGCAAAGGCATATTGACGATCTGTTGATTTCAGCGATTCGCAATATAGTCGCAGAGCGGACGGGCATTGTTTGTTTTCAAAATGGCGTCGGGCATATTGAACGCCTGACCAAGGGGCTTCCGGGTCAACCGGTCTTTGCCGCAGTTACGACGGAAGGATCAAAGCGAGCGGATGGAAGAAGCGTGAGCCGGGCTGGAGTTGGAGAAACATTTCTGGGAAGTGCCGGAGAGGCGGTAGAGACAACTGCCGATAGTGCCGATCTCTTTATGGGCAATCAAAAGACCGAAAGTTTGGTGAAAGTGCTTGAGAAGGCAGGATTTCCTGCGTTTTTGTCGAAAGACATCGATAGGGTGATTTACCGGAAACTGCTGATCAATGCCGCGATTAATCCGCTAACCGCACTGTGGCGCATTCCAAACGGGCAATTGGTGCAAACGGACGAACGAAGAGCGGTGCTTCGGCAATTATGCGAGGAAGGGGAACTTGTATACCGTTCTCTTGGGATACCGTATGATTCCGATATATTTGAGCAGATCGTCAGCGTATGCAAATCCACTTCTTCGAATATCTCCTCGATGCTGAAAGACGTGCAGCAAGGAACTCCTACTGAAGTGGACTACATAAACGGGCGCATCGTGGAAATGGCTCAAAGGGCTAACGTGCCCGTGCCCGGACACGAGCTCTTATGGCGATTGGTCAGGGCGATGTAACTTGACATCGGTATAAAAATTCAGCGGCATCCTTTAAAAGCAATCTTTTTTTCATATTCACGAAGGAGGTGGGATTTTGGCCTTTTTGATCACTCCGGTTATCATATTATCCATTATTCCGGTGATCCCGTTTTTGCTCGTATATTTTATTCACTTTCATTTGAAAAAAGATAAAAAAGCGGCCGTTTTGCTGGCCATGGACGTAACGACGGTATTTCTGATACTTTCCGTGTCCGCATTGTTCAATAATGTGTTTGGCTCCGGGTTTGGCTTTTATCTCATCCTTCTCGTGTTGCTTGTCGTTAGCGGACTGATTGGAGGAGCTCAGACAAGGCTGAAGGGAGCGGTCGACGTCAAGCGATTGGTTCGCGCGGTCTGGCGGCTGGCTTTTGCGGGGACAGGCTGCGCCTATGTCATTTTATTTCTGATCAGCTTTATTACATATATATCGGCAGCATAGACCAAACTATACAAGCTGGTGAATAAGCGAATAAAACAGTGACATTGAAGGTTAATTGTTAAGCAAAACAAATGTCAATATTGCATAATGGACTATTTTGTTAAGAAAGACGACCCGATTCGTGAAAAAACCTCAAATTTCTGAAAATTTGTGTTGGATTTTTTTGACCGCTGGTTGTATAATCTAAAAACATATACCACAACATTATTAAGGGGGATATTGCTAGATGAAGAAGAGTAAAAGTCTTTTGTTGCTTCTGACTCTCGTTCTTGCTGTCGGCACGCTGCTTTCGGCTTGCGGATCGAACAACTCGAACAATGGCGCTGCATCCAATAATGCAGGCAACTCCGGCAACAACGCAACTTCCAATAGCGGCAACAGCGGCGAAGAGAAGTTGGCTGCGGATCAAACGCTTAGAATCAACCTGAGCGCAGAACCACCTACTTTCGATCCAGCTCAAGCCCAAGACAGCCAAGCCAACACCGTTCTCAAAACGATGTATGAAGGCCTTACGCGCATGGATGATTCTGGTCAACCGGTCCCTGCAGCAGCTGAAAAGTGGGAAGTTGACGGAACCAAAGTCACATTCCATCTTCGTCAAGACGCAAAGTGGAGCAACGGCGACCCTGTAACGGCACAAGATTTCGTCTTCGCATGGGAACGCGTGCTTAGCCCTAAAACCGATCCTGCCGCTCCTTATGCTTATCAATTGTACTATTTGAAAAACGCGCAAGAATATAATGAAGGAAAAGTTACCGACTTTACCCAAGTTGGCGTAAAAGCGGTTGACGACTACACGCTGCAAGTTGATTTGGTTGCTCCAACTCCTTACTTCGTGGGTCTGACTTCCTTCTATACCTACTATCCGGTTCACCAATCCGTTAAGGATGATCCTAAATGGGCTGTTGACCAAAGCAAAATGATCGTAAATGGTCCGTTTACTTTGACCAACTGGGTTAAAGGCCAATCGATCGAAGTTACGAAGAACGAAAACTACTGGGATAAAGACAACATCAAGCTGGGCAAAATCACGATGTCTCTTGTAAACAGTGGCGCTACTGAACTTGCTTCTTATCGTAACGGCGAATTGGATCGCGCAGGCGCACCAAACGGTGAAATCCCTACCGACCAAATTCCGATTGTGCAAAAAGAACTGAAAGATGAATATGAAGTTAAAGGTATCGCAAGTACCTATTACTATGAATTTAACGTAACGGCTAAGCCGTTCGATAACCTCAAAATCCGTCAAGCTTTCTCGATGGCAATTGACCGTCAAGCGATCGTAGACAACGTAACTCTGGGCGGACAGCTTCCGGCTTATGGTTTCGTACCTCCAGGCATTAAAGGGGTTAGCGACGAATACCGTACAGAACACAAAGACGACTTCTTCAAAGAAGATTTGGAACAAGCCAAGAAATTGCTTCAAGAAGGTATGCAAGAAGAAGGCTACACCAAATTGCCTGACGTTACTTTGATTTACAACTCCAGTGAAGCTCACAAGAAAATTGCCTTGGCTATCGCTGATATGTGGAAGAAAAACCTTGGCGTTGACGTGAAAACGGAAAACCAAGAATGGGGCGTATTTATCGAAAACCGCCAAAACCTGAACTATCAAGTCGCACGTGCAGGTTGGAGCGCAGACTATAACGATCCGATGACTTACATCGATATGTGGACTTCCAACAGCGGTAACAACGATAACGGCTTCAAGAGCGAAGAGTACGACAAGCTCGTTGCCGAAGCGAAGGCTACCGATGACAACCAAAAACGTAACGATGACTTCTTCAAAGCCGAATCCATCCTGATCAAGGATACTCAAGCTTTGATGCCGATTTACTATTACACCAACGTCTCGCTGACAAAACCTTACCTGAAGGGCGTAGTTCTTGACTTTAGCGGCGCGATCGACTATACCCGCGCTTATCTGCTTGAACATTAATCCTTCAAGGTATCCCTTTTATAAAGGAATTGCATAGCGACATCGGGATATATATGTGGGTGTTCCATATATATCCCGTTTTTTTTGTGTTAACTTTTTCTTACACTTTTGTTTGCCAAATATATTGAATGGACAAAGCAAGCATTTTCACCTAAAATCGATTTATGTCGAATTTTTTGAGAAGGAGGTGTTAACGGGCATGGTACGTTATATTGCCAACAAGTTTTTTTACATGCTGGTGTCATTATTTATCCTGATTTCAGCTACCTTCTTCCTGATGAAAGCCATTCCGGGCGATCCATTCATGTCGGAGAAAAAGGTGCCGCCAGCGATTCAAGAACGTCTGTATCAACAATACGGTCTTGATAAGCCCGTTTTTCAGCAGTATTTAAAATATTTGGGTAATGTTGTGCATGGAGATTTGGGCATTTCGATGAAGATGATCAACCAGGACGTATCCCACATCATCAGTCAAACGTTTTCGGCTTCCTTGAAACTGGGTGCGGTAGCGATTGTGGTTTCCGTAATCGTTGGGGTGTTTCTCGGGATGTTGGCAGCGCTGTATCATCGCAAATTAATCGATAATGTAGCGATGGTGTTAGCGGTGCTAGGCATCGCGGTACCCAGCTTTGTGGTCGCGTCGCTGCTCCAGTATATTTTTGCATCCAAACTTCACTGGCTGCCGACGATGGGCTTTAAGGGTCCGCTCTACTATGTATTGCCGGTAGCGGCTCTGTCGGCTCAGCCAATCGCATTTATCGCCCGGCTTACGCGTTCCAGCATGCTGGAAGTGCTGCACGCCGACTACATCAAAACCGCAAAAGCCAAAGGCCTTGGCTGGATGGCCATTTTGTGGCGCCATGTAATCAGAAACGGCATTATGCCGGTTGTTACGTATTTGGGTCCAATGACGGCGAATATCGTAACCGGTTCCGTAGTTATCGAACAAATCTTCGGGATCGGCGGGATTGGTAAACAATTTGTTCAAGCTATCAGCGTCCGGGATTATCCGCTGATTATGGGGATTACGATTTTTTACGGTATCCTTTTAATGCTGGCGCGTTTCCTTACGGACGTTGCTTATGTCTTCGTAGATCCACGTATTAAACTTGGAAAACGGAAGGAGGGGTAAAGGATGGATACGAATTCAATTAAAACGATGGCAGCTCCTTCCGACCTGACTCCGGACGATTTCCGCAAAATTGGGGCTGACGAGAAAGAAGCCGAAATCATTCAACGCGAAAGTATTTCCGCTTGGCGGGATGCATGGCAGCGTCTTCGCAGCAACAAGATGGCGATGACCGCTCTTATCGTACTGGCGCTGATCGTTATTGCCGCAATTGTGGCACCGTGGCTGGTTGGCAAGATTTATCATTATAATTACTATTCCAATGATTTGCTTGCAACCAATAAAGCTCCAAACGCGCAGCACTGGTTCGGCACCGATGACCTTGGACGCGACATATTTGTCCGTACCTGGATGGGGGCCCGGATTTCGTTGATCGTTGGTTTGGCTGCGGCTTGTATCGACCTTTTGATCGGCGTTATTTACGGCGGCATTATGGGTTACTTCGGCGGCCGTGTCGATGAAATCATGAATAAGTTCTCCGAAATTCTGTATGCACTTCCTTACCTGCTGGTAACGATCTTGCTGCTGGTTGTGCTGGAACCAAGCTTGGGAACCATTATTCTGGCCTTGACGATCACCGGATGGATCAACATGTCCTGGATCGTGCGCGGCGAAATTATGCAGCTCAAAAACCGCGAGTTCGTGCTTGCTTCCCGTTCGATGGGCGCCGGTTCGGGACGCTTATTGTTCCGCCACCTGCTTCCGAATGCGGTTGGACCGATCATCGTAACGGTGACGTTGTCCGTGCCTAACGCGATTTTCGCCGAAGCGTTCCTGAGCTTCCTTGGTCTGGGCGTACAGGCTCCGGTTGCTTCGCTGGGTTCCATGATCAGTGACGCATTGACCGGTTGGTTGTATTTCCCATGGCGCATGCTGTTCCCGGCAGTCCTGATCAGCTTGACAATGCTTTCATTTAATATTTTCGGCGACGGTCTTCGCGACGCGCTTGATCCTAAACTGAAGAAATAGGAGGTGGAATGATGGAGCCGATTTTACAAGTCAAAGATTTGCAAGTCTCCTTTCAAGTTAAAGGCGGAGAAGTCAAAGCCGTTCGCGGCATGAACTTTGAAGTGGGAAAAGGGGAAACGGTTGCGATCGTCGGCGAATCCGGCAGCGGCAAGAGTGTCACGGCCCAAACGATCATGCGCCTGATTCCGTCCCCTCCGTCAATCATCAAGCAAGGCGAAATTATTTTCCAAGGTCAAGACCTTTTGAAGAAAAGCAACAAACAAATGGAATCGATCCGCGGCAAAGATATTGGCATGATTTTCCAAGACCCGATGACCTCTTTGAATCCTACGATTAAAGTAGGCCGACAAATTACTGAAGTATTAATCAAACATCAGAATATGTCAGCGGGCGAAGCGAAAAAACAGGCTATTGAAATGCTGAAGCTTGTCGGCATTAAAAATGCGGAAGCCCGCTTTAACCAATACCCTCACGAATTCTCCGGGGGCATGCGGCAGCGTGTCATGATCGCCATCGCACTGGCTTGCCGGCCGGCGCTGCTGATTGCGGACGAACCAACCACGGCGCTCGACGTTACGATCCAGGCGCAAATCATGGACGTTATGAAGGAAATGCAGGAGCATCTGGGCACATCCATCATTTTGATTACCCATGACCTTGGCGTTGTAGCCGGCATGTGCGACCGCGTTATTGTTATGTACGCCGGTGAAGTGGTGGAAGCCGGAACGAAATGGGAGATTTTCAAAAATCCTCAGCATCCTTACACCAAAGGTCTTTTGCGTTCGATGCCACGGCTCGACCAGAAGAAAGGCGAGCCGCTTATTCCTATTATCGGTACGCCGCCCGATTTGATTAAACCGCCGATCGGCTGTCCTTTTGCGGCTCGTTGCGATCAGGCGATGAGCATTTGCGAACGGATTGACCCGGCTGCTACCGAATTCAGCGATACGCATATCGCCCGTTGTTGGGATCTGCATCCGATGGCTAAGGAGGCGCAGACGTCATGAGTATCGGCAAAACATTGATCGAAGTCGAAGGACTGAAAAAATATTTCAACGTTGGCGGCGGCAACGTCCTTAAAGCCGTGAACGATATTAACTTCTCGATCGCTGAAGGGGAAACTCTGGGTCTGGTAGGCGAATCCGGCTGCGGTAAGTCGACCGCTGGACGGACGATTCTTCGTTTGTATGAACCGACGGGCGGAAGTGTACGTTTTAACGGCGTTGATATTAACAAGCTGTCTCCTAAGAAAATGAAAGCGATGCGCCGCGATATGCAGATGATCTTCCAGGATCCTTACGCTTCGCTGAATCCTCGTTTTACGGTAACCGATATTATCGGCGAAGCGCTGGACATTCACGGTATGGCCGGTTCCCGGGCAGAACGCAAAAAGCGTGTTGAAGAGCTGCTGGATATGGTTGGTCTCAATCCGGACCATGCGACCCGTTATCCGCACGAATTCTCCGGCGGCCAACGTCAGCGGATCGGGATTGCCCGCGCGCTTGCGGTAAATCCGAAGTTCATCATTTGCGACGAACCGATCTCCGCGCTTGACGTGTCCATTCAGGCGCAGGTTGTCAACCTGCTGAAGGACTTGCAAGACCGTCTCGGGCTGACCTACCTGTTCATCGCGCATGACTTGTCGATGGTTAAGCATATAAGTGACCGCGTGGCGGTTATGTATCTGGGCCGGATCGTCGAGCTTGCCGAGAGTGAAGAACTGTACGCCAATCCGATGCATCCATATACCAAAACGCTGCTGTCCGCCATTCCGATTCCGGATCCGGAAATCGAAGCGAACAAAAAGCGGATTCATCTTGAGGACGGCGGAAACGGTCCGATCCATTCCAAATCCGGGGCGTCCGGCGGCGGATTGTTCGACCTGGACAATTCCGAGCTCGTTGAAGTATCCAAAGGGCATTTCGTTTCGATGCCGAAAAAAGGTTAATCGGATTCGGCCCCGGCCGATCCATTTTGCCAAAGCTTTCGCAGCCTGTCTGGCTGCGAAAGCTTTTTTCATCTTTTCTTTTCATAAAGTCGTATTGTTGTCCAAGGATATGTTATATTTTTTAAGGAATGTTGACTTTGACGAAAAAGAGGAACTTCCGATACAATCAAGAAGGGTTTAACGAGGAACAGGAGGATAACAACCTGATGGATATCGTTCAAGAACCGTTGCCGTTAACGGGATCGCTGGCAGAAACGTATGCGTCGAATTTTGCTGCGGTAGAATCGCTATATGAGTACGATCCGGTCCGGGAGGATAGCTGGACGGAGAGAGTGAAATGGCTGGATCATTCCGAGAATCAGCGTATTTCCCGGGGAGAACTGGTCGCAAGGCTGAGAGAGTATAATGAGCGGTATAATCCGGATGCGGCGGTGCAAGCTGCCTTAACCAAGCTGGAACAGCCGGGAACGTCCGTAGTTGTCGGAGGGCAGCAAAGCGGGCTGTACACGGGGCCGCTGCTTGTGATATATAAGGCGGTCACCATCATTAAAGCGGCGCAGCGGGCGTCTTCCACTCTCGGACGCGCTGTTTTGCCGGTGTTTTGGATTGCCGGAGAAGACCATGATTGGGATGAAGTCAATCATTCCTATGTCTTGTCGCCCGATCTGCAGGTTCGTCGCATTCGTCTGGCTCATGAAGGGGAAGAACGCCTTCCGGTGAGCAAGACAAAAATCGCTCGCGAGCAATGGGAGAAGGCCGCCGAGGAACTGGAGGAGCTGCTGCCCGGCACGGAATTTAAAGCTGGGCTCATGGACTTGTTTAAACAATCGGCGCTGGAATCGCCAACGTTAAGCGAATGTTTTGCCAAGCTGATGGGAACTTGGTTCGGCAAGTACGGCCTGATTTTGCTGGATTCCGCCGATCCCGGGCTGCGGAGTTTGGAAACGCCGGTATTTGAAGCCATGATCCGGCATAATGACGGGCTCGAAGCCGGGTACCATGAATCGCTGAAGGATCTTGCCTCGCTCGGATTTGAGCCTCAGGCCGATGTTGCCGATGGGGGAGCGAATCTTTTTTACATAAGCGAGAAAGAGCGCCTGCTGCTTCATAAACGGGACGGTCGGTTTGCCGACCGAAAGGATAAGGTATCTTTTACCGCCGATGAATTGCTTGCCGAGCTGCGGGAGCATCCGGAACGTTTCAGCAACAACGTGCTGACCCGTCCTCTGATGCAGGACAGCTTGCTGCCTGTTCTCGGCGTCGTGCTGGGTCCCGGCGAGATCGCTTACTGGGCGTTGACGCGCAAAGCATTCGGCAAGCTGGGGCTCAAAATGCCGATTTTGCTGCCTCGGGAATCCTTTACGATCGTTGAAGGCACGCTGCGCAAGCATATGGACAAATACAGCCTGGGATGGAATGACGTTAAAAACCGGGAGTTGTTTCGTCAAAAGCGGGAAGCATGGCTTTCCGAGCAGGATTCGCTGCAGGTGGATGCCCGCTTTGATGAAGTCAAAGCCTCCTTTAGCGGAATGTACGATCCGCTGATTGAACAACTGGGCGGAATCCAAAACGGCCTCCTCAAATTGGGAGCGGCCAACCGCGACAAAATTATCGATCAGATCGAGTATTTGCGCGGCAAGGCCAAGGATGCCCTGGAGAAAAGCAACGAAGCCGGACTTCGGCATTTCGACCGGATCGAGCTGTCGCTCTTTCCTATGAATAAGCCGCAGGAACGGGTATACAATATCTTTTATTATTTAAACCGGTTTGGACCGGACTGGATAGATGGCCTGATGGATATTTCTTATGACATCACAGGTTCGCATCGCATTATTAATCTATAGGAGGGATTTGTGTGAGTTTGCCATCGATTGGGAACAGTGTAATCAAAGATTTGAAGCTTGCCCCGGAGGGACATTTGAAAATCGATTGGGTCGAAGCACATATGCCGGTGCTGAACCGGATTCGCAAGCAATTTGAGGCCGAGCAGCCGTTCAAGGGCCTGAAAGTCACGATTTCCTTGCACCTTGAAGCCAAAACGGCCTACTTGGCCAAAGTGGTGCAGGCGGGGGGCGCCGAGGTGACCATCACGGGCAGCAATCCGCTCTCCACGCAGGATGACGTTTGCGCCGCACTCGTGGAGGACGGCATCACCGTGTTTGCCAAATATAATCCCGAGCCGGAAGAGTATAAAGCTTTGTTGATTCAAGCGCTGGAAAACAAGCCGGATCTGATCATCGACGACGGCGGCGATCTTGTGACCATTTTGCACACGGAACGCAAGGACCTTCTGGCGAATATTCGCGGCGGCGCCGAGGAAACGACGACCGGCATTCTGCGGTTAAAAGCGATGGATAAGGAAGGCAAGCTGGAATTCCCGATGGTCGCGGTTAACGACGCGTATTGCAAGTATCTGTTCGATAACCGCTATGGTACAGGACAATCGGTATGGGACGGCATTAACCGGACCACCAACCTCGTAGTTGCCGGAAAGACCGTTGTGGTCGTTGGCTACGGCTGGTGCGGCAAAGGCGTGGCGATGCGGGCCAAGGGGCTTGGCGCCAACGTCATCGTCACGGAAATCGACGCGATTAAAGCGGTGGAAGCTTACATGGACGGCTTCCGCGTGATGCCGATGATCGAAGCCGCCCAAATCGGCGACTTCTTCGTAACGGTAACGGGCAACCGCGACGTTATTCGCGGCGAGCATTACGATGTCATGAAAGACGGCGCCATTTTGTCCAATGCCGGCCATTTCGATGTCGAATTCAACAAACCGGAACTCAAGGAACGCTCCTCTTCGGTGCGCACGGTTCGCCGCAATATCGAAGAATATAAACTGAAAGACGGACGCAGCATCTACGTCCTGGCGGAAGGCCGTCTCGTCAATTTGGCAGCCGGTGACGGACATCCGGCGGAGATTATGGATATGACCTTCTCGTTGCAGGCTTTGTCGCTGAAATACGTGAACGAGCGTTACGAGCAAATTGGAAAAACGGTCGTCAATGTGCCTTACGAACTGGATGAACAGGTAGCTCGTTTCAAACTTGAGAGTCTGGGACTCGGAATCGACACCCTGACTCAAGAGCAGCGCACTTATTTGGCCAGCTGGCAGGAGCATTAATAGGTCTTCGGCAGCGCTAAAGTTCCGTACCTAAGGCCCTTCCCCATAACTCCGGTTGTGGGGAGGGGCTTTTTTGCCGTCTTCATGGATTGGACATAACAAGCTTAAATTTGGAGCGAAAAAGCCTATTGCAGACATGAAAAAAGACCTAATCAACCTTCTGTATCTATGCCGCGTATGCGGGACTATTCTCCCTTCTTTTTAAAAATTTCGAACTCCAGAAGGATTTTAGAGCTTAACGCAGAATAGTTACTTATCAAAGTGGTGTAAAGTGGTGCAAAGTGGGGGAAAGAGGTAAGGAGTGAGTCATCCAATGTTTATGGGGGAATTCCAACATAGCATTGACGATAAAGGTCGGATTATTATTCCGGCTAAGTTTCGTGATCTCCTCGGAAGCTCTTTCGTCGTCACCCGCGGGCTTGACCAGTGCCTTTTCGTATATCCGATTCAGGAGTGGGAAGCGCTGGAACAGAAGCTGAAGGCCCTGCCGCTGATGAAATCCGACGCGCGCGCGTTCACCCGGTTTTTTTTCTCGGGGGCGACGGAATGCGAGTGGGATAAACAGGGAAGGGTAAACCTGCCCGGAAATTTAAGGCAATACGCCAAGCTGGAAAAGGACTGCGTCGTTCTCGGCGTATCCAACCGGGTGGAAATCTGGAGCAAGGATACATGGGAGCAGTATTTTGGACAGTCCGAAGAAACCTTTAACGAAATTGCCGAGAAGCTGGTAGATTTTAACTTTTAGTCTATGAACGAATTACAACTTTGAACAGTCTGGAGGGCTGCAGTCGTGTTCCATCACATCACGGTGCTTAAAAAAGAAGCGACAGAAGGGCTGCGCATCAAGCCTGACGGAATTTACGTGGATTGCACGCTGGGAGGCGGCGGCCACAGTGCGGTCATATTGTCCAAGCTCACCGAGGGCGGCAGGCTAATTGCCTTCGATCAGGATGATTGGGCGCTGGAGAATGCTAAGGAGCATCTTGCTTCTTATGCGGACAGGTTAACTTTAGTGAAGAGCAACTTTCGTTATCTCGAGCAAAAGCTATTAGAGCTTGACGAGGTTCCTAAACTGAACGGTGTGCCTCAGGTTGACGGCGTGTTGTTCGACTTGGGTGTTTCTTCGCCGCAATTTGACGAAGGAGAGCGCGGTTTCAGCTATAACGCAGACGCACCGCTGGATATGCGGATGGACCAATCGGCGGAGCTTACGGCGAGAGAAATTGTCAACTCCTGGCCGGAACGCGAAATTGCTCGTATCTTGTTTCAATATGGAGAAGAAAAGTTTTCCAGGAGAATCGCGAAAGTGATTGCGGATAAACGCCTGACCGAGCCGGTCGAAACGACGGAACAGCTCGTTGAGCTCATCAAGGAAGGAATTCCGGCGGCGGCGAGAAGAACAGGCGGGCATCCCGCCAAGCGCAGTTTTCAGGCGCTGCGAATTGCGGTAAACGACGAGCTTGGCGCCTTCGAGGAAGGGCTTCACGCAGCGATTCGCTGCTTGGCTCCGGAAGGAAGGGTGTCGGTTATTACCTTCCATTCGCTGGAGGACCGGATTTGCAAACAAATTTTTGCGGGATATGTTGAGAAATGCACGTGTCCTCCCGATTTTCCGATGTGCGTATGCGGCGGGAAAGGACAGCTGAAGTTGGTCAACCGGAAGCCGCTGGTTCCTTCAGAAGAGGAACTGGAGCTGAATCCAAGGGCGCGATCGGCAAAATTGCGCGTAGCGGAGAAATTACAAACGTTAGTGGGGGAATTGTGAAATGGCTTATACTCGGGGAAACCTTGCAGTCAAAGAGAAAGCAGCAGAACGCAGTTATCCGTCCCAGCGCTATCGCGAGACGACTAAGGTTGTCACCCGACGTTCTACGCTTCCGGTACGCGAAAAACTGCTCTACATGATGACCGTTGTATTTTGTGTCGCGATCATGGGAGGCCTGCTATGGCAAAATACCTCGCTTTACAACATCAAACGGCAAATGTTCAATATTAATTCGGATATTCAGAAGATGAATGTTCAGGTGAAGGAATTGTCCATTCAGAAAGAGAAACTGGAGGAGCAAATTCCCGAGGAAGCGGCCAAGCTGGGTTATGTGGAACCGTCGGAGGAGGGCTTCCATGTTGAGGCGCCTGCCGGAACAGGTACGGAGGAGACTCCCTCGATATCGGCCGACGGCGTGACTACGGCTCGGAAATAACGAACTGACAAGAGGTCTTCATATGATTAAGAGAATAAAACTTCGAACGCTGCTGATAGGGGGAATTATAACCCTCTTTTTTGCTGTATTGATGGGAAGAGTATTCTGGCTTCAGATCGTAGAGGGGGATTTCTGGGAAGCGCACGCGGAACAGCTCTGGTCTACGAAAAAAATACTGCCCGCGACCCGCGGGACGATTACGGACCGAAACGGCGACGTGCTGGCGGTCGATGCTCCGGCTTATACGGTAGCGATCAATCCGAAAGTCATTAATCAGTTCGATCTCCAGGATGAGGTGGTCGAAGGACTCGGCGAATTGCTGGGCAAAGACGAAAGTGAGCTGCGGGAGCTCGTAAACGCCAAAAAGAAAGACGGTTCATTTTACGAACAGCGTGAAATTCACGACGAAGGCTGGAAGATCGATCAAGAGCTGAAGGATAAGGTGGAAGAGTTCAGCAATAAGATCCTGAAAGAGCATAAAGGGCTGGAGGATTCGGGAATCTATATTATCAAAGATCAAAAGCGGTATTACCCGAAAAATAGTCTGGCTACCCATTTGCTCGGTTATGTCGACCGGGAGGGAAAGGCGGTTTCCGGACTGGAGGCATTTTTTGACGATGAGCTCAAAGGGAAAAACGGCTCGCTTGAATACAAGAGTGACGGAAGAGGCATCGAGGTTCCGAAAGCAAGCGAGATCTACACACCGGTCCAAAACGGCGATAACATTCAACTGACGATCGATGATACGATACAGTATTATATCGAAGATGCAATGAAAGAAGCTTATGATCAGCTCAAGCCGATCAGTATGACCGTAATCGCGGTCGATCCGAAAACGATGAATGTCCTGGGCATGGCGAACATGCCGACATATAACCCGAACGCGTATTGGGAAGACGTAGAGCAAAAGAACTTTTATAATCATGCGATAAAATCCGTTTACGAGCCGGGTTCGACTTTCAAGATCGTTACCTTGGCCGGCGCGGTGCAGGAGGGTCTGTTTAACCCGAATGCCACTTACAAGTCGGGCAGCATTCGCGTACCTGGGCAGACGATCCACGATATCAAGCGGGAAGGCTGGGGAACTATCTCCTATCTGGACGGCGTGAAACGATCCAGTAACGTAGCGTTCGTCAAGCTGGGTTACGAAATGCTTGGCCCCGAACGTTTAAAGCAATATGTCGATAGCTTTGGCTTCGGGCAAAAAACCGGGATCGAGCTGCCGGGCGAAGCGGCCGGTATCGTGGATCCGGTGCAGCAGGCCGACTTTGCCGCCATGTCGTATGGCCACGGCAAGCTGCTGGTAACCCCATTGCAGATGGTAACCGCGGTGGCGGCCGTAGCCAACGGAGGAAAATTGATGGAGCCTCACGTGGTGAAGTCCATCACCGACCCGCAGACCGGGAAAACGACCAAAACGGAGCCGAAAGTCGTGCGCCAGGTCATCTCAACAGATACGGCCAAGGAAGTGGGCGGCTATCTGGAGCAGGTCGTATCCGATCAGGAAATCGGCACCGGACGGCATGCCTACATCGACGGGTACCGCGTCGCCGGGAAGACCGGTACGGCGGTAAAAGTCGTTAACGGGCAATATGACTATACGAAACAGGTCGTTTCATTTATCGGCTACGCGCCGGTGGACGATCCGAAGATTGCCATGATCGTCCTGATCGACGAACCAAAGGACTCCGATTTGGGCGGCGGTACGGCGGCGGCCCCGATTTTCAAAAAAATCGTGAATCAAACTTTGCAATATATGGGCGTACCCAAGAAGTTTTCCGGTGAAGCCGCGAAAAACACAGCATCTGCGAACAGCGGACCGAAAGTGCCGGATTTAGGAGAAAAGACGCTCACCCAGGCGAAGGATCTTCTTAAGAGCAAAGGGATCTCGTATGCTACTCTGGGCAGCGGAACGAACGTGCTATCCCAGTTTCCGAAGGCGAACAGCACGCTTAAATCCGGGCAATTCGTCTACCTTCTTACGGAAGAGGGCAAGGACATCGCCATTCCGAGTCTGAAAGGAGAGTCGCTGCGGGACGCCTTGGAATTACTGTCGGTTTTGCAAATTCAGGCCACGGCGAAAGGCGAAGGGTATGTCGTCTCCCAAAAAGCCACCCAGGCGAACGGACAGAGGAGCGTGGAGCTTACCTTGGAACCGCCTGCGCCGAGTAACGGCGAAGCCGGTCAACCGGATGAAACGGACGGCGGTGAGGACGCTCAAGGAGGAGAAGCCCCCGGGTCGCCGTAGCTTGTTCTAACCCCTGTTTGTCCTGAATATTCATGAGATGAAAACATTCATTCATGAGACAGGATGGAATAGGGGGCAGCCTATGAAAATTTCTAAAGTCATTGTCAGACGAAGACTGTTCTGGTTGTTGATGATGCTGTGCGTGCTGTTTGCGGCATTAGCGGTACGGCTGGCTTACGTACAGATCGGTCAAGGCGCGGAATTGTCGGCCAAGGCGGAGGATTCCTGGCGCCGGAACATCCCTTATTCGGCGAAGCGGGGCGAAATCAGCGACCGGAACGGCAACGTTCTTGCATACAATATTACGACACCGACCGTCATGGCGATTCCGGTTCAGATCAAGCTGCCGCAAACGACGGCCAAAAGTCTGGCGCCGCTGCTTGGCATGAGCGAGGATGCAATCCTCAAGGTCATTACGAAAAAAGAATCCATAGTCAGGCTGCAACCCGGCGGACGCAAAATTACGATGGAAAAAGCCCAGCAAATTCGTGATTTGGCTCTCCCGGGTATTGTTGTCGCCGAGGATAACAAAAGATACTATCCCTTCGGCGGGCTCGCGGCGCATATTCTAGGCTTTACCGGCAGCTACAATCAGGGACTGACGGGTATAGAAAACAAGTACGATAACCTGTTGAGCGGGATGAACGGCAGTGTCTCGTACCTTTCGGATGCCGGCGGAAGATTGATGCCGGGATCTTCGGAAAAGTATGTGCCGCCCAAGGACGGCCTGAACCTGGAACTGACGATCGACAAGTCGATCCAGAGCATTATGGAGCGCGAGTTGGATCAGGCCATGGCGCGTTTGAATCCGGACTCGGCGTTGTCGATCGCCATGAATCCGAAAACCGGCGAGATTCTCGGCATGGCCGCCCGGCCGGGGTATGAGCCGGCCGATTATCAGAATTACGATTCCTCGGTATATAACCGGAATCTTCCCATCTGGATGACCTATGAACCGGGGTCGACCTTTAAAATCATCACGCTGGCTGCCGCGCTGGAGGAGAAAAAGGTGAATTTGCTGCATGACCGGTTTTTCGACCCCGGATATGTCAAAATCGCCGGAGCTACGCTTCGCTGCTGGAAAAAGGGCGGACACGGCAGCCAGACCTTTCTGCAGGTGGTCGAGAATTCCTGCAACCCGGGGTTTGTTGCCCTTGGGCAGCGGCTCGGCAAGGAAACCTTGTTTCAATACATTAAAAATTTCGGATTCGGGACCAAAACGGGCATTGACCTGAGCGGGGAAGAGAACGGAATTCTTTTTAAACTGCCGCAGGTCGGACCGGTGGAACTGGCGACGACCTCGTTTGGGCAAGGCGTATCGGTGACGCCGATTCAGCAGATTACCGCGGTTTCCGCCGCGATCAACGGGGGGAAGCTGTATAAGCCGTACGTCGCCAAATCGTGGACCAACCCGGAAACGGGAGAAATCGTCGAAGAGAACCAGCCGCAGCTCGTACGACAGGTCATTTCGGAAGAGACCTCGAAGCAGGTGCGTTCCGCTTTGGAAAGCGTCGTTGCCAACGGCACCGGCGGAAACGCCTTTATCGACGGCTATCGTGTGGGCGGCAAAACCGGGACGGCGCAAAAGGTCGTAAACGGGCGCTACTCTCCGAACGAGCATATCGTCTCCTTTATCGGCTTCGCTCCGGCGGACGATCCGCAAATCGTCGTATATACGGCGATCGACAACCCGCAGGGCATTCAGTTCGGCGGCGTGGTTGTCGCGCCGATCGTGCGCAATATCATGGAGGATACGCTGGAATACATGAAGGTTCCGCCCCGCAAAGATCAGGTCGCCAAAAAATTCAAGTACGGGGAGACTCCGATTGTAACGGTTCCCGATTTGATCGGGCATACAACCGAGGATATTTACGAAGACATGAACATGAACTTCAATCTGGCAAGATCCGGCGCAGGCAATGTTGTCATCAATCAGGCTCCAAAGGCAGGCGCACGGGTCGAAAAGGGCTCGACCATCCGCATTTACATGGGCAGCGAAGCCGATGCGGAGAAAGAACTTGATGACAGTGAATAATCTTCCTGAACTATACATTTTTTGGTGATAATATATAATAGGTGTTATGCTTTTTATTTGACGGAGGGGTACCTATGCTTTTAAAAGAACTAGCTACTTTTTTAACGGCTTCGGAAATACGCGGCGAAAAGGATGCGGATTGTACCGGTATCGCGATCGATTCCCGTAAAATCCAGGCCGGCGATTTGTTTGTCTGCCTGCCGGGACATACGGTAGACGGTCATGATTACGCGCGGCAGGCAGCAGAAAAAGGCGCGTCGGCCCTTGTCGTGGAGCGTTGGCTAAACGAAATTCCGCTGCCGCAGCTGAAGGCGAAAGACAGCCGTCTGGCCATGGCGGTGCTGAGCAATGTCTTTTTCGGCACGCCCAGCTGCCGCATGAAGGTTATCGGCGTCACGGGCACCAACGGCAAAACGACGACGACCTATCTGATCGAGCGGATTTTGCAGGATCGGGGAGAAGAAACGGGACTTATCGGCACGATCCAGCGCAAATTTGCCGGCCAAACCTATCCGATGTCCGGGACGACGCCGGAATCGCTGGATTTGCAATGCTATTTGAATCGCATGGCCGAAGGCGGAGCGACTTATTGCGTCATGGAAGTGTCCTCGCATGCTCTTGAACAAGGGCGCGTGAAGGGGACCAAGTTCCGCACTGCGGTATTTACGAACTTAACCCAGGATCATCTGGACTATCATAAAACGATGGATGAATATCGAAGCGCCAAAGGATTGTTTTTCTCGCGGCTTGGCAATACCTATGCCGCCGATCCGCAGGAGCGCAGCTATGCGGTTTTGAACGCCGACGATCCGGCAGCCGAGTATTTTGCCAAATTGACGGCAGCCGAGACGATAACCTATGGCGTCGAACATGAAGCGGACGTGCGCGCCTCCAATATCTCAATTACTTCCAAAGGAACTTCGTTCCATGTGGACACCTACCAAGGCAGCGCCGACATTTCTCTTCGAATGATCGGCAAATTCAATGTGTATAACGCGCTGGCAGCCATATCCGCCACCCTTTTGGAAGGCATTCCGCTGGAGCAAATCAAAGCCAGCCTGGAATCCATCAAAGGCGTAGAGGGACGGGTCGAGGCGGTTGACGAAGGCCAATCCTTCGCGGTGGTCGTCGACTACGCCCATACTCCCGATGGCCTCGAGAACGTGCTCCGTACCGTCAATGAATTCGCCAAGGGACGCGTGATTTGCGTATTTGGCTGCGGTGGAGACCGGGACCGGACCAAACGTCCGATTATGGGGCGGATTGCGGCGAAATACGCGCAGCATGTGATCGTCACTTCCGACAATCCGCGCACGGAGGATCCGGCAGCAATCCTGCAGGATATCAAACGCGGACTGCAGGACGACAAGGTGCCTGCCGACCGCTACGAGCTGATTGTCGACCGCCGGGAGGCTATCCAAAAGGCTATTGAAATGGCAAGCCGTGAAGATGTAGTATTGATTGCGGGGAAAGGTCATGAAACCTATCAATTGATCGGAACCGAAGTGCTCGATTTTGATGATCGGATCGTAGCAAAAGAAGCGATAAGGGGTTTGGCAAAGTGATTAGTAGAAACTTAGCGGATATTGCCGCGATGTGCGGCGGACAGGTTTGGAGAACGGACGATTCCGACATTTCCATACAGGGGGTTGTTACCGACTCCCGGCATATTTCGAAGGGGTGTCTGTTTGTTCCTTTGAAAGGAGAAAAGTTCGACGGCCACGACTTCGCCGCAGGCTGCCTGTCGGCGGGAGCGGGAGCCGTATTGTGGGAGAAGACCAAAGGAACTCCGCCCGGTCCGGCCGTGCTTGTCGGGAACACGCTTGAGGCGCTGCAATCTCTCGCCAAGTCCTATCTTCACGAAACGAAAGCTAAAGTGATCGGCATTACGGGTAGCAATGGAAAAACGACGACTAAAGATCTCGTTTTCGCCCTGTTGTCGACGACTTATAAAGTACACAAAACCAAAGGCAATTTCAACAATCATATCGGCTTGCCGCTGACGATTCTGGCCATGCCGGCGGATACGGATTTCGCCGTGCTCGAAATGGGCATGAGCGGCCGCTATGAAATTGAATTGCTTTCGAAGCTGGCCGAGCCGGAGACTGCCGTCGTGACCAACATCGGCGAGTCCCACCTCTTGCAGCTAGGCTCCAGAAAAGAAATCGCTCGCGCCAAGCTAGAAATCCTCTCGGGGATGAAGCCTGGGGGCTTGTTTATTTATAATGGGGACGAACCTCTAATCACCGAAGTGCTGGCCGAGCCGGAAACGAAGAAACCGTCCAGCCTTGTTACGGCGACGTTTGGCTTAAGCCATGGCAATGACGAGTATCCGAGCGGGATGATGTTCATGGAAAGCGGCATTCTATTCACCTCTCATCTAGGCGGAGATTCGGCATTGGAACTTCCTTTGCTCGGAGAACATAACGTAGTGAACGCGCTCGCCGCTTTAACCGTTGCCCGGCATTACGGGGTCAGCGAAGCCTCGATCCGGGAAGGGCTGCGATATGTGGAACTGACCGGCATGCGGATCGAAATGATTACCGGGATCAGCGGGATTACGATTCTGAATGATGCCTACAATGCCAGCCCGACTTCTATGAGAGCCGCCATCGGCGTGCTGGAGAAAATGAAGGGTTATTCCAGAAAGTTCGCGGTGCTCGGCGACATGCTGGAATTGGGAGCGCAAGAGCAAGACTTTCACCGGGAAATCGGGACCTTCCTGAACCCGGGCAAAGTGGATCAGCTCTTTACGTTTGGGCCTCTGGCCGCAAAAATTGCCGAAGGGGCGGCCGAAAGCTTGGAGGCGGACCGTATTCATTCGTTTACGGACAAAGCCAAGCTCATTCAGCGGCTTATTCCGATGCTGCGCCCCAGCGACGTGCTGCTGGTCAAAGCTTCCCGCGGCATGAAGCTCGAGGAAGTCGTGGACGCGGTTAAAAATAACGATCTTCATCATTGATCTTGCGCGAAAGGAGGGTGATCCCATGGATTTTGGACTCATACTGTTAACGATCGGCGTTTCTTTTATACTGGCCGTCATTTCGGCTCCGCTCTTTATTCCTTTACTTCGTCGAATGAAATTCGGCCAGCAAATTCGCGGCGAGGGACCGCAAAGTCATCTTAAAAAAGCCGGTACGCCAACGATGGGCGGTATCATTATCATATTGGCGTTTACATTGTCTTTTTTGAAGTTTTCCGTCGTAAACATGGATTTTTACGTTTTGCTGGTAGCTACCTTAGGCTTTGGCCTGGTTGGCTTTCTCGATGACTATATCAAAATCGTCTTCAAACGATCACTGGGACTGACGCCTAAGCAGAAGCTGTTCGGACAGATCCTGTTTTCCGCTATTGTCTGCGCGCTGCTCATTTCTGAAGGGCACAGCACGGCGATCGGGATTCCGGGAACCCAGGCCTCGTTTGATCTTGGCCCTTGGTTTTATTATCCTTTTATTGTCGTTATGATGCTGGCGATCAGCAACGCGGTTAACTTTACCGACGGTCTGGACGGCTTGCTCTCCGGCGTAAGCGCGATTGCGTTCGGGGCGTTTGCGGTGATTGCCATGCAGGCGACCTCCATTCCTGCCGCGGTATGCGCGGCGGCCATGATCGGCGCGGTGCTTGGCTTTCTCGTATTTAACGCTCATCCGGCCAAAGTGTTCATGGGCGATACCGGTTCGCTCGGGATTGGCGGGGCGATTGCCGCGGTGTCGATCATTACCAAAAGCGAGCTGCTTTTCTTGATCATCGGCGGTATTTTCGTTATCGAAATGCTGTCCGTCGTCCTTCAGGTCGTTTCTTTCAAAACCCGGGGAAAACGGATTTTCAAAATGAGCCCGATCCATCATCATTTCGAGCTGTCAGGCTGGTCGGAATGGCGGGTAGTGGTTACTTTTTGGGTTGTAGGCCTCGTATTGGCGGGAATTGGACTTTACTTAAACAAGGGGTTGTAAAAAATGAATCATCCAGAAGAATACCGGGGACGGCAGGTAGTCGTGCTCGGTTTGGCCAAAAGCGGCGTCCAGGTTGCCAAAACCCTGCATCAGCATGGAGCCGTCGTTACGGTGAACGATAGGAAAGACAGAGAACAATGTCCCGAAGCAACCGAATTGGAGGCTTTGGGAATTTCTGTTGTATGCGGGGGACATCCGGAAGGGCTGATCCATCCCGGCGTGGAACTGGTCGTCAAAAATCCCGGCATTCCATATACCGCGCCGCCTGTCGCCAAAGCGCTGGAACTCGGGATCGACGTGGTCACCGAAGTTGAAGTCGCTTATCGCTTGTGCGCGGCGCCTATGATCGGCATCACCGGCTCCAACGGCAAGACGACCACGACGACGTGGATCGGCAAAATGCTGGAAGCCGCCGGACTCCGGCCTATCGTTGCCGGCAACATCGGCACTCCGCTATGCGAAGCGGCTGCGGATGCCGATCGGGACAACTGGATGGTCGTCGAGCTCAGCAGCTTTCAGCTCAAGGGGACCCAGGAGTTTCGGCCTGCGGTTGCTTGCTTGCTGAATGTAGCGGAGACGCATCTGGATTACCACGGCACGATGGATGATTACATAGGATCCAAAGCCAAGCTGTTTGCCAACCAGCTTGAGACCGATCGGGCTGTGATCAATTGGGACGACCCTGTGTGCCGTGAACTCGTGCCTTATATCAAGGCGAAACTGTTTCCTTTCTCCATGACCGAGGAATTGAAGACGGAAAGCGTGTATGTCCACCCTTCGTATGTTCCCGGAGTGGAAGACGAGGTTTCGCGGAGCATCATGTACCGGAATTCAGACGGAGAAATCCGCAAGATCGTCGATATACAAGAAATCGCACTTCCCGGACGATTTAATGTGGAGAACGCTTTGGCGGCCGTCGCGGCTTCGCTGGCCGCGGGCGCGTCCCCCGAGGCGCTTGTTTCGCCGCTGCGCGCTTTCCGGGGGGTAGAGCATCGGCTGGAGTACGTTGACGAGAAGCAGGGGGTTGTCTATTACAATAATTCCAAAGCGACGAACTCGAAAGCAACCGTCATGGCACTGGGCGCGTTAACGAGCAGGGTCGTCCTGATTGCGGGCGGGCTGGACCGAGGTTCGGATTATATGGAATTGCTGCAAGTTTTCAAAGAGAAGGTAAAGGCGGTAGTGGCTATCGGGCAAACGAAAGAGAAAATCGGCCATGTTGCAAATCTAGCGGGTCTAATCGATATTGTGCTTGTCGATACTGGAGACAGCGCCGCGGAAACGCTGCGTACCGCGCTTAAGGAAGCGGCCGCCCTGGCAACGCCGGGGGACGCCGTACTGCTCTCGCCGGCTTGCGCCAGCTGGGATATGTTCTCTTCCTATGAAGAGCGTGGACGCATTTTTAAAGAGGCGGTGCATACCCTTTAAGTAGGGGGGTGGAAAAGCCCCTACTTTTCGTTAAGAGGTGGCATCCACGATGGGCAAGAGCCGTTTGGCGCCTGATTTTTGGCTGATGGCCAGTATTTTAGGCTTGCTTGCAATCGGAATCGTGATGGTTTACAGCGCCGGTTCCGTGTTAGGTTTTCATGATCACGGAGATTCTTTCTATTTCGTAAAGCGCCAGCTGCTGTTTGCGGTACTCGGCTTAGTGGCGATGTTTTTTACCATGAACCTGGATTACCGGGTGCTGCGCAAATACGCCAAAATCGGCTTGTTCATCTGCTTCGGGCTGCTGGTGATCGTGCTGATCCCCGGAATCGGGGTGGTGCGCGGGGGCGCGAGAAGCTGGCTCGGGATCAGCTCCTTCGGAATTCAGCCTTCCGAGTTCATGAAGCTCGGCATGATTTTGTTTCTCTCTTTTTGGCTGAGCAAAGAAGATTACCAGATTACTAATTTCTTTCGCGGCTTGCTTCCGCCGCTGGCCGTAATCGGGACGGCGTTTGGCCTGACCATGCTGCAGCCCGATTTGGGGACAGGCACGGTCATGCTGGGCGCTTCGCTGCTCATCGTGTTTACGGCGGGGGCCAAAATCCGGCATTTGGCCGGACTTGCCGCGATAGGCGCGCTGGGCTTCGCCGGTCTGATCCTGGCCGCCCCCTATCGGCTGCAGCGGATTACGGCGTTTCTGGATCCATGGTCCGACCCGCTCGGCGCCGGGTATCAGATCATCCAATCCCTTTATGCGATTGGTCCCGGAGGGCTGGCCGGACTGGGACTCGGCATGAGCCGCCAAAAATATGCGTATGTGCCGGAACCTCAAACGGACTTTATTTTTTCCATACTGGCGGAAGAACTGGGGTTCATCGGCGGCATGATCGTTCTGCTGCTGTTTCTAATTTTGGTGTGGCGAGGCATGAGGGTGGCTATGACCGTGGACGATACGTTCGGGAGCTTGCTGGCCGTCGGGATCGTGGGAATGGTCGCCGTGCAGGTGGTCATCAACATCGGTGTCGTTATCGGCCTCATGCCGGTCACCGGCATCACGCTGCCGCTCATCAGCTATGGCGGCTCATCGCTTACGCTGATGTTGACGGCGTTAGGCATTTTACTGAATTTATCCCGTTATGCGAGGTGAGATTATGCGCGTCGTACTGAGCGGCGGCGGAACCGGAGGGCACATTTATCCGGCGCTGGCCGTCGCAAGCCAATGCGCTGCGGAATATCCCGAGTCCGAATTTCTATACATCGGCGGGAAAAGGGGGCTGGAAAGCTCTCTGGTTCCGAAAGAGAATATTCCTTTTGAAGCGATCGATATTACCGGCTTCCGCAGGAAGCTGTCTTTGGATAATGTGAAAACGGTCATGCGGTTTATTAAAGGGGTTCAGACCTCCAAGAAGCTGCTGCGCGAATTTCGCCCCGACGTTGTCATCGGTACTGGCGGGTATGTGTGCGGCCCGGTCGTTTACGCCGCTGCCAAACTGGGCATACCGACCATCATCCACGAGCAGAATGCCGTTCCCGGATTGACCAACAAATTTTTGAGCAAATATGTGTCGTCCGTGGCGGTTAGCTTCAAGGGATCGGGAGACGCTTTCCCCGGAGCGAAAAACACTGTTTATACAGGAAATCCGCGAGCGACGACGGTGTATGAGGCCGATAAAAATAATGGCTACGATTCCCTGGGGCTGCCGAAGAGCAGTTCCATTGTTGTCGTTGTCGGAGGAAGCCGGGGCGCGCGAGCGATTAATGAGGCTATGATTGAGATGGCTTCGTACCTGGAGCGAGCTAGGCATGTCCGCTTCGTCTTTGTGACCGGCGACAATTACTACGAATCGACTCAGGAAGCGATCCGAGCCAAAACGGGCGAAATTCCGGCCAATTTGCAGGTGCTCCCTTATATTCACAACATGCCCGAGGTGCTTGCGGCGACTTCGCTGATCGTTAACCGGGCCGGAGCTTCCTTTTTGGCGGAAATCAATTCGCTGGGCATTCCCTCCATTTTGATCCCTTCTCCGAACGTAACCAACAATCATCAGGAGAAGAACGCCAGAACCCTGGAAAAGGCCGGGGCGGCCGAAGTGATTTTGGAGCCGGAGCTTGATGGAAAAAAACTGTTCGGCTCGATTGAACGCATTATGAACGATATGAAGCTTCATGCATCGATGGCGGATGCTTCACGCCGTCTCGGCAAGCCGGAGTCTGCCCATTTAATCGTGGAAGAGATGCGGCGAATTAGCCAGAATACGGAAGAACGAAGATAAACGCGATCCAAGCGGCGCGTCTGGGCGATTGTCACACTTCCGCCGGAAAGGCATAAGATACTTTATAAATCGTGACAATCCATACCGGAGCGGGCCTGACCCGAAAGGTTTTCCGCCGGCTCCGGAAGATCCGGGCTGCCGGCCGACCATGCGGCGCTCTCCAAAAACTCGCAGCCACCGTGAAGCCGGCGCAAAAAGCCGCCATACCCAATCAAGGAGGATTATTACGATGCAGCAGTGGATAGCGAAATTGACAAGCCAGGACGTCGGAAAGGTATTGCCGGGTGAACCTATGTCGAAATATACAACTTGGAAAATCGGCGGACCGGCCGACGCCATGATCATTCCCGAGAATACTCAACAACTGCAGACGCTCGTTCGCTTGCTGCACGAAGAACGGATTCCTTGGATGTTGGTGGGCAAGGGCTCCAATATGCTCGTCTCGGACAATGGCATCAGAGGAGCTGTCATCAAATTGGGCTCAGAGCTGGAGAACATTCAATTTAGAGGAACGGAGATTGAAGCCGGCGGGGGGGCTTCCTTCGTCAGACTGAGCGTTATGGCCGGAAAAGCGGGCCTGACCGGCCTGGAATTTGCCGGCGGCATTCCCGGAACGGTGGGAGGCGCCGTATACATGAACGCCGGCGCCCATGGGTCTGATGTGTCACGGATATTCAAATCCGCTGAAATTGTTCTGGAAACCGGTGAAATGGCCACGTATACCGCGGAGGATATGAAATTTGCCTATCGCCACTCGATTCTGCACGAACAACGCGGCATCGTGGCGAAAGCCCAATTTTCGCTTGCCGAAGGAGACCGGCTGGAAATCGCCGCCGCCATGGCGGCTTACAAGGACCGGCGGCGTAAGACGCAGCCGCTGCAGCAGCCGTGCGCGGGCAGCGTATTCCGCAACCCGCCTGGAGACCATGCAGCTAGACTGATTGAAGCTGCGGGCTTGAAAGGTTTTCGAGTCGGAGGGGCCGAGGTGTCCACGCTGCATGCCAATTTCATCGTCAACACCGGGCAAGCGACAGCAGAGGACGTTCTTGCGCTTATGGAGCAGATCAAAGGCACCATCGCGGAGAGATCAGGGGTCGCTTTGGTGCCGGAGGTCTTCTTCGTGGGCGAACGGTAAATTCGGAGGTGATACATTGGACAAATTGGTGATTGAAGGCGGGAGACCCCTCTCAGGATCCATACGTATCCATGGAGCGAAAAATGCCGCACTGCCGATTATGGCAGCGAGCCTGCTGTCAGAAGGCATGGTGCAACTTCGAAACGTTCCCCGCTTACTCGACATTGACGTGATGCTTGGGATTCTGAGCCGCCTGGGCTGCAGAGCGGTCCATAAAGGCGACACGGTCATCATCGATACGGGGAGCGCGGATTCCAGCCATGTGCCGGAAGACTTGATGAAGCAGATGCGTTCTTCCATCTTTTTGATGGGTCCGCTCCTTGCCAGGTTTGGCGAGGTATGCATTTATCAACCTGGCGGCTGCGCGATTGGGGAGAGAAAGATCGATCTGCATCTCAAAGGTCTTGAAGCACTCGGGGCAGCGATCGAAGAGAGAGATTCGCAAATTTGGTGCAAAGCCGATAAGCTGGTTGGCACCGACATTCATCTCGATTTTCCAAGCGTAGGCGCAACGGAGAATATCATGATGGCTGCAGCGATGGCGGAAGGTACGACAGTGATTACCAATGCCGCGCGGGAGCCGGAGATCCAGGACCTGCAAAATTTTCTGAACGCCATGGGCGCGAGTCTGATCGGGGCCGGAACGGACACGATAACGATCCGCGGCGTAGAACGGTTATATCCTTGCGAGTATGAGATTATCCCTGACCGGATTGTCGCCGGAACGGCACTCATTGCGGCAGCGGCCACCCGCGGCAGCGTGACGCTTACCCACAGCAATCCCGCGCATTTGGTATCGCTGCTGCACGTGCTTCGCCGCGCCGGTGTTCAAATCGGAGCATACAATGATATAATTACGGTAAGCAGCGTCGGACGTCCCAAAGCCGTGGAACGGATTGTCACTTCTCCGTACCCGTCTTTCCCTACGGATTTGCAATCTCAGATTATGGTATTGCTTGCATTGGCGGACGGAATGAGCCTGATGAAGGAAACGGTGTTTGAAGGCAGATTCAAACACGTAGATGAACTTGTACGAATGGGCGCGGATATTTCGGTCGACCTGAACGCCGCGTTTATCCGGGGTGTCCCCAGATTGTACGGTGCAACGGTGGAAGCGACGGACCTGAGAGCCGGTGCTGCGCTTGTGATCGCCGGGTTGGCCGCCCAGGGCAAAACGGTCGTGGAGCAGGTTCATCATATCGACCGCGGTTATGACCGAATCGAAACGATGTTCCAGCGCCTGGGGGGCGTCGTAAACCGGGAAACCCCCGTGCTGAAGCAGCTTGATTTAGCATAAGGAAGGCCTGAGACGTTCCCCTCCGCCGGAGGGGATCATCGGCTTTTGTAGTACTTATTCAGAACTTAACGGAGAAATGATATGCCAAAAGCCAATATACCTGCCCTTAAAGAACCTGTTCCCAAAAAGAAAAGCGGCCGAAAAATCAAAACGATTCTATTTCTGTTGTTTTTGTCTTTGCTGTGCGTACTTTTTTTTCGTTCCTCTCTGAGCAAAGTTTCCGTTATTACTTTTGAAGGAAATACATATGAGACGGATGCGCAGTTGCTGACAAAAACCGGGATTCAGGTAGGCAGTCCGTATTTTGGAGTCAGTGCGGATAACATCCGACATAAATTGTCGGAAATCAAGTCGATCAAACAGGTAGACGTAAACAAGTCTTTTCCGGGCTCGATTCAAATACGCATTGAGGAATATCCGCTATCGGCGTATGAACTATCGGACAATGGACAAATCAAGGGGCTTCTGGCCAATGGCACAAAGATTGACCTGAAAAACGGAGCCCCTGTGGACAAGCCTATTCTGACCGGCTGGAAAGAAGACGATCCCTATCTCTCGAAGCTTTGCAGTAAACTTGCGGAAATTCCGGACAACCTGACGGCAGACATTTCCGAAATCTCACCGTCTCCGACGCTGTCCTATCCCGACCGCATCAAAATGTACACCCGCTCCCGCTTTGAAGTGATATCGGCCATATCGCTGCTTGCCAAAAAAGCGGAATATATGAATATGATCCTGGAGGCTCAGGATCCAGGCAGACTGACAATGCTTGACGCCGATTCGTACGTTCCTTACAACGCGCCGGACGATGAGCAAAATGAACAAAATGATACTACTCATGAGTGAAAAACAATGTTAAAATACATTTTATGGGCTAGTTTCCTTTCTCCTTCTTTTTTCTTCTGATTTTTGCGTGTCGGCCTACCCTCTTTCATTTCGAGTTTACGGTTCTTCGGCGGGCTTTATTGTAAAAGTTGGAAGCTAAAAAATTTGTAGAAAAAAGAGGGAAAGAAGTAACCGTGTTGAATATGTAGAGAGTGCATTTATTACTAGGCTATAATATTTTTAATGGGAAATAGGAGGTGCCAGGGGCTTGAGCAACAATGACATCATTGTTAGTTTGGACATCGGTACATCCAAAGTTCGTGCTATTATTGGGGAAATCAGTAATGGAACCTTTAATATTATTGGGGTTGGATCTGCCGACTCGGAAGGAATTCGAAAAGGCGCGATAGTAGATATTGACCAGACCGTCCAATCGATCCGCAGCGCTGTTGATCATGCGGAAAGAATGGTAGGCATTCAGATATCGGAAGTGTATGTCGGCATTTCGGGAAATCACATCGGACTCCAAACGAGCCACGGAGTTGTAACCGTTCAAAACGAAGACCGTGAGATTGGCGAAGAGGACATCGAGCGGGTCATGAAAGCGGCCGAAGTCATCGCGCTGCCTCCGGAACGGGAAATTATCGACGTAGTTGCCAAGCAATACGTAGTAGACGGGCTTGAAGGCATTCAGGATCCCCGCGGCATGATCGGGGTACGCCTGGAAGTGGAAGCCACAATTATTACGGGGGCAAAGACGGCGATACATAATCTGCTTCGCTGCGTAGAGAAGTCCGGTCTGAAAGTTCATGACCTCGTTTTGCTGTCGCTTGGAGCAGGTCAGCTTGCGTTATCCAAGGACGAGAAAGGCATTGGCTCCGTGCTGGTGGATATCGGCGCAGGCTCAACAACGATCGCTGTGTTTGAAAGCGGCACAATCGTAGCGACATCCACGCTTCCGATAGGGGGAGAATTTATAACGAATGACATTGCTTACGGACTTCGTACGCTAACCGAACAGGCGGAAAAAGTGAAGCTGAAGTACGGTTGCGCTTCGATCGAAGACGCTGCGGCGGATGTCACCTTCAAGGTGACGCGAATCGGAAGCAATGTGGACAAGGAGTTCACGCAAGAGGATCTTGCGGCCATTGCGGAGCCGCGGGTGCAGGAGATATTTCAACTGATCCGCCAGGAAGTAAAGCGACTGGGGTACAACGAGTTGCCCGGAGGGTATATCCTTACGGGAGGAACCGTTTCGATGCCGGGACTTCTTAAGGTTGCCCAAGATGAACTGGCCACTTCCGTACGGATTGCCGTGCCGGATTATATCGGCGTTCGCGATCCGGGGTTTACCGGCGGTGTAGGCATTCTTTATAAAGTCATCAAGAACATCCGGGTCCGGAATTCCGGACCGAAGAAGACGACAACCGCCAAAGCTTCGGGAAGTCCGAAATCCGCCCGGAAGACGGGCTTGGTGGAACGGCTTAAAAATTTATTCAGTGAATTTATATAGCGGATCAGGGATGATGAACGGGCCATCCATGGACATTGAGGGGGAGATGGAATAGTATGTTGGAATTTGATTTTGAAATGGAAAGTTTGGCTCAAATTAAAGTCATCGGTGTAGGCGGCGGCGGAAGCAACGCCGTTAACCGGATGATCGAAAACGGCGTGCAGGGCGTAGAGTTCATTACGGTAAATACGGATGCCCAGGCGCTGCATTTGGCCAAATCCGAGCATAAATTGCAGATCGGGGATAAATTGACGCGTGGACTCGGTGCCGGCGCCAATCCGGATGTCGGCAAAAAAGCCGCCGAAGAGTCCCGCGATTTGATTGCCAATACGTTAAAAGGCGCCGATATGGTATTCGTTACCGCAGGCATGGGCGGCGGTACGGGTACCGGCGCAGCTCCGGTTATCGCTGAAATCGCTAGAGAATGCGGAGCGCTTACGGTAGGGGTCGTTACTCGTCCGTTCACGTTCGAAGGACGCAAACGGTCTTCCCAAGCGGAGCTGGGCATTGAAGCTCTGAAAGAAAAAGTAGATACGCTGATCGTCATTCCTAACGATCGTTTGCTGGAAATTGTCGATAAGAAAACTCCGATGCTCGAAGCTTTCCGTGAAGCGGATAATGTTCTGCGTCAAGCCGTCCAAGGCATCTCCGACCTGATCGCCGTGCCGGGGCTTATCAA
Organism: Paenibacillus terrisolis; assembly: GCF_056171975.1. Classification (NCBI taxonomy): domain Bacteria; kingdom Bacillati; phylum Bacillota; class Bacilli; order Caryophanales; family Paenibacillaceae; genus Paenibacillus; species Paenibacillus terrisolis. The sequence continues at coordinate 164,749 of NZ_JBKFGG010000004.1, read as the reverse complement.
CCTTGACTTTGCGGACGTGAAGACGATTATGACCGAACGTGGGTCGGCATTAATGGGCATCGGTCTTGCTACCGGCGAGAACCGTGCGGCGGAAGCGGCTCGTAAAGCGATCATGAGCCCGCTGCTTGAAACTTCCATCGAAGGTGCGCGCGGCGTAATCATGAATATTACGGGTGGGGCAAACCTGTCCTTGTATGAAGTCAATGAAGCGGCTGAAATCGTTATTTCCGCTTCCGATCCGGAAGTGAATATGATCTTTGGCGCTATCATCGATGAAAATATGAAGGAAGAAATCAAAGTGACAGTGATCGCCACCGGCTTCGAGCCTAAGCATCAAGCTTCGTCGGTCCGTAAACCGGCGGCCGCTCCGAGTGTCCCCGAGCCGCAGCAGGATAGCCGTCAGGCTTCATCGCTGAGACCGTTTGGCAACCAGCCTTCCGGAGATCAACTTGATATTCCGACGTTCCTCCGCAACCGTTCGCGGAATAACAACGAATAAGATAAGACGATTCGTCTTCCCCGAAGACCTTGTCCCAAGATGGGACAAGGTCTTTTTTTGCTATCGTTTAAGAGTTTTTGCCTCCAATCGAAACTCTTGGGAACCTTTCTTTCTTTTACTTCGGCTCGACAAAATTAGTGCGAATCTACTCCCAATTTTAGACAGACTTTATAGACAGACATCTTTATACTGATAACCATCTACCTAGGCAGGTGAATGCCGCTTGGTTGTCTATATCGATCTTATTTTTTTGATGAATCTGCTTATCGATGCGAGTTTGCTTGTGGCGACGGCATGGATGAGGAAGCAGAAGATGAAGGCGTGGCGAATCGCGGCGTCCTCCACAGTTGGCGCGTTATACGTCGTGATGATGTTTTTGCCGGAGCTAAGTTTTTTGTATACCTTTCTGGTAAAGTTTCTTTTTTCCGTTGTTATGTTATGGATCGCCTTCGGATTTGGAAGCCTGCAAAACTATTTGCGTAATATGGGGGCTTTTTATATCGTCAATTTTACGGCGGCCGGGGCAATTTTGGGCGTGCATTATTTGCTGCAGAGCTCCGGGGAGATCTGGAACGGAATCTGGTATACGGCATCCGGGGGACTTGGGTTTACGTTGAAAATAGGAACATTATTTACGCTCGTCCTTTTCTTTGCCGCGCTGCTGTGGCTAAAATGGATTCTTTCCTCTCGTCAAAGGCAGGAGCGAATAACCTCTTTTCTTGCTGAAGTCACGGTGAGCATTGGCGATCAGGAGGTTCGGTGCACGGGGCTAATCGATACGGGCAACCAATTGTCGGATCCGTTTACCCGCTTGCCGGTCATGGTGATGGAAGCGGCGCTATGGGAAGTTTTTCTTCCTTCGCCCATGAGGGGGAAATTCGCTGTAGAACGTGCGGACAACCTCATTATGGAGTGGACGGAAACCGAGGGCTTTCCCTGGCAGGATCGCTTGCGCCTGGTACCGTATCGGGGAATTAATAAGGGAACGCAATTTATGATTGCGCTGAAGCCGGACGAAGTGACGATTGTGCTGGAAGGACGGGAATACCGCTCATCCCGGGTGCTAATCGGTTTGGACGGAGGACGGTTGTCCTCGGAAGGAACATACCGTGCGATCATTCATCCCGCATTGATAGAAGCGGAATACGACGGGAAGAACGCACCGGCCGCGGTGAAAACGGAGATGCTCTTATCGCCCGATTCGGCCAAAGGTCCTGATTCCATCGGTAAAACGGGAACGTAATATGGGAGGAAAGAAAACAATGCGTGTAAAATGGAAACTGATCCTGCAGTTGCAATACTACCGATTATTGTTTATTTTCGGGTTGAAAAGTGAAGAAATCTATTATATCGGAGGAAGCGAGGCGCTTCCCCCTCCATTGACGCGCGAAGAAGAAGAGTATTTGCTCCAGCGGCTTCCCACCGGGGACTCGGCCATCCGATCGATGCTGATTGAGCGAAATCTTCGGCTCGTGGTGTATATCGCTAGAAAGTTCGAAAATACGGGGATCAATATCGAAGATCTCGTATCCATCGGCGCGATTGGTCTTATCAAGGCAGTCAATACGTTTGATCCCGAGAAGAAAATCAAGCTGGCCACTTACGCCTCCCGATGTATTGAAAACGAAATCCTTATGTATTTGCGGCGCAACAGTAAAATCCGCACCGAGGTATCGTTCGACGAACCGCTTAACATCGATTGGGACGGCAATGAGCTGCTGCTGTCCGATGTACTGGGTACGGAAAACGACACGATTTACCGGAACATTGAAGAGCAGGTCGACCGTAAGCTGCTGCATAAAGCGCTCGACAAGCTGAGCGAGCGGGAGCGTATGATCATGGAGCTGCGGTTTGGCCTCGTTGACGGCGATGAAAAGACGCAAAAGGATGTCGCCGACTTGCTCGGTATCTCGCAATCTTATATTTCCAGATTGGAAAAACGGATCATTAAGCGTCTGCGCAAGGAATTCAACAAGATGGTTTAGGGTGTCGCCCGGAAGGACGAAATGCAGGAATAAAAATGCAGCCCGGGGAGATAATGATCATTAATGTTTCTCCTTGGGAGGTAAGACACGATGACCCGAAACAAAGTCGAAATTTGCGGCGTTGACACCGCAAAATTGCCCGTTCTAACCAATGCGGAAATGCGTGAATTGTTCCACTCGTTGCAGCAAGACCACGTAAGATCAGCCAGAGAAAAGTTAGTGAATGGCAACTTGAGACTCGTGCTGAGCGTCATCCAGCGGTTCAACAATCGAGGGGAGTATGTGGACGACCTGTTCCAGGTTGGCTGCATCGGACTCATGAAAGCCATCGATAATTTTGATTTATCGCAAAATGTTAAATTCTCCACGTACGCGGTGCCGATGATCATCGGCGAAATCCGGCGGTATCTGCGGGACAACAACCCGATCCGCGTCTCCCGAAGTCTTCGGGACATCGCCTATAAGGCGCTGCAAATGAGGGACAGTCTGACGAATCAAAATTCGCGGGAGCCTACGATTTTTGAAATTTCCGAAGCGCTGGGCTTACCGAAGGAAGATGTCGTCTTCGCACTCGATGCGATCCAGGACCCGGTGTCCTTGTTTGAGCCGATTTACCATGACGGGGGCGATCCGATCTATGTAATGGACCAAATCAGCGACGACAAAAACAAAGACGTATCATGGATCGAGGAAATTGCGCTTCGCGAAGCGATGCAGCGGCTGGGCCGCCGCGAGAAGATGATCCTCTCGATGCGCTTCTTCGAAGGTAAAACGCAGATGGAAGTTGCCGATGAGATTGGCATCTCCCAGGCCCAGGTATCGAGGCTTGAGAAATCCGCCATTGTACAAATGCAGAAACATGTGAAGTCGTAAAGGAGCGGTCCCTTCGGGGGCCTTTTTTAATTTGCTTCGGAGCTTGATTGCTGAAAGTGGTGGCGGGGAGCAGCTGCGAACCAGTTTGGGCCTGCGATCGCTGTTGCCGTCGGATAATTTGGATTTGATAAATTCCAATAAGGGAATCATCCGACGACAAAGGCGACCACTCCGTTTCTTCGGCTCCAAACTTTCTCTACGCTGCTCTTCACCACTTTACCGTTTGGGATCGCTGGACATTAAAAATGGCCCCGCGGCGCGGGACCTGAATGAGGCAGTAGTGGTGGCGGGGAGCAGCTGCGAACCAGTTTGGGCCTGCGATCGCTGTTGCCGTCGGATAATTTGGATTTGATAAATTCCAATAAGGGAATCATCCGACGGCAAAGGCGACCACTCCGTTTCTTCGGCTCCAAACTTTCTCTACGCTGCTCTTCACCACTTTACCGTTTGGGATCGCTTGGCATTAAAAATGGCCCCGCGGCGCGGGACCTGAATGAGGCAGTAGTGGTGGTGGGGGAGCAGCTGCGAACCAGTTTGGGCCTGCGATCGCTGGCAAGAAAAAGAAGTGAAGGCTAAAATTCTAACGGATCTAAATGCCGTTATTACGTTGAAACCGATCGTTGGAGAAATGTAACGGACTCCACGGCCCTTATTTGGCCTAAAACACAAGTTTTTGGTTACTAGGGGCTAAATAAGGTGTCTACGATCCGTTAGAGTATGAAATGCTGCTTTGCGGGGCAAATAAAGTCTTTACGATCCGTTAGAGCGATGAAACGCTGCTTTGAGCGTGAATAAGGCTAAGCCCCCCTAGTAGTTCGTTAACCCTCAAAAACTTCGTTTACTCGTCGATCAAACGGCAAGTGCTGCTTTCCAGGTTGAGCCTCAAGTTGAGCCGATTTTCTTTTGCTTAATTTTTTTAGACATGAAACATATATATAGGGGTGAGCGGCGGAAAATGGCTTTGGGTTTAATTTGTGCAATGCATGATGATTGGATTTTGCCGGATGGGGGCGTTATATCATGGATAATGTGGTGAGGGCCAGTATGAAAATATCCGATTTCCAAACGAAGGATGTTATCAATGTAGTGGACGGGAAGCGGCTGGGGCATATCAGCGATCTTGAACTTGATTTGCGCCAGGGGATAATCGAGGCGATTGTTGTTCCCGTAAATACAAAGTTTATGGGGTTGTTTGGCGGTGGAAGCGATCTGATCATCCCGTGGAAAAATATTGTGAAGATCGGTTCTGACGTTGTCCTGGTCAAAATGGATGAACTGCGGGAAACACGAGTACAGCCGCAGTATGAAACGACAGTGTATATCGACCGGGATGGGCGAGCCGAACGCCGAAATTAAAAGCTGGAGACAAACGCGAGTGTCCGCCGTTATGGTACACTGGAAGTAGACTTGCCAATTATAACGGAGGAATGGATGATGGAGCCATTTATTAGGAATCCTATGGAGCAGCCGGAACGTTTTGAGCTTGAAGCGTGGAACCGCCGGTTTCCGGAGGTTAGCGCAGGGTTTACCGGGAGAGGCGGGGGCGTCTCTCTTCCTCCTTACGATAGCTTGAATCTTGCCTTTCATGTCGGCGATGACCCGGCACTGGTGCTCGAGAACCGGAACCGCCTTGCTGGGGAGCTTGGGTTTGCGCCCGCGGCTTGGACCTGTGGGGAGCAGGTGCACGGTAAAAAAATCGCTATCATTGGAGCCGAAGACCGTGGCAAAGGTTATCTGGACCGGAGCAGCGCCTTTCAGGAGACGGACGGCCTGGTCACCAATGTGCCGGGCGTTCTGCTTACCTCTTTTTATGCGGATTGCGTGCCGCTTTACTTTTTTGATCCTGTCCGAAAGGTTGTCGGGCTCGCGCACGCCGGGTGGAAGGGAACCGTTCAGCGAATTGCCGGGCGGATCATCGAAGCGATGCGGGAGGAATACGGTAGTAATCCGGACGATATGCTGGCGGCTATTGGCCCGAGCATCGGGGAATGCTGTTACGAAGTGGATGAAACGGTCATGGGACGGGTTCGCGAGTCGCTTGAGGCGGTCGGGGCGAAAGAGGATGAAGGTCGGATCGCTTCGCCTTCTATCCACGCGGATAGGATGATGCTGAACTTGAAAGAAATGAATCGAATCATTATGATAAAAGCAGGAATATTGCCGACTCATATCGAATGTACAACGTGGTGTACAAGCTGCCATCCGGAATATTTTTTCTCTTACCGCAAGCAGGGCGGGGTTACGGGAAGGATGGCCAGCTGGATTGGTTTGAAAGAGAGGTGATCCTTTCTTTGTCGCTTAAAGAACGGATAGAACTAGTGGAACGCCTCATTGAGGCAGCTTGCGAGCGCAGCGGACGGAGACGTGAGGACGTTCATGTCGTAGCCGTAACCAAATATGTTTCGGCCGGGATGACAGGCAAAGTCCTGGATGAAGGGATCGAACATATCGGCGAGAATCGGCCGCAAGTGGCGCTGCCGAAATGGGAAGCGTTGGACGGACGCGGCACTTGGCATTTTATCGGCCATTTGCAGAGTAATAAAGTCAAAGACATCATTGGAAAATTTCAATATATTCACTCGCTGGATCGGATTTCTCTTGCCAATGAGTTGGAGAAGCGGGCTATCGCAGAGGATGTTACGATCCAGGCATTTTTGCAGATTAACGTTTCCGGCGAATCTTCCAAGCAGGGGCTTGAACCGGACGCGGCGGCGGATTTTCTCAGAGAGGCGGCCGGACTTACCCGGGTGAAAATCATCGGGCTCATGACGATGGCGCCGATCGAAGACGATCCGGAGCTGACCAGACCGGTTTTTCGCGAACTGCGGGAGCTTCGGGACAAGCTGAATGAGCAAGGCTTGACCAAAGAACCGCTGACCGAATTATCGATGGGCATGTCGGGAGATTTTGAAGTGGCGATTGAAGAAGGGGCGACATGGGTGCGCCTTGGTACTCTTTTAGTGGGGAAAGGGGAAGAGACGTAATGGGAGTAATGAACCGGTTCATGGGCTTTCTAGGGCTGCAGGAAGAAGAGGAAATCGTAGAGCGCGAAGGGGTGTCAGAACATGAACAGCCGGAACTTGAAACCCCAAGCTTCGAGCCGCGTAGAAATCAGAAGGGAAATAATGTGGTGAGCATTCATTCCCAAAAAAACGTGAAGGTGATCCTTTACGAACCACGCTCGTATGATGAGGCCCAGGAAATTGCCGATCATCTGCGCTCTCACCGGTCGGTTGTCGTGAATTTGCAGCGGGTGCGTAATGATCAGGCCATGCGAATCATCGATTTTCTGAGCGGAACGATTTATGCGCTTAGCGGCAGTATTTCCAAAATCGGAGGCAATATTTTCTTGTGCACGCCGGATACGGTGGAAATTCAAGGCTCTATCACGGAGATCCTGACGGAGGATCTAGATTACAACAGAATGAGGTGAAGTCAGCTTGGAATATGCAATAATCAACTTCATTGACTTGCTTTACACGATTTATCAGTACATGATTATTATTTATATTTTCATGTCTTGGGTTCCGAACGTACGGGAGAGCTTTATCGGTCAACTGCTCGGCAAGCTGGTAGAGCCGTTTTTGGCTCCTTTTCGCAGATTCGTCCCGCCACTGGGAATGATGGACTTTTCGCCAATCGTAGCGTTGGTAACGCTTTGGCTCGCATCCATTGGCTTAAAAGGCATCGTTCTGTACATTTTTGGGTAGCGTGAGCGAGATGCGAGAAGATATTTACGACCATTTCAAGCCGGAAGAGCGCCCGTTCGTAGATCGGGCGTCAGAGTGGGTTGTCAATGCCGGGGATTATCATGAAGTCAAGCGAAGCGACTTCCTGGATCCGCGGCAGTGCTATATATTGGAGTCTTTAGCCAACCGCCATCCCGATGTGGCCGTCAGGCTCGACGGGGGATTTGACGGGGCTGAACGGAAACGGGCCATTATTGCTCCCGATTATCGGGATTTGGCTCAAGAACCGTTGGGACTAAAGGTACTCAGCATTACGTCCGGAGATCAGAAATTTATCGAGCTGCAGCATGGGGATTATCTGGGCGCGATTTTGGGACTGGGGCTTAAACGCGACAAAATCGGGGATATTCATGTCCGGGAGGACGGATGCCACGTGGTGGTGGCAGAAGATATCGCCCCGTTTCTCGATACAAATCTTCGTCAAGTGCACCGGGTTGGCATTATGACGGAACTGCTGGAAATCGGCGAACTGCAAACTGCGGAAAAAGAGCTGGAGCCTCATGACTTGACGGTTGCTTCCCTGCGGCTCGACGGCATCGTCAGCGATGTGTTCCGTTTAAGCCGCAGCAAGGTGCTGATTCCGATCAAAGCCGGCCGCTGCCGCGTCAACTGGAAAACGGAGGAGGATCCCTCCAAGCCGTTAAAGGCCGGAGATGTCGTTGCGCTGCAAGGCTTCGGACGGTTCAAAGTGCTTGAGATGGACGGTTTGACGAAAAAAGGAAGATACCGTGTCAAAATCGGCAAATTTATCTGAACTCTTTGCAGGAGTTCGTGGATTATTGTCGAAATTATAGATCGAAATATGTTCATGAATGAAACGTTGAAAATCGTTGAAAATGAAAATGTGACACTGCTTTTCTTGCGGGAGTTGCCAAATTCACAGGAGGTGCGGATCATGCCATTAACGCCGCTGGACATACATAACAAGGAATTCTCTAGACGTATTCGTGGTTACGATGAAGACGAAGTTAACGAATTTCTCGATCAGGTAATCAAAGATTATGAAATCGTGATTCGGGAAAACAAAGAGCTGCACAACCAATTGATCGCTTTGCAGGATAAGCTGGATCATTTTGCTAATATTGAAGAAACATTAAGCAAGACGATCATCGTGGCTCAAGAAGCCGCCGACGAAGTGAAAAACAATGCGAAGAAAGAAGCGCAGCTGATCGTGAAGGAAGCGGAAAAAAACGCCGACCGGATCGTCAACGAGTCGTTGTCCAAATCGCGCAAGATCGCCATGGAAGTGGAAGAGCTCAAGAAGCAGGCTTCCATTTACCGCGCCCGCTTCCGCACGCTGGTTGAAGCGCAACTGGACTTGTTAAGCAGCGATAGCTGGGAAACCTTAGAGGATCGTGACCGGGATCGTGAAAGAGACCGCGATCGTGACCGGGATCGCGATCGTTTGTACGAGCATGACCGCGAAGCCAAAGAGATGTACTAAGCTGGGCGTCCGCCAAGGTTGACATGTGGCGTACGGATAAGTTATAAATAATAACATATCGAAGAGTTGAATATTTTGCATAGTGATTTGATGATGGGAACCAGTACGCTGCGTGGTTGATCCTCAGAGAGTTGGCGAAATGCTGAAAGCCAATGTTCAAGCTGCAGTCGGAATATCCTCCCGGAGAAGCCAAACTGAATTTTCCGAAGGAAGCCGGACTTGCGAAAGTCTGCTGCCCGAGGGAATTGTAAGTTTTGCCGGCTGTCGGCCGTTATTCCGGCCCCATATGAAGCGTATGGGATGGAGTTGTCATGACTTCGCTGCATGGTTGTTTATATGTGCAGAGTCATGGAACAAGGGTGGTAGCGCGAGCCAAGTCTCGTCCCTTTTGGGGGCGGGGCTTTTTTTATTTTAGCTAAACGAAAGGAAGTCATTGAAAACCATGAAAAAAGTGGATGTCAAAGAACATGCGCGTACACGCGACCTGCGCATTTTGGAGAAGTGGGATCGGGAAAATACGTTCAAGCGCAGTATCGAAAACCGGGAGGGCCGTCCCAACTACGTATTTTACGAAGGGCCGCCTACGGCAAATGGACTTCCTCATATCGGGCACGTTTTGGGCCGGGTTATCAAAGATTTTGTCGGCCGCTATCAGACGATGAAGGGATATCGCGTCGTTCGCAAGGCCGGCTGGGATACGCACGGATTGCCGGTTGAGCTGGGCGTGGAGAAAGAGCTTGGTATCTCCGGAAAACAGGATATTGAAAAATACGGCATCGAGGAATTCGTCAAGAAATGCAAAGACAGTGTGTTCGGCTACGAAAAGCAGTGGCGGGAATTCACCGAAGCGATCGCATACTGGACCGATCTCGACGATCCGTATATTACGCTCAACAACACTTACATCGAAAGCGTGTGGAACATTTTAGCCACGATTCATGACAAGGGGCTGCTGTACCGCGGGCACCGCGTCAGCCCGTATTGCCCTTGCTGCCAAACCTCTCTGAGCTCTCATGAAGTGGCTCAGGGCTACGAGGACGTGAAGGATCTCAGCGCGACCGCGAAATTCAAGCTGCATGATACCGGCGAGTATGTGCTGGCCTGGACCACGACGCCTTGGACGCTGCCTGCTCACGTAGCGCTTGCCGTAAACCCGGACATGGAGTACGCCAAAGTGAAACAGGAAGACGGCGTGTATATCGTAGCCAAAAACCTGGTCGAGAAGGTCATGAAAGGCGATTATACCGTGGAGTCGATCCATAAAGGCTCCGAATTCGTCGGCAAAACCTATACGCCGCCGTTTGGCTATATCCAAGCCGAGAAAATCAATGTGATCGTAGGCGCTTCCTTCGTGACGGACGCCAGCGGTACGGGGATCGTTCACATGGCCCCGGCTCACGGTGAAGACGACTATCGCGTATGCCGCGAAAACGGCATCAGCTTTGTCAGCGTGGTAAACGGTCAAGGCCGATACACGGATGCCGTCAGCGATTTTGCCGGACGTTTCGTGAAGGATTGCGATCTGGATATCGTCAAAACGCTGTCGGAGAAAGGGCTCCTTTACAGCAAAGAAAAATACGAGCACAGCTACCCATTCTGCTGGCGCTGCAAATCGCCGCTGCTCTACTACGCGATGGAAAGCTGGTTCATCGAAACGACGGCGGTCAAGGATCAGCTGATTGCCAACAACAACACCGTGGAATGGTATCCGGGGCATGTTCGCGAAGGCCGCTTCGGCAAATTCCTCGAAGAGCTGGTGGACTGGAACATCAGCCGCAACCGCTACTGGGGAACGCCGCTTAACGTTTGGGTGTGCCCGGACTGCGGCGGACAATATGCGCCTCACAGCTTGGCGGACCTTCGCGCTCACGCGGTGGGTCACGTTAGCGAGGATTTGGAACTGCACAAGCCGTATGTAGACGAAGTCAAAGTGAAGTGCCCGCACTGCGAGGGCGGGGTTATGGAGCGGACGAGCGAAGTGATCGACGTATGGTTTGACAGCGGCTCGATGCCTTTTGCGCAGCACCATTATCCGTTTGAAAACGAACAAACCTTCGAAGAGCAGTTCCCGGCGGATATGATTTGCGAGGGCATCGACCAAACGCGCGGCTGGTTCTATAGCCTCTTGGCGGTGTCCACGCTGTTCAAAGGGAAAGCTCCTTACAAAGCGGTTATCGCAACGGGACATGTGCTGGATGAAAACGGGCAGAAGATGTCCAAATCCAAAGGCAATGTCATTGACCCATGGGAAATCATCAATGAATTCGGCACGGACGCGTTCCGATGGGCTCTGCTGTCGGACAGCGCGCCTTGGAACAGCAAACGGTTCTCCAAAGGCATTGTGGCCGAAGCGAAATCCAAAGTAGTGGATACGCTCGTGAATACGCATGCGTTTCTGACGCTGTATGCCGGTATTGACGGCTACAAGCCGGAGGAGCATCTTTTCCGTCCGTCCGGCAGCAAGCTGGACCGCTGGATTCTCTCACGGCTGAACAGCCTGATTCTCACCGTCGATAAAGGCCTGGCCGTAAACGACTTCGTTAATTCTTCCCAAGCGATCGAAAGCTTTATCGACGAGCTCAGCAACTGGTACATCCGCCGCTCGCGCGACCGCTTCTGGGGCAGCGGCCTTGGCGAAGACAAACTGTCTGCCTACCAAACATTGACCGGTGTTCTGCTGACCTTGTCCCAACTGATTGCTCCGTTTGCGCCGCTGGTGGCCGAAGATATTTTCACCAATCTCGGCGGCGGGGAAAGCGTTCATTTTGCCGATTACCCGAAAGCGGATGAAGCCTTAATCGATCCTGCTTTGGAAGAAGACATGGAAAGCGCGCGCCAAATCGTCGAACTGGCCCGCAACGTCCGCAACGAAACGGGGATCAAAACGCGGCAGCCGTTATCCAGCCTGATCGTATCGATGGACCGTGATTTCGCGGTGGCGGAATATGAGGAGATCATCAAGGACGAAATCAACGTCAAAGTGATCGATATCGAAACCAGCGACAGCGGCTTCGTAGATTTCACGCTGAAGCTGAACCTGAAGGTAGCCGGGAAGAAATACGGCAAAAACGTCGGTTTCCTGCAGGGTTACCTGAAAAACCTGGCTGCGGAAAATACGCGGTCGATCGTGGAGAGCGGCGTGTTGAACGTGACTTCGCCGGAGGGCGAAGAGCTCTCGGTCACCGCAGACGAACTGCTGATCGAAAAGCAAGCGAAGCCGGGCTTCGCTTCGGCATCGGGTTACGGCTTGACCGTCGCGTTGAACACGGACATCACGCCGGAGCTTGAACAGGAAGGCTGGGTTCGCGAAGTGGTCCGGGCGGTGCAGGATACCCGTAAGAAGCTCGATCTGCCGATCGAAAAGCGGGTTCATCTTACGCTTGACGTCGATGATGAACTCCAAGCTGCGATCACGGCGTTTGAACATGTTCTTCGGGAGAACGTATTGATTACCGATGTCGCTTTCGGAAAACCGGAGGGACAGGTAGAGAACGTAGACCTCGGCAGCAAGCAAATCGGCGTTTATATCGAAGCGTGATTTGAATCTTGCAGAGCGCGAATTGAGAGGTTGAATGGAGAAAAGGCCGGAAGGCCATAATAGAAGCAACCGATAACGAACGAGCTTGGGCCTTTCCTTTTTCAAAAAAGGAAGGCCGGGCTCGTTTGTATTTTTGAAATTACATGATCGGATTGGGGTGCCTATATTTATGACTCGTCGCAAAACGGCTGCTGAACCGCCGGGGGAGGAATTTCCGAAAACGCCGGAAGAGCAAATGAACGCTTTGTACCGTCTCACCCTGAACTGGACAAGGCAGCTGGAAAAATCAAGGATTGCGGAGTACACCGAACTTTTAAACCGGCCCTGGCGCCTGATTTGGCTGAATATCCTTTCGGGTACCGCCAGAGGGGTCGGCATCGCAATCGGCTTTACTTTTTTCGCGGCGACGATTATCTATGTGCTTCAGGTACTTGGCGCACTGAATCTGCCGATCATCGGTGATTATATTGCCGACATTGTGCGGATCGTTCAGCGGCAGCTTGAGCTTAATACGTATTAGGCCCGGTGCCGAGCGAATCTTCGCTTTCCAGATGCTCGGTTGCGCTCATATGCTTGCGGTATTGTCCATTGCGGAAAAAGAACGCGTTTTGACTCTCGCCGTAGATGTCTGTAGCCACGAAGCTTTCGTACGGTTCGACAAACCCGTCGAGCTCGCTTGCGGCCTCGATCTCCATGTCATTATAGTCGTCGACTTCCGAATCCTCGGCGAATGCCGGAGTGTTGGACGTGCCGTAGCTCTCCACGATTTGCCACGCGTCCTCGCCGTCAAAACCGTTCTGGTCTTCATGTTCGTCGAGACTTGTCCGCCCAAATGGAGGATCCAGGAAAAGCTCCTCGATAGGACGTTTTGCCGAGACGAATTGCTGCGGGCTGTGCTTGACACAATAGGCTGTCTCGGGTACAGCTTTAAGGCGCTCATAGCGAATCGCCTTTCCGCAAACGTCGCAATAGCCGTAGCTGCCGTCGGCCATTCGCCGGAGAGCGCTCTCGATGCGGGTCAGTTGCAGTTCGTCATGCTCGATCAGTGCCAGGTCCTTGCCCCGCTCATACACCTCCGACCCGATGTCGGCCGGATGGTTGTCGATGGTGCTGAGCTCGCTGGTGTTGTCGCGAACCGAACCTTCCATGCCGTAGTGATCGTTTTGGTCAAGACTGCGTTCCAAGGAGCTGCGGGCCTCTTCCAGACTGGATTTCAGATGATTTAGTTGCTTATTCGTCAAGTGCGACATTTGGGGTACTCCTTTCAATGACATAGCCTTGGCTTTATCGGCTTCTCTTAGCGGTATTTTACGCAAAAACAAGCCGAAATACCTAAGGAAAATCCTTTCGTGCATGGACGGGCGAATTGCGGCTGTGCTACAATATACAAGGCTTACAAGTGGATAATCCTGCCGTTATTGCGGCGGCGGGCAATCAAAGATGAGGTGACTTGCCGCGTGGTATATTTTCTGATTGCATTGATTGTTTTTCTCATTGACCAAGGAACCAAGTACCTGATCGCAACCGGTCTGACGATCGGGGAGCAAATTCCGGTGATCGGCAACTTTTTCCTGATTACTTCTTCCCGCAACCGCGGTGCGGCATTCGGGATTTTGCAGGACCAGCGCTGGTTTTTTATCGTCGTTACGACGCTGGTTGTGGCGGGAATCATATGGTATTTGCTCAGAGTAAGTCGCCGGCCGAACAAACTTCTGCCTGTGGCGCTTTCGCTTGTTTTGGGCGGGGCCGTCGGCAACTTTTTGGATCGGGCGGTGAGCGGCGAAGTCGTTGATTTTTTGCAGCTTAACTTCGGGTCGTATACGTTCCCGATTTTTAACGCAGCCGATTCGAGCATTGTCGTTGGCGTTGCGCTGATTATCTTTGACTCGCTTTTGGAAATTCGCCGTGAGAAACGCTCGGCTCAACCAGGGCAAGAACATGAGGAGAAGATATGAATTTGGACAGGTTCATCACCGATTCCGAGGATGAAAGCTTCGATTGGGCAGCAGAAGCGGAATCCGCCAAGAGTCGGATTGATAAATACGTAAAAGAGCAGCTCGGCGACGATGTATCACGGAGTCAAATCCAGCTGTGGATCGAAGAAGGGCATGTGAAGGTGAATGGAGTGCCCGTCAAAGCAAATTACAAAGTGGCTGAAGGCGACAGAATCTCACTGATGATTCCTGAGCCGGCGTCCGCAGAAATTGTGCCCGAGGACATCCCGCTCGACGTTTATTTCGAGGACGGGGATGTCATTGTTGTCAATAAGCCCCGCGGTATGGTTGTTCACCCCGCTCCGGGACATTCGGGCGGTACCCTAGTCAATGCGCTGATGTTCCATTGCAAGGATTTATCCGGCATCAACGGCGAGCTGCGGCCCGGCATCGTTCACCGCATCGACAAGGACACGTCGGGGCTAATTATGGCGGCAAAAAACGATAAAGCGCATGCCTCGCTGGCGGCGCAGCTTAAGGAGCATTCCGTGACGCGCAAATATTTTGCGCTCGTCCACGGCAACGTCAGCCATGACCAGGGAACCGTGGACGCTCCGATCGGCAGGGATCCACACGACCGAAAAATGTATACGGTTGTGGAGCGCAACAGCAAACACGCGGTGACCCATTTTCAGGTGGTCGAACGGTTTGGCGATTATACGCTGCTCGAGCTGAAGCTGGAAACCGGACGTACGCATCAGATTCGCGTTCATATGAAATTCATCGGTCATCCGTTGGTCGGGGACCCGCTCTACGGCCGCAGCAAAGGCGTCAAAATGGACGGGCAGGCGCTGCATGCCGCCGTACTGGGATTTATTCATCCCGGGGACGGGCGCTATCTTGAGTTTTCCGCTCCGATCCCGGAAGATATGGAACATGTGCTTCTGTCATTAAGAAATCGTTGACCTGCTAGTGGTTATATGGGATTACCGACTTCGGACATGTTCAAAAAGTACAAACGATCCGGTAATTAGTCCATTCTCTATTAGCTCGTCTTCCCGCACTATTAAGAAGGTAGATTTAATGAAGGAGATGGATGGTTTATGAGTTTAGTCAATGAACAAGAAACCTACATTCAGCAGCAATTCGCGGAACGCATCGGCGGAGCCAACTACGGTAAAGATACCAACATTTATAAATTTGAAAAAATCAAACGCGCCAAAGCGGCGGCCAAAATGGATTTTCCCGACATTGAACTGATCGATATGGGCGTCGGCGAACCCGACGACATGGCCGATACCGGCATTGTAGCCAAACTGGCCGAGGAAGCGGCGAAACGGGAAAATCGCGGTTATGCCGATAACGGGATCCCCGATTTCAAAGAAGCGGCGGCTGTTTATATGCGCGACGTGTTCGGCGTGGACGGCATTGATCCTGTAACGGAGATCGTGCACTCCATCGGTTCGAAGCCTGCGCTGGCCATGCTGCCATCGTGCTTTATCAACCCTGGAGACATCACGATCATGACCGTGCCGGGGTATCCGATCATGGGAACGCATACGAAATATCTCGGCGGCGAAGTGCATACGGTTCAATTGACGGAGGATCGCAATTTTCTGCCGGATCTTAACGCGATTCCGGAAGAAGTAGCGCGCAAAGCCAAACTGATTTATTTGAATTATCCGAATAACCCGACCGGAGCAACCGCAACCAAGGAGTTTTTCTCCGAGGTGGTCGCTTGGGCTAAAAAATATCATGTAATTGTAGTGCATGACGCCCCGTATGCCGGCTTGATGTATGACGGAGAAAAGCCGTTCAGCTTTTTGTCCGTACCGGGCGCAAAGGATGTAGGCGTGGAGCTTCATTCTTTGTCCAAGTCTTACAATATGACCGGCTGGAGAATCGGATTTGTCGTAGGGAACCCGCTTGTTGTCAAAGCGTTCAGCGATGTGAAGGATAACAACGATTCCGGGCAGTTTATCGCGATTCAAAAAGCAGCGGCTTACGGATTGGCCCATCCCGAAATCACGGATAAAATTGCTTTGAAATATTCGCGCCGCCACAATTTGCTGGTTGACGCCTTAAACGAACTTGGATTCAAAGCCAAAAAGCCGAAGGGTTCGTTCTATCTGTACGTAGAAGCGCCTAAGGCCGTTGAAGGCGGGCCTGCGTTTGCGACGGCGGAGGACTTTTCGCAATTCCTGATCCGCGAGAAATTGATCTCTACCGTACCGTGGGACGACGCTGGACATTTTATCCGCTTCTCGGTGACATTTACCGCTGACGGAGAAGAAGAAGAGCGCCGTGTTATTGCGGAAATCAAACGCCGGCTGGGCGATTTGAAGTTTGTATTTTAACAAAAGATTTCATTGGTTATGAAAAAGGCGAAGCAGGGATATCCTGCTTCGCCTTTTTTGATTTTCCGATTCCTTAATCTTGCCCCGAAAGCGGCAGGCCGTACGGATAGTTTAGATTGATACCTTCCATCGATCTTCCATTTTGTCGATCGGTATGCAGCATGAATGATGTTCATTTGGACTTTGAATATTAATAAGATGAATAAAGAACGACTTTTATTCGGTTAAATAAAGAGTATCGATAAAAACATGGTTGAATAAATATAAACTGAAATGTATAATTATTTAAGGCTATTATCATTTCATAAGCAACCCCGGCGGGACAGCGTTTATCCACCCTTGTTTTGGCTGCCGATGATTTTCAGGCGTATTGTCTTGACAGGCTAACCTCCTTCTGTCATAATTCATGTAAATCAATAGCACCTTTAATTCAGTCCTGTGAGGCTGGCAAGGTAACGTGAATGGGGATTTAGGGGAAAACCGCGGTTTTCTTCCGGCCCCAAGTGACAGTCATGGTTATTCACTGTGACTAGAGACTCCTTGCCTGAATCCGGCAAGGAGTTTTTTTACGCGCCAATCACGGTACGAAGGTGGAAATCCATGTCCTTAAGGAGGCCAGAATGTTGAGCATCGAAAGTCATGTCATTATGGATGAGACGGCGATTCGGCGGGCACTTACAAGAATTGCGCATGAAATTTTGGAGAGAAACAAAGGGATCGAGGGCTGCGTGCTTGCGGGGATCAAAACTCGAGGCGTATTCCTGGCCAAACGGCTGGCAGAGCGATTGGAGGAGATCGAGGGAACCGTGATTCCCTGGGGAGAGCTTGACGTAACCTTCTACCGCGATGACCGCGAGGAATCGGATCAAGTCATGGAGAGAGCTTCATTCCCTGTATCGATTCAAGGCAAAAAAATCATTCTGTTCGACGATGTGTTATACACCGGACGCACGATTCGGGCGGCCATGGACGCGATCATGGATTGCGGGCGGCCTGAATCGATTCAGCTTGCGGTTCTTGCCGACCGCGGCCACCGGGAGCTGCCGATTCGCGCCGATTATATCGGCAAAAACGTGCCAACGTCCAAAACGGAAGAAATCGAAGTGCTTCTTCAGGAATATGACGGGACAGACCTCGTCCGCATCCTGCACCACCGGGAGGCGAACTGAGATGGCAATGACGGCATCCGTTGTGAAGGAACGCAGCTTGCTCGGGCTTAAAAACTTGAGCGCCTCCGAAATCTCCTCGATTCTTGACCGTGCGGCTTATTGGGATTCGAGCTCTGAAAAGGTAGTTCCGGTGCTGCAGGACCGGTTCGTATCGAACATGTTTTTCGAGAACAGCACGCGGACCCGCTTTTCTTTTGAAATGGCGGAAAAACGGCTTGGCGCGCAGGTGCTCAATTTTGCCGCCGCGGTCTCCAGCGTGGAGAAGGGTGAATCGATTTATGACACGGTGCGGACCTTGGAATCGATGGGCATCGAAGCAGGAGTAATTCGCCTGAAACCGGTTGGGATGCTCGAAGAGATCGCACCCAAAATCTCCGTGCCGCTGATCAACGCGGGAGACGGCAACAATGAACATCCAACTCAAGCGCTGCTTGATCTGTATACGATGAAACGCCATTTCGGCGAACTGAAGGGACTCAAGGTTTCGATCATCGGAGACATTAAACACAGTCGGGTGGCCCGCTCCAATTTATGGGCACTGCAAAAATTCGGCGCCGACGTGAAGCTGTGCGCGCCGGAAAATATGCAGGCGCCGGAGCTTGCGGCTGTGGCCCCTTACGTGCCGATGGACGAAGCGCTTTGCTCCGACGTGGTCATGATGCTGCGCGTGCAGCTTGAGCGTCATACGGACGGGATTTTCAAGTCCGCCGAAGAGTACCGCTTGCACTACGGATTAACGGAGGAGAGAGCCGACAAATTGGCTCCGCATGTGATCATCATGCATCCGGCCCCGGTAAACCGGAACGTGGAAATCGACGACGCCGTCGTAGAGCATCCGCAATCGCGCATTTTCAAGCAAATGGAAAACGGGGTGCCGATTCGGATGGCCGTGATGGAGAGAGCCTTGAAATAAACCTTAGAACATGACCGGAGGATGATCGATACCATGCGACTTAGGATTCTAAATGCAGCTGTCCTGAACGAAAACGGGGATTTGCAGCTTTCTCATATCAGCGTCAAAGACGGGCTAATCGAGAAGATAGAAAAAGCCGAAGAGGAGCAGGCTGCGACCGGCTCCGCACCGGAATGGCAGACCATAGACGCCGGCGGCAAACTGGTTGCACCGGGATTTATCGATATGCATGTTCATCTTCGCGAGCCGGGGTTTGAGCATAAGGAAACGATTGAAACGGGCTCAAGATCGGCTGCCAAAGGCGGATATACGACCATCGCTTGCATGCCGAATACAAAACCGGTGACCGATAATCCGGAAACGGTAAAATGGGTTCGGGGAAAAGCCGATGCGCTTGGGATGATTCATGTCCTCCCATATGCGGCAATCACGAAAAACGAGCAGGGCCAGGAGCTTACGGATTTTGCGGCTCTGAAAGAAGCCGGTGCGGTCGGATTTACAGACGACGGGGTTGGCGTGCAAAACGCGCAAATGATGAAAGATGCCATGAGCCGGGCAGCCGCCTTGGAAATGCCGGTCGTCGCGCATTGCGAAGACAACTCGCTTGTGGTGGGAGCGCCGGTGGCCGAGGGCGAATTTGCCAGAAAACACGGGCTGAAAGGCATTCCGAACGAGTCGGAGGCAATCCATGTCGGACGCGATATTTTGCTTGCTGAAGCGACGGGCGTACATTACCATGTGTGCCATGTCAGTACGGAACAGTCGATCCGGTTGATCCGCCAGGCCAAGGAAGTCGGTATCAGCGTGACCGCCGAGGTTTGCCCGCATCACCTTCTTTTAACGGATGATGATATTCCGGGACTGGACGCCAATTGGAAAATGAATCCTCCGCTTAGATCCAAGCGGGATGTTGAGGCTTGCATCGCTGCGCTGGAGGATGGAACGCTGGACATGATCGTAACCGACCATGCTCCGCACAGCGCAGAGGAAAAAGCGAAGGGCATGCAGATGGCTCCGTTTGGCATCGTCGGGTTCGAGACGGCGTTTCCGCTGCTGTACACGAAGTTTGTTGCCGAAGGACGCTGGAGTCTCGCGATGCTGGTGCAGAGAATGACCGCCGATCCGGCCCGCGTGTTCGGACTGAACGCCGGAAGCATTAAGCCTGGAGCCCCTGCCGATCTGACGATCGTCGATTTGAGCGAGGAACGGGTGGTGGATCCCGAGACATTTGCATCCAAGGGGCGGAATACGCCTTTTGCCGGATGGAAGCTGAAGGGTTGGCCCGTTACCACGATCGTGGACGGAAAAGTGGTTTGGAGCGAGAAATAGCCCGGTTTAGCAAAGAAAAAGCGTTTATAGAGATTGCAATAAATGGAAAAGTTAAGCGCAAAGGAGTGCTAGAGGATGCAGGCAAGATTGTTGTTGGAAGACGGCACGCTGTTTACCGGAAAATCTTTCGGGGCTGAAGTCGACAAAACGGGCGAGGTCGTTTTTAATACGGGTATTACGGGATATCAAGAGGTCATTTCCGACCCTTCGTACTGCGGACAGATCGTTACGATGACTTATCCGCTGATCGGGAACTACGGCATCTCGCGCGATGATTTCGAATCGATCACCCCTTCGATTCACGGATTTATCGTGCGGCGCTACGAGCCTACCCCGAGCAACTGGCGGGCGCAATACAACCTGGGCGATCTTTTGAAGGAATACGGGATTCCGGGGATCACCGATATCGATACGCGTATGCTGACACGGATCATCCGTCATCACGGCACGATGAAAGGAATTTTGACCACCTCTTCGAAATCCGTGGAGGAGCTTAAAGAGATGATGCTGGCTACCAGCATCGAAGAGCTGCGCAATCAGGTGGCACGAACCTCCACCCGGCACATATACAGCAGCCCGGGTTCCAAGGAGCGGATCGTGCTCGTGGATTTCGGCGCCAAGAGCGGAATTTTGCGCGAACTGAACAAACGGGACTGCGACGTGGTTATCGTCCCGCATGACACAACGGCCGAGGAAATCCGCCGCCTGCATCCCGACGGAATTCAGCTGACTAACGGCCCTGGGGACCCGAAGGATGTTCCTTACGCGGCCAAGATGATTTCCGAGCTTCTCGGCGAATATCCGATCTTCGGCATTTGCCTGGGGCATCAGCTGTTTGCGCTGGCCTGCGGCGCGGATACCGAGAAGCTGAAATTCGGACATCGCGGCGGCAACCACCCGGTGAAAGAGCTGGAATCCGGGCGCTGCTACATTACTTCCCAGAACCACGGCTACACGGTAACGGAATCCTCGATTGCCGGAACAGATCTGGAAGTGACGCACATCAATAATAACGACAAGACGATCGAAGGCTTGAAGCATACGAAATACCCGGCTTTTTCGGTGCAGTATCATCCGGAAGCCGCTCCGGGTCCTTACGATAACGGTTATCTGTTCGACCGTTTCATCGATATGATCCGGGAGCACAAACGTCAGCATCCGCAGAAGCCTCGCCAAGCGGAGCTGCTGATCATCGCGAAAGGAGATCTGTAACCCATGCCGATCAATAAAGACCTCAAGAAAATTCTCGTCATCGGTTCCGGTCCGATCGTGATCGGTCAGGCGGCCGAATTCGATTACGCCGGAACGCAGGCCTGCCAAGCCTTGAAGGAAGAAGGCGTCGAAGTCGTGCTGATTAACAGCAATCCCGCGACGATCATGACCGATACAAATATGGCAGATAAGGTATATATCGAGCCGATCACGCTGGAATTCGTGACGCAGATCATCCGTCAGGAACGTCCCGATGGACTCCTGCCGACCCTTGGCGGCCAAACCGGCCTTAACATGGCGGTGGAGCTTGCCCGGGCGGGTGTGCTTGAGCGTGAAAACGTGAAACTGCTCGGTACCCAGTTGAGCTCCATCGAAAAAGCGGAAGACCGGGATTTGTTCCGGGAGCTGATGCGTGAGCTTGAACAGCCGGTACCTGAGAGCACGATCATCACTACGGTGGAAGAAGCGCTTAAGTTCGCGGAAGAAATCGGCTACCCGGTCATCGTGCGCCCGGCTTATACGCTTGGCGGCACCGGCGGCGGAATTTGCGCCACGGAAGAAGAGCTTCGCGAGACGGTTGCTTCCGGCATCCGCTACAGCCCAATCGGCCAATGCCTGATTGAGAAATCGATCGCCGGCTTGAAGGAAATCGAATACGAAGTGATGCGCGATGCGAACGACAACTGTATCGTTGTCTGCAACATGGAGAACTTTGATCCGGTGGGCGTACATACCGGGGACAGCATCGTCGTTGCGCCGAGCCAAACGCTGTCGGATCGAGAATATCAGATGCTGCGTTCGGCATCGCTGAAAATCATCCGCGCGCTGAACATCGAAGGCGGCTGCAACGTGCAGTTCGCGCTGGATCCGCAAAGCTTCCAGTATTATGTCATCGAGGTCAACCCTCGGGTCAGCCGTTCATCGGCGCTCGCTTCCAAAGCGACGGGTTACCCGATCGCCAAAATGGCGGCGAAAATCGCGCTTGGTTATACTTTGGATGAAATCGTAAACCCGGTCACGGGGCAAACCTACGCCTGCTTCGAACCGACGCTTGACTATATTGTCAGCAAAATTCCGCGCTGGCCGTTTGATAAATTCGTTCATGCCAACCGCAAGCTAGGGACTCAAATGAAAGCGACCGGCGAAGTAATGGCCATCGGGCGGACGTTCGAGGAGTCGATCCACAAAGCGGTGCGTTCCCTTGAGATCGGCACGCATCGGCTCTATTTGAAAGACGCGGAGAAGCTTGACACGGACACGCTGAACGAACGGCTGATCAAAGCGGACGATGAGCGCCTGTTCCTGATCGCAGAAGCGTACCGCCGCGGCTACAAGCTTCAAGAGATTCATGATCTGACCGGCATCGACTGGTGGTTCCTGGATAAAATCGAACGTCTGGTGCAGTTCGAAGCGCATATTTCCTCGGAAATGACGCTGTCTTATGAAACGCTGTACGAAGCTAAGCGGCTTGGATTTACCGACCGCGCCATCGCCGAGCTCCGTGGTATCGGCCAGTCTTCCGGATCGCATTTGACCGAAGCCGAAGTCACAAGCTTCCGCAAGGAACACGGGTTGCGTCCGGTTTACAAAATGGTTGATACCTGCGCCGCCGAGTTTGAGGCTTCCACGCCATACTACTACTCGACCTATGAAACGGAAAACGAAGTGATTCGCACCGGGAAAGAAAAGATCGTTGTACTCGGATCGGGACCGATCCGCATCGGGCAGGGGATCGAATTCGACTACTCCACGGTGCACGCGGTTTGGGCCATCCAAAAAGCGGGGTACGAGGCCGTCATCATCAACAACAATCCGGAAACGGTTTCGACCGACTTCAATACCTCGGACCGGTTGTACTTCGAACCGTTGTTCTTCGAAGACGTCATGAATGTCATCGAGGAAGAAAAACCGATCGGCGTTATCGTCCAGTTCGGCGGCCAAACGGCCATCAATCTGGCGGCGCCGCTGCAGGCGGCAGGCGTACGCATCCTGGGAACCTCCCTGGAGAGCATCGATGAAGCGGAGGACCGCAAAAAATTCGAGGCGCTGCTCTCGAAACTGCACATCGCTCAGCCGAAAGGCAGCACGGTAACTTCCGTGGACGAAGCCGTGGGTACCGCCCAGTCGCTCGGATATCCGGTACTGGTGCGTCCATCCTATGTGCTTGGCGGACGCGCGATGGAGATCGTTTACTCCGACGAAGAATTGTTGAGATATATGGAACAAGCGGTGAATATCAATCCGAAGCATCCGGTGCTGATCGACCGGTACATGCTTGGCAAAGAGGTCGAGGTGGATGCCATCTGCGACGGCGAGACAGTGTTGATTCCGGGTATTATGGAGCATGTCGAACGCGCCGGGGTACACTCCGGAGACTCCATCGCCGTATATCCGCCGCAGCATTTGTCCGCCGAACTGAAAGAACAGATCGTAGACATCACGGTCAAAATCGCCAAGGAACTGAAAACGGTCGGGCTCGTCAACATCCAGTTCGTCATCTACAAAAACGAAGTGTATGTCATTGAGGTCAACCCGCGTTCCTCGCGGACCGTTCCTTTCTTAAGCAAAGTGACAAACATTCCGATGGCGAACGTGGCTACGGGGTGCATACTCGGCACCAAGCTGAGCGATTTGGGCTACAAGGAGGGGCTCTGGCCGGAAAGCAAGCAGATTTCCGTCAAAGTGCCGGTCTTTTCCTTCGCCAAGCTGCGCCGAGTCGAACCGACGCTGGGTCCGGAAATGAAGTCGACCGGCGAGGTTATGGGCCGTGATCCGCAGTACGCCAAAGCGCTGTATAAAGGGCTGATCGGAGCGGGAATTAAAATTCCTTCGACTGGTGCGATCATCGCCACCGTAGCGGATAAGGATAAAGAAGAAGCGGTCGAGCTTCTGAAAGGATTTTATAACCTGGGTTATAAAATCATCGCGACGGACGGCACGGCTTCCGCGCTTCTCGAAGCCGGGATTCACGTAAGCACGGTCTACAAGCTGACGGAAGGAGTGCCTAACATCCTTGACCTGATCCGGGGCGGGGAGGCGCACTTCGTCATCAACACGCTGACCAAAGGGAAGGAACCTCAGCGGGACGGCTTCCGCATCCGCCGCGAAGCGGTGGAGAACGGCGTCTTCTGCATGACCTCGCTGGACACCGTGCACGCGCTGCTGGAGATGCTGCAGACCATTAACTTCTCATCCCAAGCCATGCCATCCCTACTGTAAGGTAGTTCAAAAAACGGCTTTTGATCACGAAGCATAGTCAAGAAGATCATTCGGCATCGAATCTTGCGTTCACCTTCGAAGTGCGGTGCTCATGTAGGCTTCTCCTACACTGCGCTCCTCCTTCTTCAGGTTTACGCAACCTTCTCGGTGCTGAAAAGCCGTTTTTTGAACCTTGATTGAAAGAGGTAGTTCAAAAAACGGCTTTTGATCACGAAGCATGGTACAAGCGACAAAAGAGATAACAAATGCGGCTCGGGAGCACACGCTTCGGAGCCGCAAGTCTGAGGAGGAGAACGTCTTGAGTTCTTTC
Organism: Paenibacillus terrisolis; assembly: GCF_056171975.1. Taxonomy (NCBI): domain Bacteria; kingdom Bacillati; phylum Bacillota; class Bacilli; order Caryophanales; family Paenibacillaceae; genus Paenibacillus; species Paenibacillus terrisolis. The sequence continues at coordinate 140,218 of NZ_JBKFGG010000004.1, read as the reverse complement.
GAACAAGCCGCCGGACGGCTGATGGTGGCGCTTGATGTTCCGGATGCCGGACAGGCGCAAAAGCTGATCCGGGATTTGGAGGGCATCCCTTGTTATATCAAGGTGGGCATGCAGCTTTTTTACGCGGCCGGTCCGGATTTTATACGCGAATTGAAGCAGCGGGGCTACTCCGTGTTTTTGGATGTGAAAATGCACGATATTCCGAATACCGTCAAGGGCGGAGCAAACAGCGTGACCCGGCTTGGCGTCGATATGTTCAACGTTCATGCGGCCGGCGGACTTACCATGATGAAGGCTGCTAAGGAAGGCGCGCTTACCGCGCTTCAAAACGATTCTTCCTTAAAGCAACCGCATATTATCGCGGTTACGCAGCTGACCAGTACGAATCAAACGATGCTGAACCGGGAAATCGGCATTCCGGGCTCGGTGGAGCAATCCGTGATGTCCTACGCGGCGCTGGCCCAGGAAGCCGGATTTTCCGGAGTAGTGGCCTCGGCGCTGGAAGTGCCGGCCATCAAAGGGCAATGCGGGCGGGCTTTTCTGACGGTAACGCCGGGAATCCGCCCGGCTAACAGCCAGACGGATGATCAAGCCAGAACTTTGACCCCGGGTGAAGCCATCCGGCGCGGGACGGATTTCATCGTCGTTGGACGTCCGATCATTGCGGCGCACAGTCCCCGGGAGGCTGCGGAAAAAATTATTGAGGAGATGATGGAGTCATGATAGATGCCAAAGCAATCGAAAATCAGGTGGCGAGCCGTCTGCTCGAGATCGGCGCGGTGGCGCTGCGCCCGCATCAGCCGTTCACTTGGACTTCGGGGATCAAATCTCCGATTTATTGCGATAACCGGCTTACGATGTCTTATCCGGAAATCCGGGACCTGATCGCCGAATCATTCGCCGCAACGATCCGCGAATCCTATCCCGATGCGGAAGTGATCGCCGGAACGGCAACGGCGGGCATCCCGCATGCGGCGTTTACCGCACAGAAGCTTGGCTTGCCGATGGCCTACATCCGCGATAAAGCTAAGGGCCACGGGAAGGAAAATCAAATCGAAGGTCTGATCAAGCCGGGTCAAAAGGTTGTCGTCATCGAAGATTTGATTTCCACCGGCGGCAGTTCGCTCAAAGCGGCGCTGGCCGTTCGCGATGCGGGGGCCGAGCCGCTGGCCGTTCTGGCGATCTTCAGCTATCAGTTGGACAAAGCGGTTCAGGCTTTTGCCGAAGCCGGAATTCCGCTTAAGACACTGTCGAACTACGCGGCGCTGATCGAAGTTGCCGTGGAACGCGGCGATATTAAACCGGAAGACCTGGAGCTGCTCAAATCCTGGCGTAAGGATCCGGCTTCCTTCGGAGTTTAAACCTGACAAATAACGAAATGCTTGCGTTGCTGCAGGTATTTCGTTATTTTTTTGATAGGATAGAAACAAGCATGAAAGGGGAGTGCAAATGGAAACGAATAAGCACATACGTTTTACGAATCCGGAAACATTGCCACAAACGTTTGGTTATTCGCATGTTGCAGAGTTCAAAGGCGCAAGAACCCTGTATATTTCCGGACAAGTGGCTTTGGATAAATCCGGTCGAGTTGTCGGCGTAGGGGATCTTTCCGCCCAAACGAAGCAGGTATTCGAAAATATCCGGCTTGCCCTGGAAGCGGCAGGGGCATCGTTTGAGGATGTAGTCAAACTAACCTTTTTTCTGACCGACATCTCCCAAATGGCTGCGGTTCGGGAGATCAGGGACCAGTATATCAACACGGAAAATCCTCCGGCCAGTTCGGCGGTTGAAGTGGGCAAGCTGATTCGGGGCGATCTGCTGATCGAAGTCGAAGCCATTGCCGCAGATTTCCGGGATCTCGGTAGGCAGAATTTCTAGTGGAGGCTAAAAATGAAGAGACTGAGCGCAATGCTGTTGCTCTTTGCTTTATTTATGGCTTCGGGATGCAGTAAAAGTGAGGTTGCAGACCAATCGAAAACGACTCCGATTCCACCCGGGCAAGCCATTGCCGGTTTATCGATCAGCGATGGGGTTGCAAAATGGACGGAGGATAAGGACATTGAACCTTTCGAGCAAGTGGTCGCCTCCGCTCCGTTTACTGTCAAGCAGCCGAATGTCCCGTTTGAGGCAACCCATGAAGCGGTTGGCAAAGTGAAGGCACCGTTTGATTTATATCAAATCGTATATGCGAACGAGAAATTGGGATTCGAGCTTGTTTTGGCGGAGTCTAATTCCAAGGATTCAACAAAGCCGGAGGGCCGAAAAGGCGCCAAACTGCACAATGGCTCCCAAACCTGGATTCAAAGTCAAAATTTCTTTAGTGCGCTGTATTGGAGACATGACGGTCTTACCTATGCTCTAATGTCCCTAAAAGTCGAAAACGGAACATTTGTCCCGCTCTACAGCGAGCAAGAACTACTTGAAATCGCCAATTCGATCCGTTAGGCGACAAAGGAACCGTAACGGACTGAAGAGGCGTTATTTTGCCCGAAAAGGGAGTTTTACAATTCTAACGGATCGTAGAGACGTTATTCAGGGGAAAGTGGGCTGATTTGAGGTCATTGGAGATAAATAACGACTGTGGAGTCCGTTAGAACGGGAAATCGCCGAAAAATAGGAAATAGCGTCAATACGATTCGTTACGGGTGGCGGTCCAAAAAGCCATTTTATGATTTTGCGCATCCATTACAGCCGAAATTTCAAACAATAAGAAGCCCTCAGACCCACTGTGATAGAGGATTTGAAGGCTTTTTCGTTCTAAATTTGGGATTTGCGCATCCATTACAGCCCTTTTGGGATAGTCTCTAATTTCTTCTATTAAAACTTATACCCCTCATATTTCGCCACATTTTTTAAGCTATTCCAAATGTCCGTCGTCTCTCCGCCGATATGCCAGTACGCATACCCGGCGATCCCGCGGCTTGTACCAAGCCGGTACTTCTCGGAAAGCGAACGGGCATCCTCTAACCAAAGTTTGTGCGTCATGCCGGATTTCCAGTAAGATGCGGTGTACTGCCCCAGCGTGTCATTCCACTTCGTCTTGACTCCGTATGTGCCTAACCTACTCATCTGCTCCGGAAGCGAAATGTCCTCCGAAGAGACGGTGGCTCCGGCGTTGTTTAGGCTCCAATCGCGGTTGTACAGCGGCATGCCTAGAATCATTTTTTCGGCCGGCACCTGTTTGAGCAGCTTGTCCATATGGCTTTGAACCCACGGCAAAGAGGATACTGATCCGGCTTCGGCGCCGCTCCAATGCTCGTCGTAGGCCATAATTACGAGATAATCGGCACTCTTGCCAAGCTCACCATAATCATAGGCGTCGGACCAATCACTCCCAAGATCGGGCGGCAGGTCAACGGACAACACGGCGTTCAACGAATCCAATTTAGCCGCCAAGTTGGCGATAAAACCGGTATACAAACTGCGGTCGGAAGCCTGCACGTTTTCAAAATCCACATTAATCCCCTGCAGCCCGTATGTTTGTACGAATGAGGCCAATCTATCGATTGCGGCGCTTGATAGCTGCGGAGAAGCGAGAAGCTTATGAGTGGTTTCCTGATCGAAACGATTGCCGACCATGGCCCAAATTTGTTTGTTGCCTTGTCGTGCCCATGTCAATAACGAAGAGACGGATGAATCCGAAATACTCGCATCGCTCTCCAGGAAAAACCATCTCGGCACCAGCACGTTCACATTCGATTTGGAGATGGATTGCTCATAGGCCTGGGTGGACTGTCCATACTGCCAGCCCATCTGAATGGTCTGCTTGGCTTGCACCGAAATCCCTGAGGTCCAGCGGTCGTTTTGCAGAATTCGGTCCAAGATCATCGCCGTCTCCTGCCTTGTCAACGCCTGTAGAGGCGAGAAATAACCGTCGCTTCCTTCCATCAGCCCAAGCTCAGTAACTGAACCTATGTATGGGCGTGCCCAGTCGGCTACCTTGGCGGCATCCGTATAATTGATGGCTGCCGAAGCAGAGCTGGTCTTTTGTTTCAAGGCCCGGACTATCCAAGCGGCGGCTTCCTGCCTGGTCAGCGGCTGGTTTGGCGCAAAAATGCCGCCCCCCAGTCCCTCGGTCAGGCCGACATCGGTGGCCGTCTGCAGGGTTCCGTAATACCAGGATGTTTTGGGAACATCACTGTAAGCCGGAACTGCGGAGTTGGATGGCTCCAAATGGAGAATTCGGATGAGCGTTGTCATAAATTCGGCGCGGGTAATGGAGCGGGCAGGCGAGAACTGGGTGGGGGACGTTCCTTTCATGACTTGATTTTGGCTAAGCCTTACGATTGCGTCTTTTGCGAAGCTGCCTTCGATATCCTGAAACGGCAAATTATCGGCAGACGCAGGTCCCTGTTGTGTTACGGCGACGGCAACTAAAATAGCCGCCAATAGGAGGGTGGACATGATCTTTTTCATGAAGTAGGGACTCCTTTCCGTATTTAGTAGGAATCTCCGTTATTCTAACAGATTAATAGATTCCCATCAGCGCGTAAAATATGGTAATAAAATATCAATATCGTAAAAATTGTTGTAACTTTTTGGCAAGAGATTTCGTTTATAATTCAAGCGTAATGCCTTTGATAGACAAGTAGATTGGGGCGTCACGGATGAAAAAAAGATGGGGAGACCGATACATGATGCGGTGGCTTCGAAAACCAGACAAATCGATAAGCGAGCCTGACGAACAATCTTCTCTCGAAACGGCCCCGGAGACTGTGGAGATTGCCGCAACCGAGGAGGCTCAGGCAGGTGGATCGCCTGCAGCACTTCAAGAGAAAGACGAGTACACCGGTCCAATTCTTTCGGTTAGGGATGTTCGACGGTCTTTCCCGGTAGGCGGCGGGGAAGTCGAGGTACTGAAAGGAATCAACATGGAAGTTCTTCCTGGGCAGCTCGCCATGCTGAAAGGCCGGTCGGGCTCAGGCAAAACAACGCTCCTGAATATGCTTGGCGGTTTGGATCAGCCGACGGCGGGAGAGATATTTTTCAGGGGACAGCCGCTGCATACGTTAAATGACGAGAAACGGACGCGGCTGCGGCGGGATCAGATCGGTTTTATTTTTCAAGCTTACGCTTTGCTGCCGCTGCTTTCCGCTTGGGAGAACGTGGAGCTTTCGCTTCGGATGGCCGGGGTTCCCCCTCAAGAGTGGAAACGGCGCGTCACCCACTGCCTGGAGCTCGTTGGACTTGGCAAACGAATGTATCACCGTCCGTTCGAGATGTCGGGGGGCGAACAGCAGCGGGTAGCCATTGCGAAAGCGATTGCTCACCGTCCGAAGCTGCTTTTGGCCGATGAACCGACCGCAAATCTCGATTCGCAAATGGGCGCTCAGGTGATGGCTGTATTCCGAAGTATCATACATAGCGAACAAGTGACCATATGCATGACGACACACGATCCTACAATCCTGGAGGTAGCAGACCATGTTTACGAAATGGTTGATGGAAAATTCACGCGGTAGCAGAAGGAGGCTGATTCGGTCGTTAGGGCTTATAGGCATATGCCTCGCTCTGATTGCGGAAACCGGATGCGCTCTGCTGCCCAATGAAGACGAAGAAGAGAATCTGCCGGTCATCAAGCCTCCGACAATTTCGAAAAAACCGGAGTATGACGTTCGTTCGGAAACGATAGAGCTTAGCGTCAGCGCGGTCGGCAAGCTGATGAGCGAGCGGGAGGAACCGCTGTATTTTACGCAGGAAGGACTTCACGTCAACAGCGTTCGCGTTAAAGCCGGAGATAAAGTGAAAAAAGGCGATGTCATCATGGATCTGGATGTGGAGGCTCTGCAAAAGGATCTGCGCAAGAAAAAGCTGGAGTTTCAAAAGCAGGAAATCCAAATGAAAGAGACGCTTCGTACGAAAGACGAAAAGGACCCGATCGAATTCGAGGAGGCTCAGATCGTTTTTGAAGAGCAGCGCCAGGATCTGCAGGATTTGGAGAAAACAATTGCGGACGGCACGCTGAAAGCGCCTTTTGCAGGTACGATCGTTTCGATCTCCGCGCAAAAAGGCGGTCTTATTGAGCCTTATAAAACGGTAGCTCTCATCTCGGACACTTCCCAACTGGTGGTAGCCGCTTCATTTGCCAAAGAGGATTTGGAGAAAGTCGCCGTTGGGATGAAGGCCAAGGTAGACATCAATGCGGCTGGGGCGTTCGACGGCAAGGTCAAGGTGATGCCGGTAAATACCGGTGATTCCGATAACGGCAATGGGGGAAATGGCGGCAGCGGCGGCAGCGGAAATCCGCCGGCGGCCGATACGCTGGATAAGTATGTGATCGTCGAACTCGACAAATGGCCGCAAGGCATGGAGCGGGGCAGACCGCTCAGCGTTTCCATCGTAACGCAGCGCAAGGAAAACGCCACCTTGATCCCGATTTCGGCACTGCGCTCAATCGGTTCACGGACTTATGTTCAGGTGGTCGAGCCGGACGGAACGAAACGGGAAGCGGATGTGGAGGTTGGCATGCAAACCTCGACCGACGTGGAAATCGTTAAGGGACTGACGCCGGGGCAGAAAGTAGTGGGTCGTTAATGGGAGTACCTCTACTGCGTTTATTGTTTCGCAAAATGTGGAACACCAAATGGCTGACGCTGAGCACTTTGCTTGGACTTATCGTAGCCGTCTCATTTACAGTCAGCATTCCGATGTATTCGGACGGATCCTTAAAGCGGGTCGTCTCCAGTTCCTTGGAGGCGGAGAGCGAAGGTCTTCCGGCCGGTTCGTTAATTATGAGCTACCAGGCCCCGGGAGGGACGAAAACCGATCTCGGCAGTTTGGAAGCGGTGAATCAATATATTGCTAATGATGTACCCAAGGAAATCGGATTTCCTTACGATGCCTATTTGAATACACGCTCGTTCCGGTCGACGGAAGTTTATCCCGAAGATCCGACCAAAGTGGACGCCAGCCGGACCAGAACGATGTCCCTAGTCTCCATGAGCGGGCTAAAGGATCATGTCTCGGTAACCGGCGGCCAGATGTATTCGGAGCAAGCCGGTGGGGATACAATTGAGGCTCTGATGCTCGAAGAAGCGATGTACCGGCAGGATTTGCACGTCGGCGACGTGATCGATTACCCGGTCAAAAGCGGGATCGACGTGACGCTGAAGGTCAAGATCGTCGGGACATTTGAGGCTGCAGACGATACGGATCCTTATTGGTACCAAGGCTTCGAAGGAATGATGAATTCGCTGTTCGTATCGGAGAAGGTTTTCAATGATCAATTGCTAAAGGGCTTAAACATCCCGCTGCACAATTCCAGCTGGTATTATGCCTTTGATTTGCGCGAAATCAAAACGAGCGAGCTCTCTCCGTTATCCGGCACTTTGGATCGGCTCAACGTCGATTTGTACCAAAAGCTGAAGGACACGAAAGTGGATGTTTCGTTCGGCAGCCTGCTGGATGATTTCCGCAAGCAAAGCCTGCAGATGCAGACTCTGCTGTTCACGCTGGCAGCGCCGATGATAGCCATGGTCTTTTATTTTATCGTCATGAACGCACGCCAGTCGCTGGATAAGCAGCAAAGCGACATCGCCGTTTTGCGCAGCCGCGGCGCATCGACAAGGCAGATCATCGCCATCTATCTGCTGGAGGGGCTGATTCTTGGAATTGTTTCGCTGATTATCGGCCCGCTGTTGGGTTGGTTTATGTCCAAAAGCATCGGTTCGGCTGACGGGTTTTTGACCTTTGTGAACCGCAAATCAATTCCTGTCGGATTTAATCTCGACGCCCTTGCGCTTGGCATCGGTGCCGTGGTGCTGGCGGTTTTGGCGACATTGCTGCCTGCGGTATCGTACGCCCGTTCCTCAATCGTGCATGCCAAGCAGAAGCAGGCGCGTTCGCATCGTCCCGTTTGGCAGCGCTGGTTCCTCGACGTGGTGCTGATCGGGATCGCAGGCTACGGATATTATTTGTTCAACGAACGCCAAATGCTGACGTTTCAAACGGGGATGACGACGGATGAACTGCAGGTGCAGCCGTTCCTGTTTTTCGTTCCGGCGCTCGCCATTTTTTCGATCGGATTGTTTTTCCTCCGGATTTTCCCTTGGCTGCTTAAGCTGATCGGGTGGCTCGGGAAAAAATGGCTTCCGGTTCCCTATTATTTGAGTTTAACCCAATTGTCCCGTTCCTCTTCGTCTTATTATCCGCTGATGATTTTGCTTGTGCTGACGCTGGGGCTTGGCGTTTATAACGCATCCGCGGCTCGGACGATAGACCTGAATTCCACGGAACGGACGCTGTATAAATACGGTACCGACGTCATTATGAAGACAGTATGGGAAGGTACTGCGGAGACGTCTCCTCCGGGTCAAGGAGGTTCCGGCCAAGGCCAAGGCCAAGGCGGTGCGCCGGGGCAACCCGGCCAGGGAGGAGGACCCGGTGCTCCAGGAGGGGGCGCTCCCGGAGCACCGGGCGGGGGAGGTCAACCCCAAACTCCGACCAAGGTAATTTATTCGGAGCCGCCGTTCGAAATATTCCAGCAACTGGACGGCGTGGAGCACGCCGCTCGCGTGCTGCAGACAAAGGGAAATATCATCGTCTCGGGACGTTCTGCCGGGCAAGGAAATATCATGGGGATCGACAATGTCGATTTTGCCCAGGTTGCCTGGTTCCGAAACGACTTGTTCCCGGTGCATCCATTTAACTACTTGAATTTTCTCGGCATGAACGAAAGCGCAGCTTTGGTGCCGACCAATTTGGCGGAAAAATACAAACTGAAGCTCGGCGATGTATTTTCGGTCGCGCTCGGCGATCAGACCGTAGAGTTTGCGGTGTACGGCATTATCCCTTATTGGCCCAGCCAATATCCGGATCAAACGCCGTTTGTGATCGCCAATCTGGACTACATTTATGATCAGGTTCCGCTTATTCCTTACGATGTTTGGCTTAAGATGAAGCCCGGGGCCAAGGTGGCGCCGCTGATCACCAAACTCGCCGATAAGGGGATCGAGCTGTATTCGGTTCAAGACGTTCGCAGTGAGCTCGCGATCCAAAGCAAACATCCGACGCGCGGCGGCGTGTTTGGAATCCTGAGCCTTGGCTTCCTGGTCTCGGTCATCGTGTCGCTGATCGGCTACGTGTTGTACTGGTTTTTCAATCTATCCGGTCGGGTTGTGCAGTTCGGGATCTTGCGGGCTATGGGCCTATCGCGCAGGCAACTGACGTTTATGCTGTTGACGGAGCAGCTGCTGACCGCAGGGCTATCGATCGTACTTGGAATTGTGATCGGTAAAATTACCGGCAAGCTGTATCTTCCGTTCCTGCAAACCGCGGATAATGTGACGACACAGGTGCCGCCGTTCCGGATCGTTTTCGACTCGCAGGATACGCTTCAGCTGTATATCGTCGTGCTGGTGATGCTGCTGCTCGGAGCGGGGCTGCTGCTCTGGCAAATCCGGCGCTTGCGGGTTCATCAGGCCGTGAAGATGGGAGAGGAGCGTTAAGATAAGATGATTCAATGCGAAGGGTTGGTTAAAATCTTCAAATCCGAGGACATCGAAGTCGTCGCGCTTCAAGGCCTTAATCTGTCGGTGGAGCAGGGCGAAATGATGGCGATTATCGGAAACAGCGGCAGCGGTAAATCGACACTGCTCAACATCCTGGGCGGCTTGGACCGCCCGTCGGCCGGCCAGGTTTCGGTCGGCGGCTGGGATCTCCTCAAGATCCGGGATGACCAACTGGTCGAGTATAAACGGAAAACCGTTGGATTCGTCTGGCAAAATAACGCCCGCAACCTGCTTCCTTATTTGTCGGCGCTCGAGAATGTGGAGATGCCGATGCTTTTGACGGGGAAGCTGGATCGTGCATACGCTAAGCAGCTTTTGGAATGGGTTGGTCTGAAGGACCGGATGCACAGCAAACTGCATCAGCTGTCCGGCGGGGAGCAGCAGCGCGTGGCCATCGCGATTTCCCTATCAAACCGGCCGAAGCTGCTGTTGGCCGACGAACCCACCGGTTCGGTGGATACGGCGACTTCCGATCAAATCATGCGGATCTTCCGTGAGGTAAACCGCGAGCTTGGCGTTACGATCGTTATCGTTACGCATGATTTGGCGCTCGCCGGCAAAGTGGACCGCGTTGTTGCCATCCGGGATGGACTAACGAGCACGGAGTTCGTAAAGCGGAATCCGAATCTCGATTTGGCATCGGCGGAATCCGGCTTTGGGGCCGGCGGACTTCAAGAGGTTCACGAAGAATTCGTTGTGGTTGACCGGGTCGGACGGCTGCAGGTACCGAAGGAGTATTTAGACGCTGTAGGTATCGGCGGCCGGGCAAGTATGGAATTTGACGGAGAGAAAATTGTGATTACCGCACCAAAATCATTGGAGGGGGAAAAGTAAATGAACATGAGGCATGGAAAATGGCGCAAGATCATGTCCGTTTCCTTGGCGGCAACGTTGACGCTGGGGCTGCTGGCAGGATGCAGCGGCGGCAAAGCGGCGGACAAAGAACAGGAGAAGGTGCTGCGGATCGGCGTTCTTTGGGGTTCTACAGACGACTCGTATTTCCGTCAGCAATTCACGGATGTTTATGAGTTTACACATCAAAACGTTAAGATTGAAGTGGTTCCGGCAATCGATCAATCCCAATACCGTTATAGCGATGGCTCGCAGCCTTATCAACAGCCGGACTACTTGGAAAGCATGAAGAAAATCATGACCGGCAGCAACCCGGTAGATATCGTAGTCACGGATACGAGCGTGCTGAACCAGCTGATTCAGGAAAATATGCTGAAGCAGCTTGATCCGATGATTCAAGAAGATAAATTCGATACTTCGGACTTCGTTCCGGCGGTCATCGACGGCATCAAAGATCTGGGCGAAGGCAGCTTGTACGCTTTGGCGCCTTCCTTCTCTTCTTCCGCCCTGTACTACAACAAAAAAATATTTACTGACGCCGGGGTTGAACCGCCAACCGATAAAATGACGTGGGACGAAATTTTTGACCTCGCCCGCCGCGTAACAAAAGGCGAAGGCAAGGACCGCGTTTACGGCTTTTCGTTCGGCCGTTATCAAGGAAGCGATCCTTATTATGATATGCAGGCTAACTATGTCAATACGCTGCAGTTAAAGACTTTTGACGATAAAGCTGAGACTATGACGGTGAATACGCCCCAATGGACCAAAGTATGGGAAACGATCAGTAAACTGGCCAAAGACAAAATTCTTCCGGACAACTCAAGCATGAATAATGGCGGCGCCATTAATTGGAATGCCATTAATAGCGATTTGTTCCTTTCCGGTAAAACGGCAATGACGATTGCCGAAAGCGGTTATGTCAACGAAATCGAGGACGCCAATACCAATGCCGCAAAAATCAAAGACTTCAAGCCAGTGGACTGGGATGTCGTGACGGTACCTGTCCATCCCGAAAAGCCGGAAATTGGCGGAAACATCTATTTGAGCAATACGTTCGCTATCAACAGTGCCGCTCCCAACCCGGATACGGCATGGGATTTCATCAAGTTTATCGACAGCGAGGAATGGGCGAAGCTGAAGTCGCGCAGCAATTCTTATGAAATGGTGTCCCGCAAATCCTATATTCAACCGAAGCAAGGTCTGGATTATAATATTCAAGCGTTCTATCTGCTTAAGCCGATCCCGCCGACCGATCCGAAAATGGATAAAATGATGGCGGATAAACCGGGCCTTTACAACATCACCAATAGCGGCAGAAACTTCTTCCAGGAAGTGGTGGACAACAAGAAAACGCCTGCCGAAGCGCTGAAGGAATGGTCGGATAAGGGAAATACCATGCTGCAGGAAATCAAAAACAATCCGAAAACCCAGTTCCAAGAAGATGGAACGCCGTTTGTTCCGAATGCTGAGGCAGCCGCCGGAGGCAAGGGCTGATACAAGGAAATATAAGGAAGGCCGCCGGAGATTTCCGGCGGCTTTTTTTGCCCGTTCTTGGGTATTCTATAGGTACCGTAGAAATCAAACAATTTTGCGAAAGGAAGGGCAACAAGAGATGCGCTGGGTATACTTCAATAAATTATACAGAACCAAATTTCAAGCCGGATGCTTAGCCAAAAGATTGGAGCATGACGGGTGGATCTACGGGTTCGACGATATGCGCCAAATCGAAATTTTCCGCTCTCGCAAAGGGAAATACGGCGTTCGCTTTATCATCTGAACCAAGGCAGTTACCGCTTGACGAGCGCGGTGGAATTCGTGTATATTATTAACTGTCGCTATTTATTGACGCGGGGTGGAGCAGCCCGGTAGCTCGTCGGGCTCATAACCCGAAGGCCGCAGGTTCAAATCCTGCCCCCGCAATTCTTTGTAGTCGGGCCCTTAGCTCAGTTGGTTAGAGCGGTCGGCTCATAACCGATTGGTCGGGGGTTCGAGTCCCTCAGGGCCCATAGTGCGTGAACCCCTTGCCTAGCAAGGGGTTTTTGCTTTTTGATAGGGTGAGAGAGATGACGTGCGATAGCGAAGCTTGGCTGAATAAAAAAATCGACTCTCCTAATGGAGAGTCAATTTAATATTTCGCAATTTATATCCATCATCGGTTTTTAGATCATACAATTTCAGCTTGACTCCGTTTCCGTCGATATGTTGTCAAACTTGTAGGTTGCCAGGGAGGACTGAATCGGCGGGCGATTTACAAAATCAAACTAAAGAGTCCTATAACAAAAAACACGGAGCCTACTATTATACTGAAAACTCCGCGGACTTTGGCAAACTCGATATAGGTTTCGCTTGGTTCCGAATCGCCTTGCACTTTCCAGCCTTCATTGGCTTCCCATCTAAAGTCGGGCTTTTTAATGAGGAAAATCCCCAGAGCAATGAAGAGAGCGCCTATCAGAACGATAACAATGCGAAAGAACATGCAGACCACACTCCTTAAGCTCAGAAAAGCCTAAACATAAGAAAGAACACTACAATCAACACGATAATGCTGGCGATTCGATTCATCACAAGATAAGCCTCGCTGGGCTCGACGTCGCCTTTGACCATCCAGCCGTACCGCATGTACCAGCCTGCTTTTGGAAATACGGCATTAAGCAGCGCCAGGATAATAAACAAAAAGAGAAAAAATCCCATCACAATCACTCCTTAATTAGATTACGTGTGCTCCATCGATTTGTTTCGGAAATGGGGAGTGAAGTCGGAAAAAGGGACCGCGAGAGGCGGCCCCTTTATATTCTTCAAACTGATTTATTTGCTTCCGTCCGCGGACGGAGGAGCGGGATGCGCCTCCAAATACTGAACCGCATTGTAGGCTAATACGGCGGCTTCCGCACGGGTGATTTTATCCTGTGGCTGGAAGGAGTTGTCTTCATTCAGCTTGGCGATGCCAAGCACAAGCGCGCGCTGCACGGTTCCTTGATACAACACGTTAAGCTGGTCTTCGTCTTGGAATTTCACGGGAACGATATTGATCATCGGCAGGTTGCCGTGATGTTCCATAGCCAGTATCAGTTGATGCGTAAATTCTTCCTTAGTAAGCGGTTTGGCCGGGTCGAAATCGGCCGGAAGATCAAAACCGTTGCTTTGGGCTATGGCCAAGGCGTCGGCGTACCAAGCGTCGTTTTTCGCATTTTTGAAATAGTCGCTAGCTACCGGCTTATCGGTGGATGCTTCAGCGTTTAGGCTTAGTCCTAAAACGTTGATAATCAATTGGATGCCTTGGCTTTCGGTTAATGTTTCGTTGGGTAAAAATACGCGGTCATTCACGCCGCGAACGATACCCTTCGCCTGAAGCGCCGTAATACTGTCTTTAGCCGAAGATTGGGCAAGGTCCGTAAAAGTAGCGGTTGCAGCCGCGAAGCTTTGCGCTCCCAGCGATAAACTCAAGATAGCCGCCGCGGACAACACGGCCAGATTCCGTTTCAACATCATATCACCTCTTGTTTTTTTGTGAGCATCTACTAGACGGTGTGGCAGGTGGAAAAAGTTGCATTCATGCGCAATATTTTTTACTCCTACTGTTTTGCGGCAAGCCTTGCGTAATCCTAAAAGAACGTGATATAATCTTATTCGCTTAGTTTTTTGTGAAAGTATGCCGGGGTGGCGGAATAGGCAGACGCACAGGACTTAAAATCCTGCGGTTGGTGACAATCGTACCGGTTCGAGCCCGGTCCTCGGCATCACGCTGTTTTTCGCGGTCACATCAACGTCTAATGAGCGTTGAGATCGCGAAGGTTCTGTGTATCTATGCGGAGCGAAATCCTAACTCACAGGACCCGAAATCCAAGCGAAAATGATACGCTCATCTCCGTTTATTCAAATTCTAACGGAGAGGGCGTATTTTTTATGGTCAAAATTACGTCCGCATTATCGCGGATTATCCATTATGCGCCTATATGACACCTATGTATGTATACGTACTATTGCTCCAGCAAAACTTCAAACTTATCGATTAGATAGTATATCGAAAAGATAATGAATACGGAATAACCAATGATACGAGTGATCCGAGGAATACGGGGATTTTTATTAGAACGAATTTCCTTAATAACTTTATTGATGCACACCAACATACCAATAATAAAACAAGCAAATGCAAGCAAAGGATATCTTTCGAATAACCGCGAGGTTGAGGTTTGTAAGGGAATGCTAATCACTCCTTTATAGGTAGTATTTATATATTCGCTTACTTGTTTTCTTCTCCTTTATTTGGATTTTGGCTTACAAGTGCATTTGCTGCCTGACCCGGCACAATTCCCGGTCCTCGGCATCATGATAATAAAAAAGATCGCAGCGTCTCCTGAATTGGGAGTCCTGCGATCTTTTTTGTTTTTGCGCGTTCAACATGCCGCCGAAAATTCTATTTTTTCACCAAGTTGATGTGATTCAGCTGCGTTGGACTGTCGAAAATAAACTCCAGTTTATAGCTGCCGCGGTTATAAGTCCATTTGGTCTGTTTGGTGCTGCTGATCTTGCTTATGGAATTTGGCGCCAGCCAGCTTTTCTTAAGCATACTCATGGTCATGCCGCCGATATTGGTTTGACGTTCTACGTTGGTACCGAAATAACGAATTTCATTAAGTACGCCTTTTGATGAATAAGCCATTGCATATCCCGGGGTACCCATATCGGCGCCGTAAAGATCAAAACCGGAAACCGTTGTTCGTGGCTTCTCCGGCTCCCCCAGCTCCTTCAAAACGGTTGCGCGAGCCGTTTTGCCGACAATAAACTTGCCAACCACGTTTGCTCCGGGAAAGTGTCCTTCAAGTGCGGGCTTATAAAAAGAATTAAGAGCAGCCAATGCTTGTTTTTGCTGTTCCGCAGTCACGCTGGAAGCGGCTGCCTGAGCTTTGGGCGCAGAGAGCAAGGGACTGGCGCCGCCAAACGCTCCGAAGACAGTCGCACCGGCAACCGAAAGAGTCAGCACGGTTTTCCAAAAGGCTTTTTTTGTCATTGTCATGTTGCGTACCTCCCTATGATGAATGAAAGCCGAACAACCGAATTCATAAGGCAAAGGGGCTTTCCGTACTCAAAATATATCTTCGACGAGCGCCTGTCAACTTTCAACAACACTTGTTGTGTAAAGGGGGGCTTAAAGAAATTCTTTTTTATGCGGATAGATTTTTAATAGGTCAATGGTATTAATTTCGCTGAAAAGGTTACGAAATTACTCCCAAATGTCGATATAAAACGCATAGGGCTGGAAAAAGATTTCCGGTAAAGTGACTACCAAAGGAGAGAAATGCATGATTGCTAACAGGAAAGTAACGGGATGGTTTCTCGTTGTGGCTCTGCTCCTAGCGGCACTGTTCCCGACAGGTGTCTTTGCGGCCGCAGGGGATATCAATTCTATCGCCATTGACGGAGAGAATACAACAGTTGATCTTGCAGTGGGCAAAACCAAGCAGCTAAAGGCATGGGCAACCGTTGAAGGTTCAACCAATAAAAAGGATGTGACCGCTGCTGTTAACTGGACCTGGACATCCTCGAACGGAGCTCAGCTTACGGTAAATCAAGGTCTGGTTACCGCTTCGAAAAGCGGTGAAGCTATTGTAAGGGCTATCGATAGTACTTCGGGTTCTACCTCCATAATCACAATCAATATCGTCGATACATACACCGATTTAAGTTTGGATTACAAGCTGGATGGGAAATACGTTCTCGATAGTACCAGCGATGATAATCTTACGGTAAAAGCAACGGCGAAAATCGACAGCAGCAATTCTAAAGATGTCACGACGGATGCGAAATGGAGCTCCTCCAATTCCAGCGTATTGACGATCGATAAAGGGAAAATCACGTTGGTTGGCACGGGGACGGCAACAGTGACGGCCGAATACTCGGGATTAAAGGCCACTTATACGGCAACGGTGACTTCTCCTTACTCCGGATTAAAGTTGTTTAAGGACGGGGCAAAACTGGGTGACGGCGAGGATCTTGAGCAGATTGTTGTGGATAAAGAGATCACGCTGCTTGCTAAAACCATCAATGCGAACGACCAGTCCGAGACGGATGTTTCAACCAAAGCTGCATGGTCAACTTCCGACAGTAGCGTGGCGACGGTCAAAGAGGGTAAAGTGACGATCCTTGCCCTTGGGAAAGCAACCATTACGGCGAGTTATTTAGGAAATACCGTCAGCGTAGATATTTACGTGAGAACGCCTTATGAAGCGATTATTCTTGCACCTTCGAAGGATCAGTCCTTGTTTATCGGAGAAACGCTGAAAGTCGATGCGACGATGAGAAGCGGGGCGGGCCAGTCTGTTCCAGCCATCTCTCCGGACTGGACTTCTTCCAATAAGATTATCGCGACGGTGGACAGCACTGGGACGATTACAGCTCGATCGGTAGGAACCACAACGGTTAAAGTGAGTTCGCAGGGGATAAGTAAAAGTATCAAGGTAACGGTTAATCCAACGATTATGAAATTAACGGCCGAGAAAACGGAACTTGATTTGTTTAAAGGGGACTCCGTCAGCTTGCCGAAAGTAACGGCCAAGAAAATCGACGACCAAGATGTCGATTTCAGTGACCAAATCGAGTGGACGTCCGATCATGAAGACATCGCAACCGTCAAAGACGGCAAAATCACAGCCAAGGAAAGCGACGGCAGCACCCCGCTGTCCTCGACAGTGACGATTACCGGCAAGCTCCCTGAGGTAACCGGTATCGGATCGGCTTCTGCGATTCGCAGTTCTTCGGACGGTGTAGTGACCATCACGGTAACAGTTAAAGAAAAAGTGCTTACTTTGATCGCCGAAAATGAAAAAATGAACATCGTGGTAGGTGAAGAAACTCCACTGCCTACGATCAACATTGTTTATATGAACGGAGAAGAATCCACTGACACGACCGGCGTGGTGTGGACTTTAAGCGGTACTAACGCCGTGATTAAGACAACCGCCGACGGTAAGAAAATCAAGGGCTTGACCAAAGGTTCGGCTACTTTAAAAGGTACTTATGCGAGCAAGACAATCAGCATTCCGGTGACGATTGAGCAGAAGATTACCAAAATCGTCGTCGATCCGACAACGCTTGAGCTTAACCTCAAAAAATCGAAGTCGATCAAAGCGACCGGCTTCTATACGGATGGAAAAACCGTAAGTTTAGCGAGCAAAATGAACTGGCAATCCTCCAATGAGGACGCCGCTACGGTTTCAGGCAGCAGCATTAAGGCGGTTGCCGAAGGAACGACCACGATCTCCGGGTCCTACCAAGGAGTAGCCGTGAGCATTAAAGTCAGCGTCGTGCCGAAGTTGACGAAGCTCACTGTGGATATGAGCAGAGTGCCAATGACTCCGGGCTCCGCCAAAACAGTCGTATTGACAGCCCAATATGATACAGGCAAAGTTACCGATGTTACCGGCAGCGCGGTATGGACCAGTTCCAAACCGGCTGTTGCCACAGTTGCGAGCGGCAAAATTCAAGCGATAGCCAAAGGGAGCTCAACGATTAAAGCCAGCTTTGGCGGTAAAACCGCTACGGTATATGTTACTGTAAAACCTTAATTAAGCACTTTTAGGGAGTCCGCCAAACCTTGGCGGACTCCCTTTTTTAGGTTGATTCCAAAATAAGGATTGCTTCAAGGCCGGGCTTTCACTATAATTGGAACAGGTGTTCTTGTGTTTCTTGTCCGAACTACAATCAGCTGAAAAGGAAAGGCATCTATGAGCAAGCGTAAAAAGGCTAAAAAACAAGGCATTACCGGGTTATCGGCATTATTGATTTTTCTGCTTTATCTGGGTTTCGTTTTCTACTCCCATTATGTTCCCGACGATTGGAAGAACACGCAGCCGAAGGCGGAAGAAAGTTCCGCGTCGACCCATGTGCAGGAAGCGTCCGGGAAGCAGCTGAGGGTCGTCTTTCTTGATGTGGGGCAAGGAGCGTCGCAGCTCATTATTAGCCCGAACGGAAAGACGATGCTGATCGATGCGGGGAACAACAGCAAGGAACAGACCATGCTCGGCTATTTGAATAAATACGGCATCAAGCGTCTTGATATCGTCATCGGAACACATCCGGATGCGGATCATATCGGTGGTCTGGATCGCGTGATCGATCATACCGATGTCGGTGAGGTTTACATGCCGAAAATTCAGTCCAATACGAAAACCTTCGAATCTCTGCTCCAGTCGATTGGGCGGAAGGGCCTTAAAGTAAAGACCGCCAAAGCGGGACTCCTTCTGAATTTTGACCCACAGGTTCAGGTGAAAATGCTCGCCCCCGTAAGTATGACGGAGGAAGGAACCAACAATATGAGCGCAGTGGTAAGAGTGACTTATGGCGGCACTTCATTTCTGCTGACCGGCGATGCGGAAACGGAAAGTGAAAATGAAATGATCGATTCCGGCGCAACCCTCCGTTCCGGCGTTTTGCTGGTTGGGCACCATGGATCCAAATCTTCCTCATCGCTGCGGTTTTTGAACCAGGTCAAACCGAAGTACGCCGTTATTCAAGTTGGAGAGAACACGTATGGTCACCCTACTCAAACGGTTTTGGATCGGCTTTCCAAGCTCGGAATTAAGGTGTACCGCAACGATCTGCAGGGAACGATCGAAATTGCCTCCGACGGCAAAGAATATCATATTTCAACGGAAAGGTAAGTGCCGCCGATGATTCATGTCATTGAAGGCTTTGAAGGGGATTACTGCATCGTTGAAAGTGATGGGAACGTTAAACCCGTTTTGCGAAAGCTGGTGGACTCCACAGTTAAGATCGGGGATGTTGTGGAGTGGAACGGCGAGAAATGGATGACGAACCATCGGGAAACGGAAGCTCGCCGCAAAGCGATCCGGTCGCTAATGGATGAAGTCTGGGAAGATGAATAATCGAACGCAAGGGAGGAATGAATTTCTATGCTGACCAAACCAGAAAAAGGAGAGTTCTCGGATCATTTTGCAGGTTATATCGGCGAGGTTGAGGAACGGGATATCCTTGCGCTGCTTAAGCTTCAGCCGGAGCGGGCGAACCGGGAACTCGGCGGCCTGGCGGAGGAACAGGGAGATTTTCGTTACGCCGAAGGAAAATGGAGCTTGAAAGAGGTGCTTGGGCACATCAGCGACACGGAGCGGGTCATGAGCTACCGTTTGCTGAGAGTGGCCAGAGGGGATACGACGCCGCTGCCGGGCTTCGAAGAGAATTTATTCGTTCAAAATGCCAATTTTGAAAAACAGACGCTATCCGAACTGCTTCATGATTTTATGCTTGTGCGGGAATCAACTTTGTCCCTGATACGCGGGTTGGACGACTCGGCTTGGGACCGGATCGGGACAGTTTCGGGCGGTCCTGCTACTGCTCGGGCCTTGGCGTATATCATTGCGGGACACGCTTATCATCATTTTGCGATTATTCGCGAGAGGTACCTGCAATCCTAAGAAACAACGTAAATGTAGCTAAAAAGCCGGCAAGCTTTACGGACGACGCATCCGCCCAAGCTTGCCGGCTTTTAAGTTATTCGTGCGCCACGATCAGTTCGAGTTCACCGCTGAGCTGGTATGGACCGAACTCGACAGGCAGGATGAAGTGATCACCTTTAGCCAGCGGATAGCTTTCATTTCCGGCGTTCAGTGTTCCTTGCCCGGCAAGCACGCTGAACAGTGTATACTTTGAATTGCCGGAAAGCGTAGCTACGCCAGCGACATTCCATTTTTGTACGGTAAAGAAGGAATTAGTCACAAAGGTGGTAACGGCCAGCCCGTCTTGGGTAAAACGGCTGTATGACTCAGGCTGATACCCTTGCGGTACCGTGATGACGTCGATCGCTTTTTCCAAATGAAGCTCGCGGCCGTTTCCGTTTTTATCCTTGCGGTCATAATCGTAAACGCGATAGGTCGTATCGGAGCTTTGCTGGGTTTCCAGCACGACGATGCCTTTGCCAAGCGCATGCAGCGTACCGCTTGGAACATAGAAGAAGTCGCCGGCTTTGACCGGCACTTTGGTCAGAAGCCCTTCCCAGTTGCCCGCTTCGATCATTTGCACCAGTTGCTTCTTGGTTTGGGCTTCGTGTCCGTAAATGATCGCAGATCCCGGTTCGGCGGCCACAATGTACCAGCATTCGGTTTTGCCAAGCTCTCCATGTTCATGTTCGGAAGCGTATGTGTCGTCGGGGTGCACCTGAACCGACAGATCGTCGGAAGCGTCAAGAAGTTTGGTCAGCAACGGAAACACGGGGGAATCCGAGTTGAACAGCTCCTTGTGCGAAGACCACAGCTCGCCAAGCTTCATGCCTTGGTATGGGCCGTTTTTGACGACGCTTTGTCCGTTGGGATGCGCGGAAATCGCCCAGCATTCCCCGGTAAGGTCATTGGGGATCTCATAGCCGAACAAGTCTCTCAACTTTGTTCCGCCCCAGATTCTTTCCTGAAAAATCGGCTGCAAAAAAATAGGTTCGTTCATCATTTGTCAGGCTCCTTAAATCTTCAGTATGGGATATGAATCAGTGCGGCGGCCCCGATCAGTCCGGCATCCTGCAATAGCGCGGCAGGGACGATTGGCGTTTTGCGTCCCGAGGGATTCAGCGCATATTTGGATACGTAATCGGTAACCGCATCGAACAAAGGCGCGCCAACTTGAGACACGCCGCCGCCGATGACGAGAAGTTCCGGGTCAAACGTATTGATCAGCGTAACACAGCCGACACCGATGTACCGGAAAACCTTATCCACCAGTGCTTTGATTCCCTGATGCCCGTCAGCGGCAAGATCGAACGCTTCCTTCGAGGAAATCTCGCGGCCAAGCAGAGCGGAAGCTTGCCGGGCAATGGCGGTCCCGGAGGCGATATATTCCCAGCAGCCTTGTTGACCGCATACGCAGGTTCCGGCGGCAGGATCGATTACGATATGCCCAACGTCTCCGGCATTGCCGGAAGCTCCGGTGATCAGCTTGCCATGCGTATAAATACCGGCGCCGATGCCCGTGCTGACCGTAATAAACACGAAGTGCTCGGCCTCTTTAGCGGCACCTTGCCACTTTTCGGCCAAGGCGGCGGCAGTCGCGTCGTTTTCAAAAGAAATCGGCAGGCTGAAATGGCGCTTCAGCGCATCCACGACCGGGAAGTTCCACCACTCTGGCAGATTTGGCGGCTCCGCGATTTTTCCTTCCTTCGTGTTCAGCGGTCCGGGAGCACCAACTCCGATGCCCAGCAAATCGGATTCGCTTAAGCCGGCGTCATTCGTTAATTGCTTGACGGCTTCGGCCATGCGTTCCACCATGACTTCCGGGGTAACGGAGCGGTCGGTCGTCAGAGAGGTTTTAGCATGAACCTGTCCGTGCTCGTCGACCAAACCGATGGCCGTTTTGGTGCCGCCGATATCGATGCCAACTGCGTAACTCAAAATTCATTCCTCCTGTTGTCTAAACGACATCATTAACTTGACATACTTGACAAAATATAATTTTGTAAAGTAACATTTAGGCTAAGTTTAACATGTTTCGGGAGGGTTGAAAAGAATGGGCCGGAAAAAGAAAGTGTCAATGCAGGATATCGCCGACAAGCTGAATATCTCCAAAAATGCGGTGTCGCTGGCCCTGATGAACAAGAAAGGCGTCAGCGAGGAAATGCGCTCCCTCGTGCAGCAGACGGCCAAGGAGTTGAGTTATGGTCCTTATGCCGTGAAAGAGGTCGGAGCCGGCACGAATATTCTCGTTATTGTTCCCGAGCGGATCATGAGCTATCAGGATAACGATCATTTCCAGTTTTTTCACGATATGATTTGGGGATTGGAGAAAAGCGCGCGCAAGCAAGGGCTTAACGCCGTCATTACACCGCTTGACAGAGAGATGGAGGGAAGTCTCAAGCTTCCGGGTGTTTTTTCGGATATCCCTTACCGCGGGATCATGATGTTCGGAATCGTGGAGTATGACTATGCCCGCATGCTTTGGGAGATGGATACGCCGCTGGTCGTCATGGACTCCTATGATCGGGAGCTGCCTTGTGCGGCGGTAACGTCGGCCAACATCACGGGAGCCTATGAAGCGGTCGCTTACTTGATCCAGGCGGGGCACCGGGAAATCGGTTTTATCGGTCCGACCAACCTGTCGACCAGCCATGACGAACGGTGGCTCGGATACTGGAAAGCGATGCAGGATCACGGTTTAAAGCCAACCGGCGACTGGTGTTTGACGTTATCTGAAGGATATGAACATACGTCCCAAGAAATCGACGTATTTCTGAATGGATTAGTGAAACTGCCCACCGCTTTTTTTTGCGGAAATGACCGGATTGCTTACCTTCTGGCAGAGCTTCTGCATGAAAGAAACGTCCCCATTCCTGACAAGGTCTCGATTGCCGGCTTCGACGATTTGCAGTATGCGAGCCGGGCGGGGCTGGGCATGACAACGATGCGGGTGGATAAGGAGAAGATGTGCGATGCGGCGATCTCCTTGCTGCAATCGCAGTACGGAAGAGCCCGGGAGTTCGTTCATACGGAAATCCGGCCGACGTTGGTGGTCCGCGATTCGGTGAAATGGATGCCATAAGCGTAAAAAAAACGGCACGGCTTTCGAGCCGTGTCGTCTTTTTTGTGAATGGGCAAATGAAGATGCGATGGACGGTTGGATTATTTGTTCAGCGCGGCTTCGTAACGTTTTTCAACTTCGGACCAGTTGATCACGTTGAAGAAAGCGGCGATGTAATCCGGGCGTTTGTTTTGATATTTCAGATAGTAAGCATGTTCCCAAACGTCAAGGCCAAGCACAGGAGTTTTACCTTCCATCAACGGGGAGTCTTGGTTTGGCAGGCTGAATACGGACAATTTGCCGTTCGCGTCTACCGCCAGGAAGGCCCAACCGCTGCCGAAACGCGTCGTTGCGGCTTTCGAGAAATCTTCTTTGAATTTATCAAAGCCGCCCAGTTCGTTGTTGATGGCGTCGGCAAGCTTACCGGAAGGTTGGCCGCCGCCGCCCGGTCCGATTAATTCCCAGAACAGCGAGTGGTTGGCATGGCCGCCGCCGTTGTTGCGAACTGCGGTGCGGATGCCTTCGGGTACACTGTCCAGATCGGCGATCAGGTCTTCAACCGATTTGGATTGAAGTTCGGGAGCGGATTCCAATGCAGCGTTCAGATTGGTTACATACGTATTATGGTGGCGATCATGGTGAATCGTCATCGTCAATTCATCGATATGCGGTTCAAGAGCATTCGGAGCATAAGGCAAAGCTGGCAATTGATGTGCCATGGTAAATCATCCTCTCTAAAATAATTATTATGTAAAACTCGATTTCGTTTCCGACAACCTTATTATAGAACTCCATTTCCACTTAGTCAACATAAATGTATGTTAAGTATGTTAAATTGAAGTACATACATTGACAAACACTCGCCTGCTCCTCATAATGAGGGAGCAGAACAGGACTTTTTGAGCTTAGGGGTGATTTTTACGTGGGTATGGGTATCGTCCTTGTCGAAGCATGCGACAGCAATCTGATCAGCGCCTTGGAGCTGGAACAGCTGGAAGAGGAGTATCCCGAGATCGCGGTGCTTCGCTCCGACTGTCTTAATATATGCGGATTATGCAAAATCAAACCGTATGCGCTGGTAAACGGACATAGAGTCATTGGGAATACGATAGAAGAGTGTGTAGAGCGAATCAAGCTAAAGATCGAAGAAGAGCTTGAGGCGTACCAAGTATAATCGGCAACAGCAACGAGACAGCCTCTGGATTCAGAGGCTGTCTCGTTGTTTTACTTGCGGTTCCGGATGATATAAACGCAGGACTTGCCGTCCTTCGCGAGGCATTCGGTCCGCTCAACATCCGTATTCAAAAGGGATTTGAATAAATTGAGCTCGCAATCACAGGCATGATTATATTGATTGGCAATTTGCGAAATCGGGCAATTATGCTCTTTAAGCACGTAATCGCCTTCGCCGTTTTCCTCGATTTCGGTCATATAGCCATTGTCGTTCTGGATCTCCGCCAGACGCCGAACTTTATCGGGCAGCTCTTTTCCTTCCATTTCCGCTTCATATCTGCGATTTAACCGCTCTTTGCGGCGGTCGAACAATCGATTTACCATCTCTTCGCCGGATTCCTCGGCAAGTTCGTCCAGCAGATCCAGCGTAAGCGTATGATAATTTTTGGGGAACACGGTTTCTCCCAAATCGGTAAGTCCATATACGGCCGTAGGACGGCCCATGGTCTGACGATTCATTTTGGATTCGATCAGTCCGTCTCTTTCCATCGTTCCCAGATGCCGGCGAACGGCCATCTCGGTGATTTGCAACTCATTCGTGATGTCTTTGGCGCTAAGCGGCCCGAGCGTTTTCATCATATGAAGAATCCGTTCACGGGTAGAGAGCTCTTTATTTTGACTCATGCGGACACATCCTTCCAGGTGAAAATCACGGTTACAAAAATTGTAGAGAATATTCTATGCTTAGTCAATATTAAAGTATAGTAAGTATAATAACTATCTGCCATTTGAAGAAGATCAGTCAAAAATTATAGGATTGCCTAAAATTTGAGATATAGGTAAAATACTTTTGAACTTATCATTTATATGCTAAAGGTCGGGAGGAGACGGATTGAGATTCTGGGTTGCGGCGGCGGTGCTGGCATTATGTTTTTTTGTATTGGGATTAGGCATACACACGGAAACGATACAATCGATGGACCGGACTATCGGCGATTTCTTCTTTGGACTTCGAAGCGAGGGATTGAATCCGGTTATTAAAGGATTCTCGGAGCTCGGCACGACCAACGGGTTTATCGTGGCGTTTGTGATTGTTGCCGGGTGGATCCTCTTTCGGCTGCGCCGGGGGCGGGAAACGCTGTGGGTGACAATTGCTTTAGTCGGGGCCTGGCTTTTGAACAAGGCGCTGAAACTGCTGTATCACCGGGAACGCCCGGAGTTATGGAACAGCCTGGTGGAACCGGACGGCTACAGCTTTCCCAGCGGTAACGCGATGATCTCGGCGGCCTTTTACGGCCTGATTGCCGCCATGCTGCTTCGCTCCTCCAGAAGAGGGAATCAGGCGCTTGGATGGGCGGTTTTGGCACTGATCTTGCTGATCGGCGCAAGCCGATTGTATTTGGGGGTCCATTACGCAAGCGATATTGTCGGCGGATTTATGGCGGGCTCGGCTGTGGCGGTTTTGAGTTATTGGGGACTGAAAAAGCACATATCAAAAAAGGGATGACCCCGGGTGGGTCATCCCTTTTTCAATCTATTTCTATACAGTATGGCTTCAGTCCGTACAGTATGGCTAATTAGGCATTCATCGGTTTTGGTTGTTTTGGAGTCGGAATCGTTGTCGTTTTGTCCGCTTTGCCGCGGAATACTTTGCGCAGGTAAGGGAGAAGATAGTAATCAAGTCCGATTTTTCCGGCATTGGCGGCGGCAACGATGACCAGAACTTCAAGCAGCAGAAGTTGGGCGTTGGTGCTTACGGTTCCCGAGAAGAGGTAAGCGGCGTTCATCACCAGCCCCATCAAGGCGGCGAAGGTGGTGAATGTTCCAAGGATCAAACCGATACCTACAAGAAGTTCGCCGAAAGGAACCAAGACGTTGAAGAAGCTTACGTTCGGCAATGCCGCATGCTGCAGGAAGCTTGCCCACCAGGCTTGAACGGCGGGATGATCGCCCGTGCTATTCGCGATGGCGCCTTTCAGGAAGCCCGATGCGTCAAATCCTCCGGTTACCTTGTGCCAGCCTGCATCGATCCATTGGTAGCCAACGTAAATCCGGATTACGGTGAGGAGCCACATTGCCACTTTATTCGTTCTGAGGAAATTGTTAAACATGATTACCACTCCTTTGGTTTTAACTGCTTTTGTTTTTTTAGGATGATCACCTTTGATGTCTTTATTATAAGTGATATTTTTCACATGACATGTGATTTAAATCACAAATATAAAAAATTAAAATAATTAATTTTAATGCAGTTTTTGTGCTGCTAGTGTCCAAGGAGGTAAGCGATGAGACTTGAGAGTAGAGTTTCGGTAATTACGGGGGCGGGATCCGGCATGGGAGCGGCGATGGCCGTTTTGTTCGCCAAAGAAGGCGCCAAAGTCGTGGCGGCGGATATCCATGAGGACCAAGTCAACGAGGTAGTGGCTTTTATTCAAAAGTCCGGCGGGGAAGCCATCGGCGTGAAAATCGACGTGGCCAAGGAAAGGGATGTCCAATCGTTGATCGACAAAGCGGTGCAGACTTACGGCTCGCTGGATATTTTGGTCAATAACGCGGGTATTATGGACAACTTTGTTCCGGTGGCGGAGCTGACGAATGAACAATGGGAACGTGTCCTTGGCGTCAATCTGACCGGACCGTTTTACGCTTCCCGTGCGGCGCTGCCCGTGATGCTGAAGCAGGGGCGCGGCGTGATCGTCAACAACTCGTCGGTGGGCGGAATGTTCGGCGCAAGAGGAGGCGCCGCTTATGTGGCCTCCAAGCACGCTTTGATCGGGCTTACGAAAAATATCGCCGCTGTGTACGGCACGCAAGGAATCCGCGCCAATACGATCGCGCCGGGAGGCGTCAAAACCGGCATCAACGCGACGATCCGAGCCGAATCCGCTGGGGCTTGAAGCTATCGGCAGGGCAGGCACGCCTCCCATGGGAGAGGCGGAAGAGATCGCTTACGCCGCTTTGTTTCTGGCGTCGGGCGAATCCAGCTTCGTAAACGGCGCAGTGCTTACAGCCGATGGCGGCTGGACGGCGCACTAACCGGAGCCGCTACCCCATCGGAAAGCCTTAAAAAAGAAACCCCAGACCACGATGAGTTGGCCCGGGGTTTCTTTTTACTCCTTTTCCTCATCCTTGTCTTCGTCTTTACCGGAGATTTCCGCTTCGGCATTGTCCATCAGACTGCCGACGATATCGTCAAGTTTTTCGGTGGCGTAATGATCATTGCCGGGAACCGGAATAGGATCAACTCCGGCACCCCGTCCGGTGCTTTTATCCATCTTTTTTTCTCCTTTTTCGGTTTGTATTATGCTTGTCCTAGTGACTCGCTTTAATGTGGCTGTTCGGCGTTACTTTGTGGGATAACAATTCGGAGACGGTCACAAAGGAATAACCCCGCTTTTTCAATTCCGGCAAAATAATGCTGAGCGCCCGTGCGGTTTGCGAACTGTTGTAGACGAAGTCATGCATAAGAACGATGTCTCCGTTGCGGGTGTTTTTCAGTACCTTTTGAACGATCCGGTTTACGCCTGGAGAAGTCCAGTCTTTTGTATCCTGATGCCAAGACCAGAGAACCATCTGCATCTGATGATCCTTGGAGAGCTGGATGATGCGATCGTTATACACGCCGCCCGGAGGACGAAACAAGGCCGCTTTTCTGCCGGTGGCTTCAAAGATGGCTTGCTGGGTTTGATCCATTTCATCCCGAACGACACTTGGAGACAAGTTGTGAAAAGAGGGATGGTGATACGAATGGTTGCCGACTTCGTGCCCCTTTGACAGTTCCAGTCTGACGATTTCAGGATTGGTTTTCACCCGGTCGCCGATGACGAAAAAAGTCGCTTGAGCCTGGTTTTCCTCGAGAATTTTCAAAATCTCCAAAGTTTGCTTTTCATCAGGGCCGTCGTCAAACGTAAACGCAATGTACTTTTCCTGCGTCGGTACCTCCCAAACGATATCCCCGCGTTCCTCGTAATAGCTGCGTTCCTTCATATGGGAGACGGGAATCGCCTCTGCGTGGTCCGGAACCAGTGCGGCAGCCATGGTTAGGATCAGCGCCATGCCAATTTTCGATTTCAACATCGTTGGTAAGCTCCTCCATGATTTGAGACTTGAACAGTATTTGTTTATTTTGGCTTTCGTTTTTTCATTTTATCCGATGTAAAAAAAGACTCCCAAAACTTATTGGGGGTCTTCTTCGTTTCCGTTATTTTCAAAATAGGTTCCGTCAGCCAGTCCGTCGACAAACTGCTGCAGCCATTCGTAGTACCTCACCGCATGCCTAAGCTTGTGAAGATCCTCCAGGCAAAGCTGGCGTTCTTCTTCCGAGGTGCCAATCTCCAGGATCGTCTCCGACAACATGGGCAGGACTTCGTCCACCGCTCCCCGCATGACGTCGATCTCACGCTGGAGCTTTGTGGCGAAAAACGCCTGGAAGGCCTTAAAGAAATCGGTCTCCGCAGCATAGAGATCCTTGCGTTCTTCTTTTTCATCAAGCTTCTTCACCATTTTGGAATCGACGAGGGCGCGAACGGCATAGCTCATATTGCTTTTGCTCATGTTCATGCTTTGCTGCATTTCCTCGAGCGTCATCGGACGATCTTCAAAAAACATGATTCCGTACAGCTGCCCGTACGAATAATTGACGCCATACAGGTCCATGGTCTGGGCAATTGCATCGATGACCTTAACCCGAAGCTCCTCTCGAAAGTTTAACGGGTCCCTCATTTTCCCCGAAGTCGCCTTTTTCACATCTATCTTCCTCCTAATATCCATTGATCCCAATTCATCAAAATTTACACAAAATTAATGGTCAGTTCATGTGGAGATAACCCTTTCTCTCAAAAATGAACGTACAATATTTATTGAACAGACAAGTTGAATAGCTTGGATTTACTGTTATTATAGCAAATAATAAAAAAATATTGAACGCAATAAAAAGGAGGACACATGAAACGATCTCGCTGGGCCGATGACGCGAAAGCGCTGCTGTTCACTCTGCCGGCCATGATTCCGTTATCGGTATTCTGGTTTTTTCCGTTGGCTTATGTCATCTACCTCAGCTTTATGGAATGGGATTTCATGAGCCCTGACAAGCTTTTTGTCGGATTGCAAAACTATCGCGATTTGTTCGCCGATCCGGCCTTTTATCAATCGCTGCGCGTTTCCATTTTGTTTTGCCTGGGAAGCGTGCTGCCGATCGTCATTCTCGGGATGGCACTCGCGCTGCTCATGAACCGGAAGGTTAAGGGCGGCGCTTGGTACCGGACGCTGATGTTTTCTCCGTGGGTGACTCCGACGGTCGCGGTATCCATCGTGTGGTCATGGATTTTCGAGCCGGAGGTTGGACTTGCCAACTCCTTGCTTCGGGCCATCGGGCTTGGCGGTGTCCGCTGGCTGGAGGATTCGACCTGGGCACTGGTGGCGATCTTGCTCGTTACGATCTGGAAATACGCCGGATGGGCCATGATTTTTTACCTGGTCGCCTTGCAAAACGTGCCCGCCGATCTGCTCGAAGCGGCCGAACTCGACGGTGCAAACCGTTGGCGTAAATTTATGAAGGTCACGCTGCCGCTGATTTCGCCGACAACCTTTTTCTTGATCGTGGTTCAATTGATCCAGGCGCTGCAGGCTTATGACCAGATTAATGTGCTGACCCAGGGAGGACCCGCCGGTTCGACGCGAACTCTTCTGTACCTCTATTATCAATCCGCTTTCGAGGCGTTTCAGATCGGAGAGGCTTCGTCCGTGGCCATTACGCTGATCATCGGCTGTGTTGTTCTATCATTGATGTCGTTTTGGGTCGGACGCCGCACAGTCCATTACTCCTAAGGAAAAGGAAAGGGGAGCAATCCGTTTATGTCAGGTACAAAAAAGGCCGGCGCTCTGCTGAGGCATCTGCTGCTTGCCATCGCTTCTCTGCTGATGGCGTTTCCCTTCTACTGGATGGCAACCAGCGCACTGAAAAGCAACGACGAGATCTGGAAGTTTCCGCCGACTTTATGGCCGGAGTCCCCGAAATGGGGCCAATTTGCCGAAGCTTGGGTGGCGGCTCCGTTTGAGAGATACATGCTGAACAGCATCTTTGTCGCTTCTAGTATCGTCGTTTTGCAGATCATCAACTCCGGGATGATGGCGTATGCGATAACCCACATGAAATTTCGGCTCAAGGGCTTTTTTACCGCGCTTGTGCTGGTCGGCTATATGATTCCGAGCACGGCGGTTTATCTTCCCGGCTACATAACACTGGGCAAGTTCGGACTTCTCGACTCTTATGCCGGACTGATCTTATCCAACTGCGTAAGCGTGTTTTCGATCTTCCTGATCCGCCAGGCATTTCTGCAGGTTTCGCATGAACTGATCGAAGCCGGGCAAATGGACGGCGCATCGCATTTTCGGATTTTGTGGACCATTTTGCTTCCGCTCACACGGTCTTCTTTCGCCGTGCTTGGGCTGATTACCTTCATTGAACAGTATAACAACTATTTCTGGCCGATGCTTATCACCAAGAGTCAAAATTTACAGCTCGTATCGGCGGGATTACGCAGCTTTTTCGTGGAAGGGGGTGCTTACGGTCTGAAGTGGCCGCTCATTATGGCTGCCAGCGCCTTCACGATCGCTCCGCTGCTGGTGCTGTTCGTGCTGACGCAAAAAACGGTCATGCAAAGCGTCAATTTAACCGCAGGTGCAAGTAAAGGTTGATTTTTAAAAAGGTTGATCATTTAAATCAAAAGTGGAGGGAAAAACCATGAAAAAATTGAGGAATTCGTTTGTAAGTTTGCTTCTCGTATGCACGTTTTTGCTGATCTCGGCATGCGGCAACAATGCTGGCGGCGCTGCCGGAAATAATGCGGATCAAGCTTCCGCCGAAGGAAGCGCTTCTACTAATACCAGCGCGAATGCCGGTGCTAACACAACTAAGCCGGCGGAACCGGTAACGATTGAGTTTTGGTACGGGCTTGGCGGTAAGCTGGGCGACAACATGAAGACGCTGATCGATAAGTTCAACGCTTCCCAGCAAGAGGTCATCGTTAAACCGGTTGTGCAAGCCGATTACACGGAAACCGAGCAAAAGCTGCAAGCCGCCATCGCGTCCGGTACCGTTCCCGCCGCTGTGCTCTCATCGAACGTTGAATGGGCTCGCAAAGGATACTACGCTCCCCTGGATGAGCTTCTTGCCGGAGTTCCGGATTTCAACGCGGACGACGTCGTTCAAACCTTCCTTCAGCAGGGCAAAGTTGACGGCAAACAGTACTTCCTGCCGATGTACGGCACGACGCAGGTCATGTACTACCGCAAGGACGCGCTTGAGAAAGCGGGCATCAAACCGGAAGATCTGACCACTTGGGAAGCCCTCGGTAAAGCTGCGGAAAAAATGACAGTCAAAGCAGGCGGCAATACGACGTTCTACGGCTGGGAGCCGATGTGGGGAGCCGACAACATGATCGACGCCGTTTACGGCAAAGGCGGCAAAATCCTGAGCGACGACGGCAAAACCGTTACGATCGACTCGAAAGAATGGGTCGACACCTGGGATATGTTCCGCAAATGGATTTTTGAAGACAAAACGATGCGCATTCACTCGGGTGGACAAGGCTGGGAGTATTGGTACAAAACGATTGACGATGTGATGAAAGGTCAAGCTGCCGGATACACCGGATCGAGCGGCGACCAAGGCGATTTGGACTTTAACGTTGTAGCCGCCATGGAACAGCCGGGCTGGGAAGGCGTTGGCGAAGGCAAACCGGTAGCGCAAGCTATTATGGCAGGGATTCCGGCCAAAGCAAGCCCTGAACAGCAGCAAGCGGCCGTCAAGTGGTTCACCTTCTTTATGAACTCGGAAAATACGGCGTTCTGGTCGATGAATACGGGTTACATTGCCGTTCGTCAATCTGCTTTGGATAACCCTGACTTTGTAGCGTACAGTGAAATAAATCCGCAAGCAACGATTCCGCTTAAACAGGCTACGCATGCTTCGGAGCCGTTCCAGGATCCAACCGGCGGCAAAATCACCGACGCGCTCAAGATCGCTGCCGACAAAGTGCAAATCAGCAACGTTCCGGCGGCTGAAGCGCTGAAGGAAGCGAAGGAAACCGCACAGCGCGCGCTGGATGCCATGAAGTAAAGGTGCCTTCCATGCCGCAGTTTATAATGTCCTCCGGACGCAGCTATGAAATTCGGGCGGTTTTATTCGACAAAGACGGTACGCTGATTGATTTTATTTATACTTGGGGACGCTGGGGCGAGCTGCTGCTCGCCCGCTTCTCTGAGGAACTCGTTAAGCGCAAGCTGTCCCCCCTCGATGACAACCTTTTGATCGATTGGGGCATCCGGTTTGCCACCGACGGGACCATTACCGGTTATAACTGTAACGGCCCGCTTTCCATGGGAACCGTTGGCGAGCTGCTGACCTTGCTTGCTTGGGAAGGCTACAGCCGCGGGTTGTCCTGGGCGGAAGCCAAGCTGCTGGCGGAGAAATGCCGCTATAAAGCGGATGCGGCGGTGGAGGAGTCGAAGCTGGTGCGTTTGCTCCCCCATGCTCTTTCATTCCTTGAGCAATGCCTTGCAAGCGGAATCGCTTTGGGAATGGTCACTTCCGACGAAACGGAGGCGGCCGAAAAGCAGTTGGAGTGGCTTGGTATCCGCTCTTATTTCTCCGTCTGCGTCGGCGCTGATCAAGTGGGACGGGGCAAACCGTTCCCGGATATGGTCGAGCTCGCCTGCGGAACGCTTTCGGTTGAGCCGTCGCAAACCGCAGTCATCGGCGATACCAATGGGGATATGATTATGGCCAAGTCCGCCGGTGCCGCGGTGGCGATTGGTATCGACCCGCAGAAAGGGCTCGAAGAAGCGATGCTGTCCAAAGCGGATTATGTCATCGCGTCTTACAAAGAGTTGGGCGTTCGAACAAGCCCGTAATGGAAGGTGGAAGAGGGATGGGTTGGTTATTCTTGGCTCTGGCGATTGTGCTGGAGTTTTCCGGCACGGTGTCGATGAAGCTGTCGGATAGCTTTACCCGGTTAGTCCCTTCCGTGCTGATGTTTGTTTGCTACGGAGCCAGCTTCACGTTTCTCAATTACTCGCTGGGATACATGAAGGTCAGCACCGTTTATGCGGTATGGTCGGGAATCGGCATCATTTTGATTTCACTCGCGGGAGTCCTTGTATTTGAAGAAAAATTAACGCTGGCTTCAATGGCCTGGATCGCCGTGATCGTGGTCGGCGTGATCGGTTTGAATATGAGCAGCAAGGGGGGCTAGAGGAACGATGGTATTTGATGGACAAAGGAAGGACCCGGGACAGAAACCGTTGTTTTCCTTCCAGGTCATTACGGATACCCACGTAACCGTTGATTCGGAGCATACGCATAACATAAACCTCGACCGGGCTTTAATGGATATTGCCGCCATGGCGACGGGAAGTGCCGGAATTATGCATGTCGGCGATGTGACCGACCATGGTTTTCCCGGAGAGTACGAGCAGTGGAGAATCCTATGGGACAAGCATAAGGACAAACTGCCGGAGATCCGATTCACGACAGGCAATCACGACGTGGCCCTGGGCAACTGGGAAGACCGCTTGGGAAATTTCCTGAATGCCACGGGAATGCCGGGAGCGTACCATGACCACTGGATATCGGGTTATCATTTTATTTTCTTGGGAACTGAAAAAGGGCTGCGGATTTTCTGTTCGCTTTCGAAGAAGCAGCTTGATTGGCTGGATGCCAAGCTTGGAGAACAAAGCTCACCGGATCACCCTGTCTTCGTATTCCTGCATCAGCCGCTCAAAAATACGACGGCAGGTTCGTACGAAGCGCAGGAATGGTACGGCGTGACCGAGGATGAAGAGCTGAGAGCCGTGCTTGCCAAACATCCGCAGGCGATTTTGTTTACCGGCCACACCCATTGGGAGATGGAAGCGCCGAATAATTATTTTGGCAGCGAGGGCAGGTTACCGGCCATGTTTAATGCCGCTTCGGTCGCTTATTTGTGGACCGATGCCGATGAACATAAGGACGGAAGCCAAGGATATTACGTTGAAATTTACGAAGACCGCGTTGAGGTCAAGGGGCGAGACTTCGCCCGGGGCGAATGGGTCGACTCGGCCAGGTACCGGGTGGAATATCCGCGGAAGTGATTTGGGCAGCATCTAGAAGTACAAAGGGACAACCTGGAGGCCATTTTTAATGGCGGCGGGTTGTCCCTTTCCATATGTTAAACCTTAGGGGTGGGCCTCACAATTTTCTCAACTGAGCCAGAATTTCATGCGGCTCTTGACGTTTCATAAAATCGGGTTGGACATACGCCGAACGGATAATGCCGCTTTCGTCGATCATGAAGGTGGAAGGAATGGGAAGAATCCAGCGGTCGGTTGCGTTGTACTCCGCCAGATCAATACCGAGCAGGTTTTGAGTCAGATCCCGTATGTACTCCGGCACGTCAAACAGAATATTGTATTTGGCTGCAACCAAGCCGTTCGTATCGCTGAGCACTTGGAAGCTCAAGCTTTCTTTTTCCTTCTGGGACAGCGTGTTGTCGGGGCTTTGCGGACTGATGGCGATCAGTTGGCCGCCAAGCGCCTGGATCTCCGGCAAAATCTTCTCATAGGCCCGCATCTGCATATTGCAGTAAGGACACCAGCCCCCGCGGTAAAAAGTTAAGACCACCGGGCCTTTGGCGAGCTCATCATATAAATTGACGGGTTCCCCTAACGGATTGACCAGGTTAAAATCCTTCGCTTTGTCTCCTTCCCGTAAACCATAGGCGATGCCCGATTCTTGCTGCTCCCGGATCATCCGAAACATTTCGCCGTGAACCTCAGCCGGCGTGTTGGCGATGAATTGTTGTTTCTCCGCTTCCATAACTTCGTTTAAAGACATGAAAATCTCTCCTTTGCGCTCTGTGGATGCCCCAATACGTGTTGGAGATTGCTGGCATCCGCCGCGTTTTTTGATATATTTTTTTGGAGCGTTTACTCCATTCCTACCCGCGATTCCATCATATGGGTAAAATTCTGGATTGTCAACTCCATTTTTGTTATGATGTGCGTATGAACAATTCAATCGAAACCAAAACCAAAGCCAATACGGCTAAATTGACCAATAAGGGAAAAGAAACGCGCGGCCGCATCGTGGCCGCGGCCGCAGAGCTGATCCTGGGGCGGGGCGTTTCCGGAACAAGCGTGGAGGATGTGCAAAAGGCGGCGAAGGTGAGCGCTTCGCAGCTGTACCACTATTTTAAAGAAAAGAGGGAGTTAGTCTTAGCGGTTATTGATTATCAGTCCGATACGGTACTTGGGGGGCAGCAGTCGTTCTTCGACCATTTCGACAGTTTTGAAGCGCTTGAGGCATGGAGGGACGCCATCGTCGAGAGCCAGAGCAAGCAGCATTTCCTGGGCGGTTGTCCGATCGGTTCTTTGGCCAGCGAGCTGTCAGAAAAAGAGCCGGAAGCTCGCTTTGAGCTCGCCTCCTGCTTTGCCAAATGGGAGGAGGAGCTTCGCAAAGGGCTTCGCCTCATGCATGAACGAGGAGTCCTGCGACCCGAAGCGGAACCCGACCGTTTGGCCCTGGCACTGCTGACCGCTCTGCAGGGAGGGCTGCTGCTGTCCCAGGTCCGCCGTGAGCCCGGCCCGCTGATTGCGGGACTGGACACGATGATCGCGCATATTCGCTCGTTTGCGGCGTAAGTCGCAGTGAGGGCAAGTGGCGAACTGGGCGGACTATTGAGCTTTTTGATCGTTATGCGCGGGTATGTGGCAGCGGTTAGGGGAATCGCGTGTTGCATGAAGTGCTCGGGATGGAAGCTCGCAGGCATTAACCATGTTACCATGGTGAACTATGCGAGAAGAGAACATGGAGCCCAGTGTACGGCACAGCCGCATAAGCCTGTTTCCATGGCAGACTCTAACGAATCGTAGACACCTTATTTTCGCGCAAAATAGCCCCATTTCAAACCTAACGGACTCAAAAGTCGTTATTTCGGCTAAATCGGCAGCAAAAGCCTGCTAATCGGCGAAATAAGATCATCTGAGTCCGTTAAACTGCTCGCATGATTCAAATTTCAAAAATAAGGGTTATACGATCCGTTAGGGCTTTAATTTCGACGTCACTCGCCGGCATTAACTTCGTTATTGGGGAAATAAGAACATGCAATCGCCCATTTTGAACCCAATCGGCACCGTCTTTGTTCCCGTATGAAGTACTGAGCCTGCCCGTGATTGGTATAGCGATATTCTGGAGCTTGAAATTAGCGGCGAGATTCAATAATGGTTTGTACATGCCAATTGGAGCGGACGGTAGGTACTGGATCCGTTGCACGGTGTTCAGACATCGGTAGAATAGGACAATTCTTTTTGTGCTTCCAAATCTGCCAGCCTTGACGTTAGAGCTGCCTTTATTTCCTCATAAGCATCGCTGCCCAAAGCTAAACGCAAAGGGCCATTTCCTTCGTCAACACGTTGAATGATGACTTTTGCCATCTTCTGCGGATCGCCGAGGAGCGTATCTATGCCTTCTTTGGTACTGTAATATCTAATGAATTCCCTGGCGGGTTGATCGTGGTATGCCTCCAATTCTTGTTCAATTACGCCATTTGCGGAAAAAAATCCAGTTCGAATTCCGCCGGGTTCTATCATTGTGAGCTTAATATTAAATGGAGCCGCTTCTTTGGCAAGCGCCTCAAAAGCTCCTTCAACCGCCCATTTGGAAGCACTGTACAATCCTAAACCCGGACCGGAGATTTGTCCGACCATGCTTGCAATTTGAACAATATGGCCTTTGCCTAGGGCTCTGAAATAGGGCATAAAAGCGCGGGCGACTCGCAGCGATCCCAAAAAATTAGTTTGAAACAAGTGCTCGATTTGATCGTCACTCGCTTCCTCCACAGCCCCATACATTCCATATCCGGCATTGTTTACTAAAATATCAATGGTTCCGAGATCTTCTATCGCTCGGTTCACAGCCTGTTTAATAGATTGTGGTTCCGTTAAATCAAGCGTTGTCCGCCATAAATTTAGACCATACTTTTTCTGCAATTCATCGAGTGCTTGCGGTTTGCGCACTGTAGCGGCAACACGATCTCCTCTCTCAAGCAATACCTCCAGCATTGGATATGCCAATCCGCCATTCGCTCCAGTAATAAACCATGTTTTCATAAGAATTCCTCCTTTTTGTCGCTGCTACTAATTATAGCGACGGTTATGGAGGTTAGCCGCAGTATGTTTATGCTAGTAATATAATTACCACTTTATAATTGAGCATTCTATTAATAGAAATGATGCCTGCCCAGGATTTATATACAAAAGAATCCATGAACAATGTCGAAGCTGGATTTCAGCCTGTACGTTTCATGGACTCTGTAAAAATGACTATTTTAAAGTTCATGTGTTTTATGCTAGCAGTGACATTAACTTTTCCTCCGTTTCTACGCTAGCAGGCGTATATATACTCCAGTGTAAAGTTGGATTGCCGTCAACGGATAAAGAATGTGCTTGAAATTCCAATAAGCCAACCTCCGGGTGTTGAAAAATTCCACAGGTAATCTTCTTCTGCTCTACGTCATGCTGCTCCCATAATGATTTGAATTCTGCATATTTCTCGCATAGCCATCCGGCTCTCTCGAGGTACTCCGGATGATCCGGGTGACGATCGCATACCCCGCGAAATACCGCCACACTGTACGAGATAAATTCATCACGGTTTACCATTTGCTCCCTGATTTTTTCATCAGAAAAAATAATATTCAACATATAGCGTTCTTCTTTAAGCCATGCATTGAAGTCAGAGATAACCATCTCCGCTGCTTTGTTCCAAGCTAATACTTCTGTGCTGTCGTTTATAATAAAGGATGGATAGCTAAGCTGTTCCACAGCTGAATACAAAGAAGTACTGTCTTCTTCCTCATCTTCATCAATATCTTCTTGGGAGCGCAAGCTGCCAAGCTCCGATAGATCGATTAGGTGCATGAGCTCATCTTTATTCAATTGCAGAGCCTTTCCAATATTCCGTAAAATTTCTTCGGAGGGCTTAACATCCCGTCCCTGCTCCAACCATGTATAATAAGTAGTGCTCACATTAGCCATATAAGCGACTTCTTCTCTGCGTAAGCCAGGCGTCCTTCGTCTAGTTGTCTCTGTGATTCCGACTTTTTCCGGTTGTAGGCGTTCTCTTCTTGATTTTAAGAATTGACCAAGCACTTTTGATGAATGGGTATTATTCATTGTATTTTGTCTCCTTTTTGAGAACTTTAATGTGATACTGCTCAACTTATATTTTAACTTCCAGGTAGAATGCCTTTTTATCTTTACTTATGAAGTATAGAAAAAGCAAAGAACCCTTACAACGTAAGGGTTCTTTCTTATGATCTGCAGAGGGCTCGAACCTCTGACCCCCACCCTGTCAAGATGGTGCTCTCCCAGCTGAGCTAGCAGATCAGATTATAGTGAAGACAAAATTTATCATATCAAGATGGCAGGCTTCTGTCAACTTTTTTTGTATAAAAGGCGGCGGGTTGGGACATCAATGGAATAACTTCAGATCGGTGCAGAAAGGAATTGAAATGATGCAGTTTTTCAAAGCTTTGAATCGTCATAGCTCAAAAAGAAACGGGGTTTCCGGAAGTGGAGAGACCGGATTTACGACGTCGTTTGTCGCCGTGTTAACCACCGTTGCCGTCAGCTTTCTGACATTGGCGCTTCTCAGCGCTTGCAGCCTGGAATCCATTCAGGAGACGATGAACCGGCAAACGCGGAGCTTCCCATGGAGTTTCGGAACATCGGTTTCCGACGACGTGTACTCCCCGACCATTACGAAAGACGTTTATTCCAAAGAAAGCATGGTCCCGCTGGATTAGAATATAACGGCAACGTCTGACACCACGTTTGCTGCGTTAGCCGCAACCATTGAAGCTTTATCTCACCCTCCGATTTTCCAGTTCGCCAAGATTGCATATATCATATCGAACTATACATGATATCAAAAATTTTGTATAATAATGCAATTAGCGAACATTAGGTTTCGGTCATCCTGGGAGGGAAATTTATGGCAGCAGCAACAATCATTCCGGTGAAAACGGACGAGTATTTAAA
Organism: Paenibacillus terrisolis; assembly: GCF_056171975.1. Taxonomy (NCBI): domain Bacteria; kingdom Bacillati; phylum Bacillota; class Bacilli; order Caryophanales; family Paenibacillaceae; genus Paenibacillus; species Paenibacillus terrisolis. Next base: position 101,093 of record NZ_JBKFGG010000004.1, on the reverse strand, counting down.
GCGTTGTCTGGAGATCCGCAAGGAAGTTTTTGTGGAGGAACAGAAGGTGCCGATTGAACTGGAAATTGACGAGTACGACACAATCGGGCCGGATGTTCATCATCTCCTGATTGAAATAGATGGGGCTTATGCGGCAACGGGAAGATTGATTTATTACAAAGATAACTCGGCCAAAATGCAGCGGATTGCGGTTCGCCAAACGTTTCGGTCGCAGGGGATCGGCAAAATACTGCTGCTCGCCCTGGAAGAGCTGGGACGCGAACTTGGCCTGACGAAATCGGTATTGGACGCGCAGTGTCACGCCGAACGGTTTTACGCTAAGCTGGGCTATACCACGATTTCCGCCGAGCCGTTCGACGATGCCGGTATTCCGCATGTGCGGATGGAAAAACCGCTGAAAGCCTAAATAAATGGTTTTCTGAAAATCAGGGCACGCTATACACATATCCCAAGCTAAGGAGATGTGATATACGATGGCCTTGAATACAAGAGAAACGTTTATCGCCGTCCGCAAAAATGGCGATGGCGACCTGGAAGCTTTTAAAACCTCCAGCGGCCGCGTCCTCGATTATGAGCAGGCGCTGAAGGAAGTCAAAGCGGGGGCTATTGCCGGCGTAAACCTATTTAAAGGAAGAGACGGGGAAATGCATATCCGCGGCGACGCCGACGGAGATCCGACCAACAACCTCGACGCCTTGCCAAGTTTTGACTAAGTCGCACGCAACCGAAGGCCTCTATCGGTAAAACCAAACACCCTCTTGAATTTTAACATTCGAGAGGGTGTTTTTTTCAATTTCAACTAAACCGTATAAATTTGATGCTGCCGCAGAAAATCCATTTCCCCGGTGGCCCCGATGAATGATTCCATCTCGTCCCCGTAATGCATTAAGGAGATCAGGCTGCGAATTTCGGGAGGCAGGGACAGCAGCTCCTGAAGCGTTGTATGTACTTCACCGGGCCCGGTCAGCTGGACTTCGTGCAAAATTTTGCGGCAGCCCCGTTCCGTGACCAATTTGGCCAGCAACTCAGGCTGGAATTTCATGTCCGCGCTGTAAAAGATATCATCGTTAATATATAGCGAGTAGCTAAGCTTACCCCGAATATGTGGCGTCTCCATGATCTCCGCCTTCAAGCTCCGCGACAATGGGGTAGCCGCACCTTCCTTCAAGAGCCGGACCTCGAAGGCGTCTTCCAAAGAGGCGATGCCGTCCTGTGAAAGTCCGCCCTTTAATGTATTTTCCCACAGCGGCCCAGCCAGTTTTTCGGGAACATAAAGAATCGGCTTTCGGCCCACGACGTATTTCATGCGGAAAGCCAGTTCCTCGAGCCCGCCGACATGATCGGCGTGAGTGTGCGTAACGAGGATGGCATCGATCTCTTCGAGCGGTTGTCCCAATTGATGAAGCGAAAGCGGAGCCGTAATTCCGCAATCGATCAGCAGCGTAAAATCCTCCGACGATAAGAGTGCGTTATTGTTAAAGTACTTTTTGGCGAAAGCTCCGCCCGTTCCCAGCATCCGAAGCATAAGTGCCACGTTAACTTCATCCTCCTTGCAAAGATCCGCTTTTTACCCTAAATGTACACGATTTGTCCCGGAAACGAAAGCAACTAGCGCGGGATCTCAAAAAAAATGCCATTATTCGTAGAGAAGACCGCAACTTGGACTCCTCGTTAGAGTATAATTTTACATCAACATGAATCATATGGAGGGGTTCATTACATGAAATGGAGAAGAGTTGCATTACTCGTTGTTGCTTTCTCTCTGATGGGCGGTTCCTTGCTATTCGCCGACGCGGCTTCCCAGAAGGTTAAATTCTTATTAAATGGTAGCGAAATAGAAGACGGCGGGTACGTGGTTGATGGTAAGACTTACGTTCCTGTTCGCAATCTTGACGGATTGGTTGAGTATGATGATGCCTCTAAAACGGTAAAATATTATAAACCGAACGTACATCTGTCCCTGTGGCAGACGGACGATAAAATGTTCGGAGACGTGAAGGAAACAGCCAAAATCAAGTTCAGCGTGTTAGCGCAAATTGACGAATTGAAAACGAATATCTCTGCGGTTCGCGTGTCCATTACGGCGCCTGACGGCTCCGAGAAGGTCATTCAAACGGCCGATATTAAGGATCAGCAGGATCACTTCTGGTTCCGTACGAACGATTACACCTATGATTTTAAAACGGTGGGCAAATACACCGTTGGTTTCTACATGCAGTCCTCCAGCAGCACCGACTTTGTATTGGTCTCGAAAAAAGGGATCAATGTGCTGAAATAACCGGAAAAAACTCGTAAATTGACCGATCCCGGGCAAAAATGATACGATACGAGAGGACCGACAGGTTACAACCCATTAAACCACTTTAAAGCGAGGTATTTCAATGAGCGATCATAATCACGAACACGGTGAAGCATGCGCATGCGGACATGACCACGACCATCATCACCATCACGAGCATGGTGAAGCTTGTGGCTGCGGACATGACCATGATCACGATCATGAGCATGAAGAGTTTGTGTTGACGCTGACCGACGAACAAGGCAATGACGTAGAGATGGTTCTTGTCGAAACGTTCGACGTAGGTGAAAAGGTATATGCGCTGCTGCTGGAACGGAACAATCCGGAAGCGGACGGCATCATTCTCCGTATGGAAGAAGAGAACGAAGAAATGGTGCTTTATAATATTGAAGACGAAGAAGAATGGAAACAAGTGGAAGAGGCTTATAACCAGCTCGTTTCCCAAATGGACGAAGCCTAAGACAAGTCCCGGATTATAATAAACGGTTTAATAAAGCATAAACAAAAAACAAGCACCTCGGACGAATATCCGGGGTGCTTTTTGCGTTGATCAGGGACGGAAGCCGGATTAGAATATCGGGTCCGCTTCCACGATCACTTTGACATTTTCGATATAACGGTCTTCCGGGCCTTTGACGGGCAACCCGATCTCAACGTGGTCCACGATGTAATCGATGTTGTCCTGTGAAATAACTTCTCCCGGCAGCAAAATCGGAATTCCCGGCGGGTATACGTAGATGAATTCGGCGATAATCCGGCCCGCGGATTTTTTAAACGGTATTACTTCCGTATCCGCGTAAAAGGCATCGCGCGGAATCAGCGATAGATGTGGAATTTCCGGCACTTTAACGATAAGTTCGTTGGCGCTGTTGTCTTTATAGATATGGGCAAGATCCCGCAGGGCCGTCAGCAATGTTTCTACCGTTTCCTGCGTATCTCCCGGAGTAATCAGGCAAAGAATGTTGTACATATCGCTGAGCTCGACCTCGATATTGTAATGGTCTCTGAGCCAGTTTTCCGTCTCATAGCCCGTGATTCCCAAATGGCGGACGTGAATCGTTATTTTCGTCGGATCGTGATCGAACGTCGCCTCGCCGCCGAGAATCTCGCGGCCAAAGCAATACAAGCCTTCAATTTTATTGACTTCGCCGCGCACATACTCGGCCATCTCAATAGCTTGCTCCATCATTTCGCGGCCTTGGAGCGCCAAACTTCTGCGCGAGGTGTCCAGGGATGCCAGCAGCAGATACGAAGTGGAAGTCGTTGTGAGCATGCTGATGATCGTCTGAACCCGCTGCGGGTTGACGTACCCGTTTTTGGTGTTCAGGTTCAGAACAGAGCTCTGAGTCATTGAGCCGCCCAGTTTATGAACGCTTGTTGCCGCCATATCGGCGCCGGCCTGCATCGCGGACATCGGCAGCTTTTCGTGGAAATGGATATGAACGCCGTGGGCTTCATCCACAAGCACGGGAACATGGAAACTGTGGGCGAGGTCCACGATTTCTTTTAAATTGGCGCACACGCCGAAATAAGTCGGGTTGATCACCAGCACCGCTTTCGCATCCGGGTGCTTCTGCAGGGCTCTACGGACCGAAGAGATCGTGATGCCGTGATCGATGCCGAGATTATGGTCCTGCGCCGGCGAGACAAACACGGGTTTGGCCCCGGCAAAAATAATCGCCGACATGACTGATTTATGAATATTTCTCGGCACGATGATTTTATCACCGGGAGAACAAATGGATAGTATCATGGTCATAATGGCGCCGCTGGTGCCTTGCACCGAGAAATAGGTGTAGTCCGCTCCGAATGCGTCGGCAGCGAGCTTTTGGGCCTGTTCGATGACGCCGCTCGGCTGATGCAAATCGTCCAGGGGAGCGATGTTGATAAGGTCGATGGACAAGGCGTTATCGCCAATAAATTCGCGAAATTCTTTATCGGTTCCAATTCCTTTTTTGTGCCCGGGAATGTGGAATTGAACGGGATTGCCGGCCGCGTGCTTTTTAAGGGCGGTGAACAGCGGCGTGCTTTGATGATCCATAGGGGCCATCCCTGCCTTTCTCGGTGAATTTTCAAACAAAATTGAGTATAGCAAAAACAGCTTGGAATGCAAGCAAAGACTTTGTGCGGAATTCCCGATTCGCTCCAATTCCGTGTAAGTTCGCGAAAAAAAGGGACAGACTAGATCAAGAGAATCACTTTAAGGACAATGGAGAGGGAGTGTATAGATGGAGATAACTACCAGAATCGCCGGCAGAAAATGGTTTAACAAGGCGCTCGCCAGCCTATGGATCATCATGTTTTTGGTGGAGTTCGTCAAAGGGGCGCTGCTTGTCGCCATTTTGCCGGTGTACATGGGAGATGTGCTCAAACTCAGCGCGTTTGCCATCGGTCTTTCCTTTTCCCTCCAATATATCGGCGATAATGCGTTTCGCAGCCCGGCCGGTTGGCTGATCGAACGGCTCGGCTTTCGCGTGACGATGACGATTGGGCTGTGCATCACCTTCGGGGCCGTGATGATGATCGCCTTCCTGCAGACAGTGGGTTTCATCGTACTCGGCTGCGCTTTGCTGGGCATCGGTTCGGCGCCTTTATGGCCATGTGTCATGATGGGCATCACCGCGATGACCGAAGAGAACAAAAAATTCGGTACCGCAATGGGAGTTATTCAAATGTCCAGTCTCGGCGGAACCGGCTCCGGTCCGGTGATCATGAATTTTTTCGTCAATCATTCGATCCGCCCCTTGTTTTGGTTTCTGCTGGGCTGCATGGCGCTGGTGGTGGCGGTTTCCCTGTTTCTGCCCGGGAAATCCCAACAGTTTTTTCCGGGACAAGCTGTGGGGCGATCGCCAAAGGCAGCTCAGAGTTCCCTTTGGAAAGGAGGTCTCCGCAAAAATTTGCGGGCTACTTTCCGGCATATCCGCGACAATTTGCATGTGAGCCCACTTTTGTATCCGGCCCTGTTCTTTCAGGCGTTCACCGTGGGACTGCTTACGCCGGTCATTACACTATACGTTCGCACCGAGCTTGGGTTACCGCCCGAAACTTACAGCGCCATGCTCGTCGTGGGCGGCGGAATTACGCTGCTCGGACTGATTCCGATCGGCAAAATGGTGGATCGTTTCGGAACGCGGCGGTTCCTAAATATCGGATTTGCCCTGGCGGCCGTCACTATCGGATTGTTTGCCGTCATGCGGTCCGTCCCGGTCATTTGGATACTGGTGATGCTGATCGGGGTCAGCTACGCGTTTATTCTGCCGACCTGGAACACGATGGTGTCGCACCAGTTGCCTGACGGCGAGAAAGGAACGGTGTGGGGGTTGTTCCTGACGATTCAAGGTTCCGGGATGGTCGTCGGACCCATCGTATCCGGCAAGCTGTGGGATTTGCTCGGACCTCCAGCCCCATTTTTGGCGAGCGCGTCCGTGATGGCTTTGTTATTTATCCTGCATTTGCTGCTCTCCAGAAAAAAAAGAAACCTTCCCGCGACTCGTTAGTTTCGGGAAGGTTGAACTTTGCGGAGCATGTAATTCAAAAAGAGCCTTTATATAACGGCAGCAATGTGGTGAACGTTTCTTCAATGACGCTAACCAGCTTGTTTCCGTCGCTGAGCAGAGGATCGTCCTTCTCAAGACGAAGACCGCACAAAATTTCCGATTTTTTCACGGTACGGAGTTTTTCGGCCCATGCTTTCAATTGCTTGCTGTCCGTGTCGCTTTGGAGCGTTCCGCCCGGGTCAAAATGATCCAGCGACCAGTAAAAACGGTCGGGCAGCGATTTGGCCAGCTTCGTCGCCTGTTTGTCCAAAAATTGGGCAATCACGGCCTTGTTGGGGCTTTCGTAAATGACGGCGAAAATGATGAACAAGTGGGTCGAAAACATCCCCACCTCAAAATGCGGGAGCGCCTTGTACCCCCGCTTGCTGGCCGCCCAGGCGACCCAAGTATCGTTCGGCGGGTTCACGACGCGCCGGGCATGTTTGGCTACGTGAGGATACATCTCCTCTCCGCAAAGCACGGACAAGAACGGGCTAAGCGTCTCTCCCAGCGTTTCAAGTTTCGGCCTTACCTTTCCGATAATCGCTTCCATTCTCGGGGCGAGTCCCGGAACGGTCAACGTCTGAAAATCCTCTTGCGTAAATCCGGCAAAAGTCGCGTTCATCTTAATACCTCCAGCTTGATCTATCATTGATATCCTTTATCATCGGTTTCCTTCAGTATAACATAATCGCATTCCATCTCCGCGCGTCTGATTCTCCCAAGGCATGTGTCACTCCCAGCCCGAAACGGGTAAAAATAATCAATAAACCAAGTTCCATAACATAAGATGGAGTATAAGATAAGGTAAACCAGAACAAGAAAAAGTCAAGCGAGTTTTGTACGAAGAGTGCAAATGGGAAGTCCGCTGACAAAAACAATGTATGCTTTCGCAGCAGTTTTGTTCGGGGAGCATACGCAGTTGCCCAACGCAAAACTAAGCGTATGCTTCCACAGCGAGTTTTGCTCGAGACGCCAACGGTCACAAAACCAAGCGTATGCTTCCGGTGCAAGTTTTGTTCGAAGAGTACTCGCAGATGTTTATGCTCACAAAACTTTTAGGAGGGAGTGCCGTGAATAAAAGTTATGAGGTGGAATACTGCAACCTGGAACTCCGATTCGACCGCCGGCACATTCAACAATTGATCCGCGATTTAATCCAAGACGGGTATTCTTTATATTGGAGCGAAACCGAGTCCATTTTTATCATATCCGTGCGTACGGGGCGAAAGCTGACTAAACTTAAATTTCAGCGTCTCGCCAAGGGATACAAGCTGGTGGGCGACTATATTATTCGGGACGCCAAGCTGGCGGAATGGTTGGAAAAGCTGATAGGGGATTTACGCGGTCATGCGGTGGTTAAGCGTTTCAAAGACAGGCAGATTTTGATCGAAAATATTTTGTTCGGCGAAGTAATCCGTCTCGTGGAGATTACCGGAATGGAGCATCGGGTCATTTTTCAGAAAGGGCCTACCGTCGATATGAAGAAAATGGGCGAATTGTTCGACAGCCAGTCCGCGGAGCAGCAGCTCGAGAGTCTTCAACAGGAACTTGACGCGGAGCTTGAAAAATTATATGAAGCGATGCAGCAAGGCGACGAGCAGGCTTCGGAATCATGCAAGGAAAACCTCCGGAGGCTGCGCGTGGAATTGCTCCGGCTTGAATGGTAACCTGCCTTTTGGTTCAATCTATAAATGTTCGGCAGCGCCGCAGCTTGGTCTTCGAACTGAAAACTTACTTACGCTCCCCCTGCGATCCGGGGGTTGTTTTTTGAGCGGGCGCCCAGGGGTTCACTTCTGTACACAAAAGAGTTAAAATGAAAATATTGAAAAAATATATGTGGCAAAGGATGGAGAGCATGTCTAAACAACAAATCGGCGTTATCGGCTTGGCCGTTATGGGCAAAAACTTGGCCCTTAATATTGAAAGCCGGGGTTTTACGGTTTCGGTGTTCAACCGTTCCCCGGAGAAAACGCATGACCTTCTGGATCATGAGGGGAAAGGCAAAAACCTTGTTGGTACATTTTCCGTTGAAGAGTTCGTGAACTCGCTGGAAACTCCGCGTAAAATTTTAATCATGGTACAAGCCGGCCCGGCAACCGACTCCACCATCGAGCAATTGCTTCCTTTCCTCGACCAAGGCGACATCATCATCGACGGAGGCAACGCGCATTTTCCGGATACGCAGCGCCGCAGCAAAGAGCTTGAAGCCAAAGGCTTCCGCTTCATCGGCACCGGAGTCTCGGGCGGGGAAGAGGGCGCTCTGAAGGGCCCAGCGATCATGCCGGGCGGACAAGAAAGCGCGTATAAGCTGGTAGAACCGATTCTTACGGCGATTTCCGCCAAAGTGAACGGCGATCCTTGCTGTACATATATCGGGCCGGACGGTGCCGGACATTATGTGAAGATGGTTCACAACGGCATCGAATACGGCGACATGCAGCTGATCGGGGAAGCCTATCACCTGCTGAAAGACGTTCTGAGCGTTGATGCCAAAGAACTGCATGAAATTTTCACGGAATGGAACAAAGGCGAGCTGGACAGCTACCTGATCGAAATTACCGCCGACATCTTCTCGCAATATGACGAAGAAACCGGCAAGCCGATGGTTGACATCATCCTTGACGCAGCCGGCCAAAAAGGCACGGGGAAATGGACAAGCCAAAGCGCACTCGATCTTGGCGTACCGCTGTCCATGATTACGGAATCCGTATTCTCCCGCTTCCTGTCCGCAATGAAGGAAGAACGCGTAGCGGCCAGCAAAATTTTGAACGGACCTGCCAAACCGGCATTCAGCGGCGACAAAGCCGAGTTTATTGAAAATGTGCGCAAGGCGCTGTTCGCATCCAAAATCGTTTCCTACGCGCAAGGGTTCGCTCAAATGCGCACCGCTTCCGACGAATATGGCTGGAATCTGAAATACGGCAACATTGCGATGATCTTCCGCGGCGGCTGCATCATCCGCTCGCAGTTCCTGCATAACATCAAAGCCGCTTACGACCGTGATTCGGAGCTCAAAAACTTGCTTCTTGACGAGTACTTCAAAAACGTGGTGGAAAGCTATCAAGGCGCATGGCGCAAAGTCATTTCCGCCGCGGTTGAGAACGGCATTCCGGTTCCGGGCTTCTCAAGCGCCCTGTCTTACTATGACAGCTATCGCACGGAACGTCTGCCGGCCAACCTGCTGCAAGCGCAGCGCGATTACTTCGGCGCCCACACCTTCAAACGGGTGGACAAGGAAGGCGTATTCCATCATCAATGGTTCTAAAATTTGCGTGGGCAGCTTATTGCCCTGCCTGTAAAAGGCGCCGGAGAGCGGCAGTTTCGCTCTCGCGGCGTCTTTTTTTCACCGCAGTGCCTAAAAGTGCCGGCCTATGTTATGATATGAAAAAGCTAAAATTGATATAGAATGGCGAGTAGGTGACGGATGATGAGCGGCCATAAAGCCAATATTGTCCTCATCGGTATGATGGGGACGGGAAAATCGACGGTTGCCGCCTGTCTGGCGGAGAAAACGGGGCTTCGGTTCGTGGATCTCGATTCGGCGATCATAAAAGAAACGGGACACACGATTCCCGAGCTGTTTGCGGAGAAGGGCGAGGGATTTTTCCGGAATACGGAATCTGGCGTTTTAGGGAAAACGCTCGCGGGGACAGGCATCGTGCTGGCAACGGGCGGAGGAGCCGTGCTGCTCGAAGAGAACCGGCGTGTCATGCTGGAGAACGGGCTCGTGGTTGCGCTCGCGGCTACAGCGGACGAGATTGTGGCGCGGGTCGGCGAAGACAAGAACCGGCCGCTGCTGGCCGGAGGGGCCAGGAAGCGGGTAATGCTGCTTCTCGAAGAGCGGAAGCATGCTTACGATTTTGCCCATATCCGGATCGATACGTCGGGGAAAACCGCCGAACAAGTGTCAGATGAGATTTTAATGCATTACCGCGTTTAATGGACAATCACTCGATAAAGGAGAGTTATCATATATGGACGTTATCGTAAGGCCAACGCCTGAACTGAAGGGAGAAATCGGAGCACTCTCTTCCAAGAACTATACGACCCGTTATCTGCTGGTCGCCGCTTTGGCGGAAGGGACAAGCACCGTATACTACCCGGCTCACAGCGAAGACAGCGATGCGATGCGCCGCTGTATTTCGGATCTCGGCGCCGTGCTTGAGGAAGACGAGGAGAAAATCGTTATTACCGGATTCGGCCGCCGTCCGAAGGAAATCAGGGAACTGAACGTGGGAAACGCGGGCGCGGTGCTGCGTTTTTTGATGGCAATTGCCGCGTTATGTCCGGAAATCACTTTCGTGAATACGTATCCCGATTCCTTGGGCAAACGTCCCCATGACGACTTGATCGATGCGCTCGGTCAAATGGGCGTACAAGTCGAACACAACGAAGGGCGGCTCCCGATCACGATTCGCGGCGGGGCTCCCCGGGGCGGCAAAATCCGCATCTCCGGGGCTGTCAGCTCGCAGTATTTGAGCGCGCTGCTGTTTTTGACGCCGCTGCTGGAAGAGGACAGCGAAATCGAAGTGCTGGACGATCTGAAATCGAAGGTCGTTATTGGTCAGACGCTTGAGGTGCTGGAGCAGGCGGGAATCGTCGTGCATGCCAGCAGCGACTACATGCATTTCACCGTGCCGGGCCGGCAGGCTTATCAAGCGAAAACGTATACTGTACAGGGAGATTATCCGGGATCGGCGGCGATTTTAGCCGCAGCGGCGGTGACGAAATCGGATGTCAAGGTGCACAGGCTGGCGGAGCGGAGCAAGCAGGGAGAACGCGCCGTGGTCGACGTCCTGCAAATGATGGACGTGCCGCTGACGCATGTTGACGGCACGGTTCATGTGCAGGGCAACCGCCGGCTGCGGCCGGTCGAGTTCGACGGAGACGCGGCGACCGACGCGGTGCTTGCCATGGTGGCCGCGGCCGTTTTTGCCGATGGGACTTCGAGATTTTATAATGTGGAGAATCTGCGCTACAAAGAATGCGACCGAATTACCGATTATTTGAACGAACTGAAAAAAGCGGGGGCCAAGGTGGAGGAGCGGCAGGCGGAAATTATCGTTCACGGCCAGCCTTCCGGTCTTGAGGGCGGGGTGGAGATCAATGCGCACTATGACCACCGGGTCATCATGGCCCTGACGGTTGTGGGCCTGCGCTGCCGCCAGCCGCTATTGATCAAAGATGCTCATCACGTAGCTAAATCGTATCCGCAGTTTTTTGATCATATCGCTTCGCTTGGCGCGTCCGTGGAATGGGTAAAGTAACTGTAGTATATTTGAATTAATCCAAATCAGCTTCGAAAGGTGGAAACGAAGATGGCATTTGAAAATCCAAGCCGCGAAGAAATCAAGAAAATCTTAGAAAACGCCGGGAACATCGCTGTGGTGGGATTGTCCGACAAAACGGACCGCAGCTCTTATATGGTCGCTCAGGCGATTCAGAATAACGGATACCGGATCATTCCCGTGAATCCATCGGTGACCGGAGAAATCCTGGGAGAGAAAGTATATGCGTCTTTGGAGGACATTCCGGAGCCGGTGGACATCGTCGACGTCTTCCGCCGAAGCGAATACACGCCGGAGGTCGCCAAGGAAGCCGTTAAAATCGGCGCCAAGGTGCTTTGGTTACAGCAGGGAATATTCAGCGAGGAAGCCAATGAGATCGCCTCAAGCGCCGGTCTGACCGTGATTATGGACCGCTGCATCAAGGTGGAAGACAGCCTGTTGATCGGCAAAAGACCTTAAACCTTTAACGACAAATTCCGCGGAAAAATTCGGAAGGTCCACTCCAGCATGGGGCGGGCCTTTTTGTCGCGCGCTTTTTCCTTTGACAAATTTATTAGCCTGGGATTACCATAATGAAATAGAGAGAGGGTATCCTATAGGGGTACCGCACAAGGAGGACATAGGGGGGCAAAGGATGATACAGGGTATCGGCGCAGCGGCGGGAGTAGCGATCGGCAAAGCTTTTGTGCTGCCCGCCTGGGAATGGGATGTGCCAGACCAAAGACTGGAGAAGGTGGATCTCGCCAAAGAGTTCGAGCGGCTGTACGAAGGCATTCGCACTTCCAAAACCGAGATCGAAGTGATGAAGAACGAAATTAAGGAAACGGTGGGAGCCGAAGAGTCGGGAATATTCGACGCTCACATTGCGATATTGGAAGACCCCGTATTCATGAGCGAAATCCAGGGGATCATCGAACGTCAATACAAAGCGGCCGAGGTTGCCGTCAAAGAAGCGATCGACCATTTTGTAACCATGTTTGATTTGTTGGACGACGAATACATGAAAGAGCGGGCGCTTGACATCAAGGATGTCGGGAACCGCTTGCTTAAGCATTTGCTGGGAACGCCGGACGTTACGCTGCCCGCGGATACCCAGCCTTATATTCTGGTCGCCAAAGAATTGTCCCCTTCGCAGCTGGTGCATCTGAATCCCGACAACGTGCTCGGAATGGTTACGATGTCCGGAGGCAAGACGTCCCATTCGGCGATTATGGCGCGGGCGCTGGGCATTCCGCTCGTCTCGGGGCTGGAGCACAAGCTGGAGGACACTTTTCAGACCGGAGACCTTCTGGTTATTGACGGAGATGAAGGCAGAGTTTATCTTGGGCCGGGCAAAGACATCGTGGACCGCTACACCGAGGTGGCCGAGAAGCAGCGCCGCCGAAAAGAACAGCTGCAGCTGCTGGCTTCGGTCGAGGCGGTCACGAAGGACGGCGCCCGGATTCGTCTGGCCGGCAATATCAGCTCGGTGAAAGATCTGGAGATCGCCGTCAAACACGGAGCCGAAGGTGTCGGACTATTCCGAACCGAGTTCCTGTACATGGACCGCGCCACCTTTCCCGGGGAAGAAGAGCAATTTGAAGTTTACCGTCAAGTTGCCGAAAAGGCGGGCGGCCATCCCGTGGTCATACGTACGCTCGACATCGGGGGCGATAAGCAGCTGGAGTATTTCGAACTGCCGGAGGAAGAAAATCCGGTACTCGGATATCGGGCTATTCGCATCAGCCTTGACAGCAAGGGGTTGTTTCAGACCCAGTTAACCGCGATTTTGCGCGCGAGCGCTTACGGAAACGTAAAAATCATGTATCCTATGATCTGCTCTCTGGAGGAAATCCGGGAAGCAAACCGGGTTCTGGAAGATGCCAAGCAGGATTTGGATCGGCGGGGAATAGCCTATAACCGGCAAATTCAGGTCGGGGTTATGATCGAGGTTCCGGCTGCAGCGGCGATTGCCGATTTGCTGGCCATGGAAGCGGACTTTTTCAGCATCGGAACGAACGACCTCGTGCAGTATGTTCTCGCTGTCGACCGGATGAACGAAAAGATCGCCCATTTATACCATACGTTCCACCCTGCGGTGCTGCGGCTGCTGCGCCAGACGGTACAAGCCGCCAAGCAGGCGGGGATTCCGGTCAGCGTTTGCGGCGAGATGGCGGGAGATGAACGGGCGGTTCCGTTATGGCTGCATTTGGGCGTCAGCGATTTGAGCATGTCTCCGCAGTCGCTGTTGCGGGTCAAACACCGCATTCTGAACTCTTCCGTGGAGGAGAGCCATGAAGTGGGCGCGGCCTGCTTCCGTCTAGCTACAAGCAGTGAAATCGAGTCTGAGCTTACCCGCTTTGCGAACGAAGTTTTGGCGAAAAAAGCGATTTAAAATATGCAAAACAAAATGCCGGGGAGGCAAAGACCCCCGGCATTTACTATTCGAAATTAGATTTGTTTATTGTGCAGCGGCATGCCGGCCAGCGCATCGACGAATGCCTTACCGTATGGTGGCAGATCCGGCGGTCTCCGTGCCGATATGATATGTCCGTCGGTAACAACCGGTTCGTCTTTCCAAATAGCTCCGGCATTTTCATGTCATCGCGAATGCCCGGCGTGGATGTTACCGTCACGCCTTTCAGAATCCCGGCGGAAATGAGTACCCACCCCGCGTGGCAAATTTGACCGATCGGTTTTTTGGCCGCATTCAGCTCTTGAACGATTTCCAATACCCGGCGATAACGCCGAAGTTTGTCAGGCGCCCACCCTCCGGGAACAAGGATCCCGTCATAAAGACTGGCATCGATTTCCTCAAACGAAAATTCCGCCTCCGCGGGCACTCCATATTTGCCGATGTATTTTTTCCCTTTCACAGGACCGGCCAGATGGACCGTCGCCCCCTCCTCACGAACCCGATAAATCGGGTACCAGAGCTCCAAATCTTCGAATTCTTCATCAACCAGAGCTAAGATCTTTTTACCAGTAAGTCTCAAATCCGTCGCCTCCCTTTCCTCGACTGCCTTGACGAAATTTTATTTCGATATTTTAATTGTATCAAATATGTAATTTGCTTTCATATCTTGCGGTGGGTGGCATTTTTTCCTGCTATGGTAATTTTGCGCTATTCCTTTCCTGAAGAAGGAATGCGCATGAGCGAGTCGAATAAATATATTATTCATCGCTGCAACTGAATATGCCAAGAACTAAGATGAGGTGATCCTGTGCGCAAACTCTGTCATTGCGGACAAAAAATGAACCTTGGATTCAGGTTGGTCATTTTTGAAGGAACAATCGAAATTGATCGCGTTCCGATTTTCGAATGTGAAGATTGCAGCTATTATGAAGTGCTGCCTGCGGTAAAGCCGGATTTGCTCAATTTGCTGGACACGTTAAAGCAACAGTACGACGGACGGGTGTCTTTTCCGGAAGTGAACGAACTCGCCGATGTCATTTTCGCTATTTACCGGAAGTGGAATCGGGCGGAGGAACTCTCATTTGAAGTTTTGGTTCTGGAGAAATGCGAGGAGCGAATCAACCTGCTCCTGGATCTTTACAGCTTCTCCAAGGATCAGGGCGATTCCGCTTGGATGCAGGATATATCCAAACGTTTGTCCCAGTTGTCCAAATTCGTCAAAGACCGACAATTGTCCCAAACCAATTAGTTTTTTCGCAAATTTTCATGATATTTTTCAAACATTATTTTCTTTTCTTCCCCTTTTTGTTAAGATATCAACAGAACAACCGATGATTCTTTTTTGTTTCAAAAGGAGAGAATTGATGATGTCGACATTGCAGAGAATAACATCCGTACAGGAGCTTCATCATGCTTTGCATCTTTCCTCCGAGCGGCCGCTCCTGCTTTTCAAGCACAGCACAAGATGTCCCATCAGCGCCGGGGCATATCGTGAAGTTGACGCTTATGTTAAAGAAGCGCCGAGTGAAGAGGTTACATACGGGCTTATCCATGTTGTCGAAGATCGGGCGGTTTCGAATGAAGCCGAAAGCGCGCTTGGAGTCAAGCATGAATCCCCGCAGGCCATACTGGTAAAGGGCGGACAGGCTGTTTGGCATACCTCCCATTCCAGGGTTACGAAGGCTGTATTGACAGAGATTCTGGCAAAGTGAAGCGTTATCATTGCACAAAGTAATATTTTGTCGTATCATAAATTTAATTGGAGCAATGGGTATTACCGGATGATCGATTGAAAATCTATGGCAATGGAGAGAAGAATGTGACGGTTACCATTTACGATGTGGCACGTGAAGCAGGCGTCTCGATGGCCACGGTTTCCCGGGTTGTGAACAATAACCCTAATGTGAAACCGCAGACACGGAAAAAAGTATACGAAGCAATTGAGCGTTTGGGGTACCGACCTAATGCGGTGGCTAGAGGACTTGCCAGCAAGAAGACTACCACTGTCGGCGTGGTGATCCCGGACATATCGAATTCGATTTTTGCGGAGATTGCACGTGGCATCGAAGATATCGCCAACATGTACCACTACAACATCATTTTATGTAATGCCGATAAGAAGAAGGAAAAAGAAATCCGCGTCATCAACACCTTGCTTGAGAAGCAGGTGGACGGGCTGCTGTTCATGGGCGGAACGGTAACGGAAGAACATTTGCAGGCGTTCCAGACATCCGCGGTACCGATCGTCCTTTGTGCGACGAGCGATGAGAACGGCATCATTCCTTCGGTGGACATCGATCACGAAGCTGCCGCCTTTGATGCGGTGAGCACGCTGGTTCGTCATGGACATCGGGAGATTGCCATGATCAGCGGGACTTTGCAGGATCCGGCGAATGGTTTTGCTCGCTTTCAAGGTTACAAACGTGCGCTGGAAAAAGCGGGAATTCAGTACCAGGAGGATCTGGTGCGGATCGGAAATTACCGCTACGAATCCGGCGTGGAAGCGATGAAATATTTCCTGGGCCTTAAGAAGCGGCCAACGGCCATTTTTGCGGCTACGGATGAAATGGCGATCGGCGCCATCCACAGCATCCAGGATGAAGGCCTGAAAGTGCCGGACGATTTCTCCATCATCAGTGTGGACAATATTCGTATGGCTTCCATGGTTCGTCCTCAGCTGACTACCGTTGCTCAGCCGATGTACGATCTTGGAGCTGTAGCGATGCGTCTGTTAACGAAGCTTATGAAGAAAGAGACGGTGGACAACCCTCGCGTGGTTTTGCCGCATGAGACAATTTTGCGGTTATCCGTCAGCCATATCTAAGACTTGCTTGATAACGTTAAGAAAATTTAGAGATAATAATTATACACAGAAAAATATATGAAAAAGGTTAAACATGGAAAAAGCTCCCCGAGTGGGAGCTTTTTTAGGTATTCGGCGAAGGAGTTGGAGTGTATGCTGAATCGCATTGGGCTGATGGGTGCGATGGATGAAGAAATCGCTTTGCTGCTGGGGACCGTGGAGCGGCAGGAAACGGCTGTTCATGCCGGGATTCGTTTCGTTAAGGGAATATGGCACGGCCGTGAAGTTGTGGTATGCAAATCCGGCGTAGGGAAGGTGAACGCGGCGGTCACCACACAGCTGCTGATCGATCAATTTGGAGTGGAGGCGGTCTGGTTCACAGGGGTAGCCGGCGCTATGAACCCGGAGCTTAATATCGGCGATATCGTGATTTCGTCTTCCTGTCAGCAGCATGATATGGACGTGACGCCGCTGGGGTATCCGCGCGGTGTCATCCCTTATCAGGAAACCTCGGATTTTCCCGCAGACCGGCAGCTGGTTAAACTGGCTAAACAGAGCTGCGCCCGGATATGCCGGGATCATCATTTTGTGATTGGACGCGTGCTGTCAGGCGATCAGTTTCTGGCCGATCCTGAGTTGGTTGAAGTGCTGTATGGGGCTTTGAAAGGCGAATGTGTTGAGATGGAGGGAGCTGCGCTTGCTCAGGTTTGCCACATGAACGGCATCCCTTACGTGGTGCTTCGCTCCATGTCGGATAAAGCGGACGGCTCGGCCGACGTTAACTTCGCCGAGTTTACTGCGCTTGCATCGCAGCGTTCATTTGAAATCGTGAGCGATATGATTAAGAACTTGAGTTCCGTAACGGAGTAAATAATAAATGCGTATGAGGCGCATTTTTCCGGTTTGAATCAAGCATAGTCCTGAAGCGCAACCGCGAGACTTTCGCGGTTTTTTGCCGTGATTTCCGCTCGCCTGGGGATGCCCTCCCAGCGGCTCAGGTCATCGAGCCACGTACGGGGGAGCGGGACCGGGGACAGCGCCTGCCACTGGCTGATCCAAGCTTCCGGCAGCGGTTCCAGAGGATTCGCGTCCAGACGGCCGATAATCGGATGATGGCTCATTTCCAGCCACAGCAGACTCCAGGCGCGGGGAACAACCCGCCAGAAATCGTATCCGCCTCCGCCCAAGGCAACCCAACGTCCGCTGCAATAGGAATGGGCGAGGTTGTGCAGAATAGAGGGCATTTTCCGATAGATAGCCATGCTGCAGTGCATGTGGGACAGCGGATCCAGAGCGTGGGCGTCGCAGCCGTGCAGGCTGACGATGAGATCTGGCTTGAAACGCTCCGTCAGACGTTTTACCGAAGTCTCGAAACAATCCAGCCAGGAGTCATCTTCCGTATAAGGCTGAAGGGGAAGATTCATGCAGGCTCCATAGCCTTGATGTTCTCCTCGTTCGGATAAAAAGCCGGTTCCCGGAAAAAGATATCTCCCCGTTTCATGAATGGAATAGGTGCAAACGTCGGGATCGGAATAGAAGCTCCACTGCACGCCATCCCCGTGGTGTACGTCTGTATCCACATACAGAATGCGGGCTCCGTAGCGGCGCTTCGCGTAAGCGATGGCAACGGCGGCGTCATTATAGATGCAAAAGCCGGCGGCCTTCGCCGCCAAGGCGTGATGCAGCCCGCCACCCAAGTGAAGGGCATGGGTACACTGGCCCGACATAACCGACTCCACGGCCGTTATGGAGCCGCCTACTACGTGAGAAGCCGCTTCATCCATCCCCGTAAAATAAGGCGTATCCTCATCCAGCAACCCGTATTGCTCCGCCTTGTCGACCCATGCTTGAATGGGGCTTGGGCGGCTTAGCTCCCGCACGGCTTCGATGTAGGCCGGTTGATGGATCCACAACAATTCCTCTTCTGCAGCAGGACGGGACTGCAGCAGGTGGAATGACTCAAGTGCTCCCGAAGCAGTCAGCAGGTCTAGGGTTAGCTGGAGCCGAATGGGGTGGAAGGGATGACTGTCATGGAAACGATAGTCCATGTCATGCTCATGGCGAACAAATAAAGCGCTTCCAGACATGGGGGCACACGACCTTTCTTATTCATCACTTCACTTCAATACATAAAGCGCTGCTGAAACCGGATCCGGTCAAACTGCTCCTCAGATTCCAGCGGGACCTCTTTACCGATGCGGACCATCAGGCAGTTCGCCGGATGGGAGCATATTTCCGGGTCGTCGGTAGCGTACCAGACCATATCTACGGTTTTCATCAGCCGTTCCATCATTTTACGGTAATCCCATACGCTGAGGCCGCTGTTTTTTAAATCCCAATGCCAGTAATATTCGGTCGTAAAAACGATATAACGCTCCATCTGACTGTCTTCGAAAGCCGTGTGGATCATTTGCGATCCGAGCCCCAGGGAACGGTAGTCGTTTGCTACCTCTACGGCCCCCAGCTCGATAAGATCCGGCATTCGGCCTTGAGACCATCGCTCCATTTCATCGGGGTAGTGGAAGGTTACGTAACCGACGATGGTGTTTTCTTCCCTGGCTAGAATAATCCGCCCTTCGGGAAGACCGGCGATTTCGATCAGAGCAGCGTGCTGTTCTTCGGGCCTTCGAAACGCGTCCAGGTCCGAATGCATTCGCAGGCTTTCCAAATGGATAGGGGTGACCGGGCCTTCCAGAACAATCTCGCGATCTTGATGGGGCAGGGTATGGCGGATGTACGTTTTTTGGTGCTCCATTAAACCGCCTCCTTTGCTCGTTCCCCTCACTTATAACAGAAAAATGAATATTTGAAAAGTATAGCCGCTGTGGGAGACGTATGATATAATGATTTCCGACATAAAAAATTCACATATTTTGGATTAATGTGTGATTTTTGACGCAAACAAATAACGATTATTAATTCCAGTCCAAGCGGATGCCTAACTGCTTTATGACGCTGAAAATGACTTTTGATTTACACTCCTATGTATCCGTTTTCATGATTTTCGCTCTAGCATGATGATGGTTTCACACAGAATCAAGGGAGGATGAAACGATGAGTCAACTGCAAGGGGAAATGATTTCGGCGATCGCTCCGTCGGCCAATATGACGAATTATGAAGAGGCTTATGCGGATTTCAACTGGGAGGATGTTGAGAAACAGTTTTCCTGGTACGAATCGGGAAAGGTGAACCTGGCTTACGAGGCGATCGACCGGCATGTCGACGCCGGCAAAGGGGAACGCGTTGCGCTGCTGTACAGCGACCCGGTCCGCCAGGAGTCGATTACTTACGAACAGATGAAGGGATTGACGAACCGGTTCGCCAATGTGATGCGAAGCTACGGGATTTCCAAAGGAGATCGCGTCTTTGTCTTCATGCCCCGAACTCCGGAATTGTATGTCAGTGTTCTTGGCGCCATCAAGGTTGGCGCGGTGGTTGGGCCGCTTTTTGAAGCTTTTATGGAGACGGCTGTCAAAGACCGGCTCGAAGACAGCGGAGCCGTTGCGCTGGTAACGACGCCGGCGCTGCTGCCGCGGGTGAAGCGGGAGGCGCTGCCGCTGCTTAAATTCATCTTTGTCGTTGGCGATGAAGTACCTGCGGAGCAAGGCATTATTGACCTTCGGGCCGAATTGTCCGCAGCTTCTCCGGAGGCCGAGATCGAATGGGTCAACCGGGAGGATGGATTGATTTTGCACTATACGTCCGGCTCCACGGGCAAACCCAAGGGCGTTTATCATGTGCACAATGCGATGCTTCAGCATTATCACACGGGTAGAGTCGTACTCGACCTCAAAGAGAACGACATTTATTGGTGCACGGCGGACCCGGGTTGGGTTACGGGCACGTCCTACGGCATTTTTGCGCCTTGGCTGCACGGCGTAACGAACGTCATTCGCGGCGGGCGCTTCAGCCCCGGCGATTGGTATGACACGATTCAGAAGAATAAAGTTACCGTCTGGTACAGCGCCCCTACCGCGTTTCGGATGCTGATGGGCGCCGGACAGGATATCATTGAGCAGTATGATTTGTCTTCCTTGCGCCATGTGTTGTCGGTAGGCGAGCCGCTTAATCCGGAGGTTGTGCGCTGGGGACTTAAGGTATACGGCCAGCGGATTCACGATACGTGGTGGATGACCGAGACCGGCGGCCAGCTTATCTGCAATTATCCGGCGATGCCGATCAAGCCGGGTTCGATGGGCAAGCCGGTTCCGGGCATCCAGGCCGCCGTTATCGACGATAATGGGAAAGTGCTGCCACCTTACCGGATGGGCAATTTGGCGATTCGCACGCCTTGGCCGTCGGTGATGCGCCTGATTTGGAACAACGCGCCCAAATTCGAAGAATATTTCCGCGTCCCGGGCTGGTACATTTCCGGCGATACGGCTTACGTCGACGAGGACGGCTACTTCTGGTTCCAGGGCCGGATCGATGACGTGATCAACTCCTCCGGGGAGCGGGTCGGCCCGTTTGAGGTGGAAAGCAAGCTGGTGGAGCATCCGGCGGTAGCCGAGGCGGGCGTAATCGGCAAACCCGATCCGGTGCGCGGCGAGATCATCAAGGCCTTCATTTCCTTGCGGGAAGGTTTCACGGCCTCTGAAGAACTGAAGGCCGAAATCGCCCGCTTCGTGAAGGAAGGCCTGTCCGCCCATGCCGCCCCGAGGGAAATCGAGTTCAAAGACAAACTCCCCAAAACCCGCTCCGGCAAAATCATGCGCCGTGTACTCAAAGCCTGGGAGCTGAACCTCCCGGCGGGGGATCTTTCGACGATCGAGGATTAATTGGCGCTTAGAGGGAGGAGGGACAGGATTGGAGCGTGGTTTTAAAAATAGTTAAAAACTATGACAATTATCAAAGTACATGTTATTTTGATTTTTTGTTTCCAGAAGCTCCAAGAAATTTAATTCACGCCGGAAGTAAGTTTGAACTCTTCGAATCGAAAAAAGTTGGCGATGGAGAGATCATTGAATGTTAAAAGGGTTGGATGGTCTGAATAGACCATCCAACCCTTTGTTGTTTGAGAACCGTTTAATTCCCGTAATGCACCGGCGCGGAAGGCGCCGATTCGCCGAGCACGTTGACGGCGGTGACTTGCACCCAGACGTTTGCGGCATCGGTTTTAAACGAGAACTGCGTATTGTCGCTTGATCCGACATGAGAGTAGCTGCCGCCCTCCGAATCGGAGACATATACGTTGTAGCTCGTTACAAGGTCAAGCGGATCATTGGCATTCCAGCTGACCTTGATGTCGCTGCCATCCTTCTGCACGTTCACACCGGACGGAGAGGGAGGAAGCGGGCCGTTCTCATTCGGACCGCCGCCAGGCGTTTGACCGTCGCTTCCCGGACCCGAGATCGACCCGTCCGGCACGCCGTTTCCGACGGTGGCGCTTGGAGCCGATTCTTTGCCGGCCACGTCAACCGCCGTGACGTAATAGGCGCCTGAAGCCGAATCGGCGATGGAGGTTGCATCTCCGACAAGTGCGGTTTTCCCGGTGCTTTGGAAATTCACTCCATCCTCCGATTGGTAAAGACGATACCCTACCACGTCGCTCGAAGCACTCTTATCGAACGTGATCGTGCCGGAAGAGTAGCTTACGTTGGCCGGAGCAGCAGGAGCCTGACCGTCGTCGACTCGAGGATCCGGCTTGTATGGCGCATCCTCTCCCGCATCCTTCGGCATGTAGTAGCTGATCGACTTATGATCGCCTTTCATGGTCTTAAAAGCGTTCTCCAGGTCTTCTACCAGCTCCGCGATCGGTTTCTCCCGCTTCACGACGACTTTCTCCCGCAGCATGTCGGAAGGCGTAGCCTCCTGAGGAACGTAATTCACGTCGTCATAAGTTACGTATTTTGCCCGCACCAGTACGTCGTCCGGTTCGGTAGGCACGTATTTCGCGTTGAAAATGTCGGTGACCATCTTGCCTGCTTGCTGCGTTAATGCGGTCGGCAGCTTGCCGCTGTATCCGGATACCGTTTTGGTTACGATTCCGTCCGGTTTGGTAAACTCCTTCGTGGCGAACAGCTCCGGATCATTGTCGGTAACCTCGTTCATGACGAGCGCCCAAATTTTCCGCGCCCGCGCTTTCCCGGCTTCCGATAGAGTGTTGACCGGCTCGCGATAACCGACCCAAACGCCCAGCGTCACATCCGGAGAAAAGCCCATGAACCAGACATCCGCATAGTTTTGCGTAGTTCCTGTTTTACCCACGACCGGAATTTTGCCGAAGTTTTTAAAATCGCTCTTGATCGATTTCCCGGTTCCGTCTTTAACGACCGTGCGCAGCATATCCGTCATCAAATAAGCCGTTTGCTTGGAATAGACGCGCTGCGGATCGGTTTCGTGCTTGTAAACCACATTGCCTTTGGAATCCAGGATTTTCTCGATCATGTACGCATCGTTGAATTCTCCTCCGTCTGCGATGGAACTGTAAGCATTGGTCAATTCCTCGACCGTTACGCCATACTTGAGTCCGCCGAGAACACCGGTTTGCGCGCTGTAGTCTTCGGGCTCAATGGTGGTAATCCCAAGCTTCTTCGCAAAATCCCACGCTTTGTCGATACCGACGACGTTGTTGAAAATTTTGAGCGCAGGGATGTTCCGCGATTCATTAAGGGCGGTCCGGGCCGTTACCAGTCCCTTGTATCCGCCGCTCGAGTTAACCGGAATGTGGAAGCCTTTTTGATAATCTTTCAAAATAATCGGCGAGTCGTCGATGATGCTGGCAGGCTGGATCATTCCCGCTTCAATCGCCGGCAAATACGCGGCGATCGGCTTCATCGTCGAACCGGGCTGCCGTTTCATTTGCGTCGCGTAGTTCATTTGCTCCGTGTAGAAATCGCGGCCTTCGATCATGCCGAGAATGGCGCCGGTCCGGTTGTCGATCATCATGCCGGCGACCTGCTCCAGCCCTTTGGTTTTGCTTTCCGGGCTGAAGTTGTCGGCATTGTCGGATATCCTGTGCATGGAGTTGTAGACTTTCTTGTCGATCGTCGTGTACACGCGATAGCCGCCGGTGAGCAGCTCCTGCCGGGCATTTTCAAGGATTTGAGGATTGTTCTCCACTTCGTCCTTGGTCATGTCCGGATTGTTCAGCATAGCGATGACTTGAGCGCCCTGCCGTTCGGTTTCCAGCATCAGGTAAGGGAAAGTGTCATATGCCTTTTGAGTTTGTTGAGCCAGCGAACCTTTAATGTCGAAGGCGACGGCTTCGTCGTATTGCTGCTGTGTGATTTTATTTTCTTCGAGCATCCGCTGGAGCACCAGACGCTGCCGTTTGAGCGCGCGGTCAAAAGCATCCTGGTTAAACTCTCCTTTGCCGTTAAAAGCCGAATACGAAGAAGGAAGCTGCGGCAAACCGGCCAAATAAGCCGCCTGCGCGATGTTCAGCTTGTTCAGGTCGGTCACGTTGAAAATGCCTTTGGCGGCCGCTTTGATCCCGTACACCTGATAGCCGTTGGAGCCGTTTCCGAAAGGAACCTTATTCAAATAAGCCGTGATGATTTCATCTTTGGACAGAAAACGCTCCAGCCGCAGCGCCAGCAGCATTTCCTTGATCTTCCGGTCATCGGTCTTGTCTAGGTTCAGGAAAACGCGCCGTGCCAGCTGTTGAGTTAACGTACTTCCGCCGGTTTGAACGCTTTCATGAAGCAATCTTTGCTTAACCGCGCGCAGCGTTCCTTTGAAGTCAATCCCGATGTGATTTTCAAAGTTGTTGTCTTCAATCGCGATGACCGCATCGAGGACAAATTGGGGGATTTCCTTGTAAGTAACGGGCCGCCGGTCTTCCTCGGAACGGAGCTGGCCGATAGGCTGTCCATCGCGGAAATAAGCAAAGCCGGTCATTTCGTTGTAATTGATTTTTTGTTCGATGTCGGCACGCGATCGTACCGGATCATCCTTTACGATGGAGGACACATATCCGAATGCGGCCCCTCCCGCAAACAGAATACCGGCAATTCCGAGCAAAAAGAGCCAGCCCAGCGTAACCCAGACCCAATGTCCCTTTTTGTGCTTGCGGGACGGTTTCTGTTTCCGGGATTCACGTTTCAATCTCTTGCCGGAGTTTTTATCGTTCTCATGAACCATGCATTATCCTCCTTTTTAACAGCAACATTATAGCATAAAAACGGCGGCTTGGATGAATTTTCAACCTATTTGCCCTTGTTCCGACAAGTGATTTGGGGAGATTCGCAATCCGCAGCCGTCAAGGTTTGACTTGAGAAATGCTTATGTGTTATAAAATATCTAAATGCATATCGACAAAGGCTTGGAAAGACTCAGTAGAAGGCGGAATCCCGCTGCTCAGAGAATCGGTGGCTGCTGCGAACCGAATGGGCGGATCCCTTTTGAATTACCGTCTGGAGCCGTCCGGGGGAATTCGTTTCAGTTGAACGATAGTAGTCCGGCACCGGGATGACCGTTAAAGGAATGAAGTGAAAACCGCTTCGGGAGGTCTGCAGGGCCATGTATCCGCAGAGCTTTCGGTTGACGGTTTTAATTAGGGTGGTAACGCGAGCGGCTCCTTCTCGTCCCTTGGGATGAGAAGGAGCTTTTTTGCGTTTGCCGGATATTTAGCGATTGGAAGTAAACCTAGGAGGAATGAACGAATGAAATGGGAAGAACTTACGGTTGCCCAGCAGGAGGAAGTGGAGCGCCAACTCGGCGTCATTTCCAGGGGTGTCGTTGAAATCGTGCCTGAAGAAGAATTGAAGCAAAAGCTAATGAAATCGGTGGTAACCGGACAGCCGCTGAAAGTAAAGCTGGGGCTTGACCCGTCCGCGCCGGACCTTCATGTCGGGCATACTGTGGTAATGCAGAAGCTGCGCCAATTTCAGGATCTTGGTCATGACGTCAAGCTTATCATTGGCGACTTCACAGGGCGGATCGGCGATCCGACCGGCAAATCCGAAACCCGCAAGCAATTGACCGAAGAAGACGTACAGCGGAATGCGGAAACGTACCGGAAACAGCTGTTCAAAATCCTCGATCCGGAAAAAACCAAGGTTCATTTTAACTCCGAGTGGCTTGCGCCAATGACCTTTGCCGATGTCGTTAAGCTTTCGGCGAAGGTGACGGTGGCGCGTATGCTGGAGCGTGACGATTTCACGAAGCGCTATCAAAGCGGCCAGCCGATCAGCATCCATGAATTTTTCTACCCGCTGATGCAGGGCATGGATTCCGTGGCGCTGGAAAGCGATATCGAGCTTGGGGGGACCGATCAGAAGTTCAATTTGCTGATGGGCAGAACGCTGCAAAAAGAATACGGCAAAGATACTCAAATCGCCATTATGACTCCGATCATCGAAGGGTTGGACGGCGTTCAAAAGATGAGCAAGAGCCTTGGCAATTACATCGGCATCGATGAAGAACCGAACGAAATTTACGGCAAAGCGATGTCCGTTCCGGATGAACTGATGATGAAATATTTCGAGCTCGCCACGGATTTGACGAATGAGGAGCTTACGGTTTTGGCGGAAGGTATCGAACAAGGGACCATGCATCCGCGTGACGCGAAAATGAAGCTCGCGCATACGTTCGTTCGTATGTACCATGGCCTTGATGCGGCGGAAGCGGCTCAGGAGCACTTCATTACCGTCTTCCAACAGCGTGCGCTGCCGGAAGACATTGAAGAAATCGAAGTTTCGGCCGAGGAGCTGGAGGACGGCAAAATTCGCCTGATCAAGCTGCTCACGCTGATCGGTTTTGCTTCATCCAACGGGGAAGCGAAGCGCAGCATTCAGCAGGGCGCCGTCAAGCTGAACGAAGAGAAACTGACCGACCCGAACGCCGAAATCGAGCTTGCGGGCGGCGAGGTAATTCAAGTCGGCAAACGGAAATTTGCCAAGCTGCTGCGTAAATAATATGCAAGCCGAAGCGGCGGCATGGATGGGTTAATAGCTGAGGGTTAAGCATAAGCAGTTCACGGCGTCATTTCGGTGGCATAATGGTAAATACTCAATGGCCGGTTTCCGAAGGGCGAGTTTTCAATACCCGGTATCGCTTGAGTAGCGGGATCAGCGGCCTGAAATGTTGCATTTTGTGCAAAATTTAGAGGGATTATTGGGTTTCCACAGCAGAAAATGCTGCATTAATTGCAGCATTTTCTGCTTTTTTAGTAGCAAATTGGCCAAATAGGGATGGAAATATTGCATAAAATGCAACAATCGTCTGAATAGACCGGTAAAGGACAATAATTCTTGCACAAAGTACAACATTTCCAAAGTCTGCGGGACAAAAACGTGCGGACGATTGCGGAGTAAGAACCGGATGCGAAGTAGTAGGTTGAGCCGAGCCGAGCGACCATGGGCCAGTACATAAGCGCGTCCACACCAAGAGCTTATTAAGGAAGGAAATGCTGAGGTGTGACGCGATGTGGAGAAGGGCTAAGGCTCATTTGAGCGGCGGAAATATCGGCTCTTTCAATATAAAAAAACGGCCCGAAGTCGCAATGACTTGGGCCGTTTTGCAATTCAATCTTAACGGTTGTAGAATTCGACGATTTGTTTTTCATCGATGTCTTGGGACAGCTCGGAACGTTCAGGCAGACGGATCAGTTTGCCTTCCAAAGCGGTATCGTTGAATTCCAGGTAAGCCGGAAGATGCGAGCGGTTTTCCAAAGCTTCTTTAATGGAAGAAAGGCCGCGGCTTCTTTCGCGAAGGCTGATAATGTCGCCAATGCTTACACGGTAGGAAGCGATGTCGACTTTTTTGCCGTTAACGGTTACGTGACCATGGGATACGAGCTGACGTGCGCCTGCACGAGAGTTTGCGAAGCCCAGACGGTAAACGAGGTTGTCCAGACGGCTTTCAAGCAGGAACATGAAAGTTTCGCCCGCGATACCAGGCATTTTTTGCGCTTTTTCGAACAAAGTGCGGAATTGTTTTTCGCCCAATCCGTACATGTGGCGCAATTTTTGTTTTTCAAGCAATTGAGCTCCGTAGTTGCTTATTTTTCTGCGTTGGCTAGCGCCGTGTTGTCCCGGAGGGAAAGGGCGTTTCAAATCTTTGCCTGTTCCGCTCAAGGAAATGCCGAGACGGCGGCTGAGTTTAAATTTAGGACCAGTGTAACGTGCCATTGTATAGGTAGACTCCTTTGTAATGGAAATTTTCGGTGTAGGGTTCTACTTGCGCGGGTCTTGTTTGGCTGAGCGAAGGATAGATGAAAATTCGCTCACTGACAAGAAAGTTCAGCCGCTGTCTTGTCAGCAACAAGAACCCGAGAGGGTGCTCGCATGCGTTACGCCCTAATCAAGACTCTATCCAGTCTTTTTCAACAATATATATTATATGAAACCATGACATAAAGTCAATACGAGGTTTTTGTTTGAAAAGCAGTTTTTTTGTCGATAGGGCTTTTGTCCTAAAAAAATGGGTTAAAATCATGGAATTATAATGCAAAACCGCAGGGAAGATAGTAAAATGAAATCTGGAAAGCAGAAATGGATAAGTGCAGGAAATTGAATGCATTTTGGGCAGGATCCACAGGCACAAGCAATATATATTACATTCCCGCAGCCGAAAAGCGGTGAAAAGGGGCTTTCTCCATGTTAGACCAATCCAGGGGTAACCCGGCGATGAATATGAATAATGCTTTCAGCCTGCCGATGCTTGAAGATAGAGAACATACAACGGAAATGTCATGGCTACAGCTGATTGATATTACGGAATATGACTATCCTTACATAAAACCGCTGATCCTGAACGGATATGAAGATTGGCGCTCCCAGACGAACGAGCTTTACGATAACGATGAAGCCCGTTTTTTCGTTATGGACCATCAAGCAGAAATATTCGTAAGCGAGTATGAATTATCCGGGAACGGTGGTCCAATAAGTGAAGACAAAGTACAGATATTACGGGAAGCGGCGGTTCGGTGTGTTTCGGATCGCACGGTTGTTGCCTTTCCTCATCAGGAAGCGCTGATTGTGGTAGCACCGATTTTTACGCGTACTGAGCCTCAATTATTTGCCCTGCTCGGCTGCCGTATGGCGGGCTATGATGCCCCTGTGGCGGTTAAGCTCGTAAAATCGGCTGCGCAGCATTTTCGGACATGCTTTTATAAAAGTCTGGAGGCTTTGCTCGTGTCCGATCTGCTGCAGGTTCAGCAAAAGGCCAAACGCGAGGAGAATCGTCGTTCCATGCTGTTTCGGGTGGTGCAGAAGCTTCATGACAAAATTGACGTCGACTCTGTGTTGACGGAAATTTTCGAAACCGTTGCAGGAATGTATCCCGACGCCCAGCTTGAGCTGTTGATGTCTCAAGACCATCACAGCCGCGATCCTCGCGTTAAATCCTTACAGCTTCAAGGAGAGGGAAACCGGATGTGCGTAAGCGCCTTTATGGAAGGACGGTTGCTGCGTAAAGAGAGGCAGGACGCCGACGGGAAACCCGAATTGGAAATAGCGGTACCGCTGATCGGCAAACAAGGCGTTTACGGCGTGTTTCATCTGCTGATCGGACGGGATATTATCGATGAGGTTGACGTTCAACTGATCAGCATGCTGGCGGACACGGCGGGAACGGCCTTCGAGAATGCCAAGCTGTACGAGCAGTCCAATTTGCTGATCGGCGAACTCAGGCTGATCAATGAACTAACCAAACGGCTTAATCAAAGCCTGCGGTTGAAGGAAGTTTTCAAGTTTGCGACGGAAGAGCTGCTTTCGATCCTCAAAGCGGAGTTTTGTTGTATCTCGCAGCTCAACCCGGAGAACGGAACCTTTGAAATTATGTCAAGCAACGTTCCTGAGCTTTCCAATCAATTTTTCCCGAAGGACTATGGGTTCAGCGGTCTTGTTTATTCCACGCATGAACCGATCATCCTGTCGGACTATCGGGCTTACGGTAAAGTCAACTCCCAAATGATGGAGATGACAGGGGCGCGGTCGTTGATTGCGACACCTTTAATCGTTCGGGGCGCGGTTAACGGGGCGATTTTGCTTGCTCATCGGCAAAGCCGATTTTTTTCATACGACAATTACAAGCTGCTTCAGCTTCTGGCTTCACATATCGGTCTTGCCATCGCCAATGCCTCGCTGCATGCCGAGGTGCGCCGCATGGCCAACCGGGACATGCTGACAGGACTTTACGCTCGCCATTACGTGGACGATGCGATTCAGGAGTTTCAGAAGAAAGATGTGACCGGCTCGCTCATCATCGTGGACATCGATCAGTTCAAGCAGGTAAACGATACATTTGGACACCAGACCGGCGATAAAATCTTGAAGCAGGTGTGCTCCATCATTAGAAGTTCGATCCGTAAAACCGACGTCGCGGCACGATGGGGCGGGGAGGAATTGGCTATTTATTTGCCGGGAGCCGATGCGGATAACGGATATGAGGTGGCGGAAACGATTCGGCTCCGTGTTGCGATGGACACGGACCCTCAGGTCACGGTTTCATGCGGTATTGCCGAATGGGTTCGGACGGACGACAAAGTCAGCGTTGAGTCGCTTTTTTATCAAGCGGACATGGCCTTGTATAAAGCGAAAAATAACGGAAGAAACCAAACGCAGGTCGCCGATCGCGACTATGCATGAATGTGAAGGAAATCACCGGATCCGTCGGAGCGCCCGAAAGGCGTTCTTTTTTTCGCATAGTTTTACAGGCCGCGGGACAGGCTACAGCTGAACATCTCATTTCCGAACGGTTAAAAGGCAAACAAGGTGTATCTTCGAAAACGAGGGGCGCTTAAGTGATATGGGCGTGTGGCGATGTCGAAAGATCATTATAGCGGGAATCGTATTGACGATTCTATCCGGCTGCGGGCTGCAGGGTAAAAAATCTCCGGAAGAGTGGTTCAATTTGACATGGGCGGGGCTTGCGGGAAGCGATGCGTTGACCTTTCACGGCTATGCGGCGCTGCAGCGGGGAGATCAGCCACCGGAGGAAGAAAGCTGGAGCTATACGGGACAACTGAAACGTCATCATGAGCTGAGCATGCGTACTGTGGTTCCCCAAGGAGAGGTCACTCCTCTTCCTCAAGCCGCCGGAGTAAAAGCTCAAGCTTCTTCCGCTCATGAGGTTAAGCTGCTGTGGCAAGGAGGGAGCTGGACGCTGCAAGGAAACGAGGGGGACGTTCTTGCCCGGAGCATGTCCCGGTTTAATCCGCTGGATCAATTGCAGGATATCCGGGAATTGAAAAAAACGATCAAAGCCGAAAGCGGTGCAGCCCGGGGAACAAAAGTGCTGCGGATCGAGCTTGATCCGGCCGAAGCCAAGGAGAGAATCGCAGCGAGATTGGAGAAAGAGATGGAGAGCCTGAAGGGCGGCTGGGACAGCAAGTTGGCTGGGCTTTCGGCGAAGCAGCGGAACCGGGCCGAAAAAGAATTGTCAAGCATTTGGACGACGGGCAATGAACAGCTTGCCCTGAAGCTCTCGCAAATGGAGACGGATGTGGTCTACCACCTGACGATCAACAGTAAAACGGGCCTTCCCTCAAGGCTTACGTCAGAGACGCAGGTGATCTATCCCAATGTATTTGGTGCTTCGGAGCAGGAGGTGTTGTTTACGGACAACCGCTTCGGAAATTATAAATGACACATCGTGGCATGGCTGACTTCCCGGGATGGCCGTGCTACAATAGAGAAGAATTAACCAATGGTTAGCCACGCGGGTTCCCGGTTTGAGCCGGGCAAAAAGCCCGCTATATTTTTTGAGGAGGCGTTAATCGCAATGCGAGATCCTAGAATTCAGAAACTGGCGGAGAATCTGGTCGGTTACTCCGTCAATGTGCAGCCGGGCGAGAACGTGCTGGTTGAAATGATTGGGGACGAGCGCGATTTGCTCAAAGCCGTCATCGAAGAAGTAGGCAAAAAGGGCGGAAACGCTTTTGTGGAGATTACGGACAAGGCCGTGCAAGGCACGCAATTGAAAGCGACCACCGAAGAAGGCATCAAGGCTTGGGCGGAATATGACCTCAAGCGCATGCAAATGATGGACTGCTACATCGGGATTCGCGCCGGCTCCAACGTCAACGACATGTCCGACGTGCCTGAGGACAAAATGAAGCTGTACAACTCGCTTTACTCTCATCCGGTACATAGCGAAGAACGGGTTAAACGCACGAAGTGGGTGGTGCTTCGCTATCCGAACGCAAGCATGGCGCAGCTCGCCAACATTAGCACCGAAGCCTTCGAAAATTTCTATTTTGACGTATGCAATCTGGATTACGCCAAAATGGACCGCGCTCAAGATGCCTTGGCGGATTTAATGAAACGCACCGATAAAGTACACATCGTCGGACCGGGAACGGACATCTCCTTCTCGATCAAAAATATCGGCGCCGAGAAATGCTCCGGCCAAAAGAATATCCCGGACGGTGAAGTATACAGTGCTCCGGTGAGAGATTCCGTGAACGGCACGATCAGCTATAACGCAGCTACGCTGTACAACGGGGTAACCTTTGAAAACATCAAGTTCCGCTTCGAAAACGGGAAAATCGTAGAAGCGACCAGCAACGATACGAAACGGATCAACGAAATTCTGGATTCGGACGAAGGGGCAAGACACATCGGGGAATTTGCGATCGGCTTCAACCCGTACATCCTGCACCCGATGAAAGACATTTTGTTCGACGAGAAAATTGCCGGCAGCTTGCACTTTACGCCGGGGCAAGCCTATGAAGATACGGACAACGGCAACCGTTCATCCATCCACTGGGATCTGGTGCTGATTCAGCGCGAAGATTACGGCGGCGGCGAGATCTATTTTGACGATGTGCTGATCCGCAAAGACGGTATTTTCGTCCTTCCGGAACTGTTGCCTTTGAACCCGGAAAACCTGAAATAACAAGAAATCTCCTTGCTAGGAAAGCGGATTCAATGTATCATTAGGGTATGCTAATTCCAAAGTAAATCACGGAGGGATCTCTATGGCCACGAACAATGAAGCGGTAGTGGAAATTGCCCAAACAGCAGGCAAATTTACTTCTTCCATTGTATTGCAAGCTGACAACAAGTATATCGACGTAAAAAGTATTCTCGGCCTCTTTACTACACTCGTGAATACGCAAAGCTATGAACTGCATGTTCATGGTCCGGATGCCGATGAAGCTAAGAAAGCTGTAACCGAAGTATTTGCCAAACACGGCTTGAACGTGAAAGTGGTAGCGGAATAATTGCGAAGAGAGAGACACTCCTGCCTAAATCGGCGGGAGTGTTTTTTGATAAGTTCCTGACTCATCTTTAATGCGAGGTTCGCTTTGCGGAAGGGATTTTAGGTTCGGGCGGGGAAAAGCTTAATTTGCAGAGGTTCTTGTATTGCCCTTCATTTTCGACTAATATTAAGAATAGAGTAGATGAGTAACGATTTTGGACATAGGGGGGAAGAAGCATGACTTCATCTGATTTGCAGGAGCAACTCAATCTTAAAGCGCTTAATCTGCTTAAAGAAGACGCAGATAAAATAGAAAAGCTGATCGAAGTACAGATGGAGAACCTGGCCACGCGTTACTGCCCTCTCTATGAGGAAGTGCTGGACACCCAAATGTACGGTTTCTCCAGACAAGTCGACTACGCAGTACGTATCGGGTTGATTCAGGAGCCGGTGGGCAAGCAGATCATCAGCAGACTGGAACGGAATTTGGCCTCGCTCTACGAAGCCATGAACAATAAAGAGAAGCCTGTTTGAGAGAACGGTGCGTATACAAGCCAGACCATATAACAACAAGCGTATGACCCGGATCCCCCGAGAGTCATACGCTTGTTTGCTTTTGATGCCTATCAACCCTTAGACGAGATAGAAGGAAGCGCCAAGGATAATGTATACCGCAAGCAGCAGCAAACCTTCGTACCAGTTGGTCTGGCCGTCTTGGGTAATCGATTTGGCGATGAAAACCGATACGCCGATGGCGGCTAGCTCGATCACCGTAAACACGATATCCATCGGGTTGCCGAAGATATGGCTGACGAAAACGAGCACAGGAGCGACGAACAAAGCGATTTGCAAGCTGCTGCCGACCGCGATTTCCACGGCTGCGCCGATTTTGTTCTTCAAAGCGAGCATGACCGCCGCGCTGTGCTCGGCGGCGTTGCCGACGATCGCGACGACAAAAGCTCCGACGAAAAGTTCACTGAGTCCGAATTTTGCGGTGAACGAATCCAAAGTATGTACAAGCCATTCGCTGACGAAGGCGACCATGACGGTGGCAACCACAAGGTAAATAACGGAGCGGCTTTTCGACCAGGCAGGCTCATGCTCGTG
The DNA here is from genome assembly GCF_056171975.1 of Paenibacillus terrisolis. Lineage (NCBI taxonomy): Bacteria > Bacillati > Bacillota > Bacilli > Caryophanales > Paenibacillaceae > Paenibacillus > Paenibacillus terrisolis. The sequence continues at coordinate 67,569 of NZ_JBKFGG010000004.1, read as the reverse complement.
AGGAAGCTCTTCGTCTTCGTCCTCCGTGAGGTCGGCTAAATATTTCTTATGCGTGATCATGGAGAATACCAGCCAGAGCAAATAAGAAACAATAAGGACGCCGGCCACGATCAAACTTAAGACAGTCCGGTCTCCATCATGAAGAACGTGGGTCTGAAGAAAAATCGCGGGAACGAACAAAGCGATGATCGCCACGATCATCAAGGAGCCGTTCATACCGGCCAGCGCCACGTTATATTTTTGCACTTTATATTTGAGGCCGCCGGTGAACAAGCTTAGGCCCAGCACCAGCAGCAGGTTGCCGATAATCGAGCCCGTGATGCTCGCCTTCACCATATCGAAGAGTCCTTCCTTGACGAGCAGGATCCCGATAATCAGCTCAGCCGCGTTTCCGAAGGTCGCATTCAGAAATCCGCCCAGGCGTTGCCCTGCGTAATGAGCCACGCTTTCCGTCGCTTTGCCGAGGAACCCGGCTACGAAAATCACGGCGATGGCGGAAATGATAAACTGCAGCGTATCGGGGAAATGGGCGAAATGCCCAATGGCGCTAAGCAGAAAGAAAATAACAAGCAAGCCAGGGGAAACATATTTTTTCATTTTGCACCTCGAAGAATGAAATTTGTTAAAAACGCGTGTTCAGTTCAAATTTAAATATAACCAAGTAATGGGATGATTATAAACGAAAAATGCGGAAAAGGTCTATATTTGCTTAAAATGGAATTACGATTTACAATGTTTTTAACGAGGTTGAAGGAGGGTTGACCATGACCGAACAACTGCAACTCGATAGTGGGATGATTCGCATTTCAGACGAGGTTGTAGCCAAAATTGCAGGAATGGCGGCGCTGGAAACGCCGGGGGTCGCAGCCATGTCCGGCGGGCTGTCCGAAGGATGGGCCAAACGCTTAAGCGGGAAAAATGTGCAAAAGGGCGTCACCGTGGAAGTCGGTCAGTTGGAAGCGGCGATCGATTTACGGATTATCGTTTTATATGAGACTCCGATTCACGAAGTATGCCGGATGCTGCAGCAAAATGTCCGCGAAGCCGTGGAAAGCATGACGGGGCTTAAAATCGTGGAAGTCAACGTGAAGGTCGAAAGCGTCGCCTTTAAGGATGACGAGGTTTAAGCACCCTGGCTTAAATTATGAATTGAAGGACCGAATCATTTAGCAATCCAAAACAAAAGACTACGGGAACCCGGTTCCCGTAGTCTTTTTTAAGTTGAGACGATTAGATTTGATGGCGTCTGCTCCTGTTCAGTTCAAACGGAGTAGCCTCTCTCATCACAACGGATTTGGTACGCTCCAGTTTGGCGGGGAGAGCGGACTCCCGCGAAATGCTGAGCACGATTCCCATTGCGACCATCATAACCAGCAGGGAAGACCCCCCAGCGCTGATAAAAGGCAACGTAACCCCCGTGATCGGGATCGTTCTGGTCACGCCGCCGATATTGACGAAGGCTTGAATGGCGATCAATCCCATGATGCCAACCCCCGTCAAGGTGCCGAACATACTCGGAGAACGAAGGGATATGATAATTCCCCTCCAGATAAAATAAATGTAAAAGAGCAGAAAAAGGGTTGTCCCGATATATCCGAATTCTTCGCCGATGACGGAAAAGATGAAGTCGTTATACGCGTTCGGCAGGTAATTCAGCTTTTGAATGCCTTGTCCAAAGCCGGTGCCGGTCAATCCGCCATGCCCGATGGCCGTCATCGACTGCAGCAGATTGTATCCGTTGCCTTGGGGATCCTCCCAGGGATTGAGATATGCCTGGATCCGTCCTTCTTTGTAGTTGTTTCCCGAGGCATTATCGCTCGGGTTGATTTTGTCCCAAAGGGCGCCGGCTCCCATCACCAGGCTCGCGCCAAGGACAAGCAAGGCGATCGAACCCAAGATGTGCTTCAGATCGGCTCCCCCGGCAAAAATGATCAGCCCGGCGGTGGCCACCAGAATGAGGCAGGAGCCCAAATCGGGCTGAAGCATAATCAGTCCGGCAACAATGCCGACGATGACCATAACCGGAATGTACCCGGTCCGCAAATCCCGGAAGCGTTCGCCCTTTTTGGAAATCAAAGCGGACAAATACAAAATGGTCGTGATTTTGGCAAGCTCCGTCGGCTGGATGCCCAGCGTGCCGATCATAAACCAACTGGTCGCGCCGTTAGCGTTGCCGCCGATATACGGAACGAGAAGCAGCATCACGATAGCCAAAATGAACACGGGGACAAATAACTTTTTGAATTTTTCGAAGCGGATATTCATGGTCACGAGCATGCCCAAAAGGCCGATTCCCGCGAAAATAATCTGCTTCTTCGTAAAATACATCGGATCATAGCCGAATTTTTCGCTGACCAACGTGGTGCTTGAACTGGAGCTGAACACCATGACAATCCCGAAACCCACCATCAGCAAAGTGAGGATGAGCAATTGGAAATCGGGAGTCCCTCGTCTCGGCGCTTCTTCGTTGCTGTCTCTCATAACTGTTCTTTACGCCTCGAGAAGTTCTTTAAGCTCGGTCAGTTTAAGATTGGCGGTTTTCATGACGAGCGCGGGAATCTCCGATTCGTATTCCAGGCCATGGGGGAAAGTGGCCCGCCCCATATAAACCGCTTCAATCGCCAGTACCGTGTCAGGACGCTCCAATTTGCCTTCCACGGCACGCGTGTTGATTCGAAGAAAGTAATCGTTATTATCAAATTCGATTTTGTAATCGTATGTAGCGCGGTAATACTCCCATTGCCAACGGACAAATCCGATTTTTTCGGCGGATTCGTCGAGGTACGCCAGGTCGCTTTTCAATCCGTTCAGGCCGGTGTTTTCAACGATCATCTTATGGGAAACCCCCTTCAAATAACGTGATCAATTTATCATTTCCCTTCCCATGATATTATGTTTCCACCCCATGCGCAAGCATGGGAAAGCCTTGAAAAAGAGGAAGACTTCATTTAATTTTTTCTATTCATGCATGGATGCCGGCCTCTCTTACTCCAAAATCTCTTTTCTGCTACAATGGAACAAAAGTTAAATTCCGGCAGATCGAGCGCGCTTGGCGGAATTTTTGAACAAGGAGGCGTGCCTAATGGAACTTCAAGCTTTGGAGGCCTTATTTCCGTCGATGGTCGAACGCAGGCGGTATTTGCACCGTCACCCGGAGTTGTCTTTTATGGAAAAGGAAACTTCGGCTTATATCGCCGGTATTTTGCGGGAACTCGGAATTGAAACTGCCGAAAACGTCGGCGGGTTCGGGCTTGTCGGGAAGATTCACGGAAACTTGCCGGGAAAAACGGTGGCGATTCGGGCGGATATGGACGCGCTGCCGATCCAGGACGAGAAAATTTGCGAATACGCTTCGCAGGTTCCGGGCGTCATGCATGCTTGCGGGCATGACGGGCACACGGCTACGCTGCTTGCCATTGCGGAGTATTTCAGCAGTCATAAAGAGGGGCTGCGCGGTGAAATCCGCCTGATCTTTCAACCGGCAGAGGAATGCTGCCCCGGCGGTGCCAAATCGATGATTGAGGACGGCGTGCTGGATGGCGTCGACGTCATTTACGGCGTGCATCTCTGGACGCCGATTCCCGTAGGTACGGCCGCTAGCTCGGCAGGCCCCCTCATGGCTTCCACCGACGAATTTTTCATCGACATTCAGGGCCGCGGGGGTCATGGCGGAATGCCGCACAAGACGGTCGACAGCGTTGTTGCGGCTTCGGCGCTTGTGCTGCAACTGCAGAGTGTAGTCAGCCGCTCCGTCGACCCGCTCGATCCAGCCGTTGTGACGATCGGTTCGATTCAGGGCGGCACGGCGCAGAACATCATCGCGGACCGCTGCCGGCTGGCCGGAACCGTCCGCTGCTTCCGCGAGGAGACGCGCGGGGTGATTCGCGATCGCATTCATGCGATGGCGGAAGGCACCGCGACGGCTTACGGGGCAGAGTCCGCGATTGATTATATGATGGGATATCCTTGCCTGGTCAACGATGTGCGAGAATTTGAGCGCTTCTATACGGAGGCTGCCTCCAAGGCCGGGCTGCGGGCGGAAATCTCGCCCAAAATCATGCCCGCAGAGGATTTCTCCTACTATTTGCAGCAGATTCCGGGCTGCTTCGTATTCGTGGGCGCCGGCAATCCCGAGAAAGAGATCGTTTATCCGCATCACCATCCGAAATTCGACATTGATGAGGAATCCATGCTTCACGCCGCGGAACTGCTGATTGCGCTGGCGGAATCCTATCAGGAAGAACACGCATAATAACTCTCCGATGTTGGAACTCTATGTCCGAAGGAGGGATATTAGTTGAAAAAAGTTAGCGAGATCATGACGGATAGCGTGGTTACCGTAACTCCTCAGGACAATGTTTATGAAGCCGCGGTGAAAATGAAAGAGCATGACACCGGCTTTATTCCGGTAGTCGAGGGCGGAGATAAATTGATCGGCGTTCTGACCGACCGCGATTTGGTCATCCGCTGCATTGCCGAGAAGCGTCCCGGATCGACTGCCGTGGATACGGTAATGACGAAAGGCATCAAAACGGCTACCCGCGACACTTCGGTCGACGAGGCCGCCGAACTGATGGCCCAGCAGAAAATTCGCCGTCTTCCGGTATGCGACGGGGATCGCTTGGTCGGAATCGTCTCAATCGGAGATTTGGCGGTACGGCATATTTTCGCGGATAACGCGGGTGAAGCTTTGTCCGACATTTCGCAGCAGGTGCATTGATTTCGGGCAAGCGCGGCTGATACACGCACGGAAGAAGAAGTTCGCGGCAGTCGCCGCCGGACTTCTTTTTCTGTGAACTTACTGTAAACTTGACTATATATGTTGAACCAATAAAAAAGTAACTTGGCAAGAGGTTGAAATGTTCTGGCAGAAGCTAAAAGCTTTCTGAAAGAAAGCTGCATCGGAAGCATAGGATTCGTTCGCCTTTATGACCGGATTTCTACTCCATTTGCAAAAAACAGCGATCGAAAGAACATTTCATACGGCTGGCCGCTATACGTATTCAATCTTTGGTTCAATTTATATAGCTTCAACAGCTTAAACGTGAAAGAAGGTGGGGACATGAATGAAGCGGGAGCCTGCATCGTCCAGCGGGATTTTACCGTATTGCTCGAGAAAAACCATGCCGGATTCGAGCAAGCCAGGGGGCAGCTTGCCCGGTTCGCCGAACTCGTGAAAAGTCCGCCCTTATATCATACATACCGGATAACTCCGCTCTCGTTATGGAACGCGGCTGCCGAAGGGCTAAGCGCGGACGAAGTCATTTCCGGACTGAAGCGAATGGCCCGCTATGAGCTGCATGGCGGCGTTGCCTCCGATATTCGCATGTGGATGGGAAGATACGGCGCGCTTCGGCTGCATTATCCCGAGCATGAACGGAGCTGGCTCTGGCTGGAATGCCTAAGAGATGATCCCGCGATCCTGGATGCGCTAGAAAAACAAAGCAGCCTGGAGAGCTTTCGGCTTGAACGGGACGAACACGACCGGTTTCGCATGAAGCTGCCTGCCGGGTTTCGCGGTTTATTGAAACAAGAGCTTGCCCGGCTGGGGTATCCAGTGCTTGACGAAGCCGGTTATCACAGCGGACGAACCTTGTCTTTTGCGCTGCGTTCGAAAACGCAAAGCGGGCATCCTTTCCGGCTTCGGCCGTATCAAGCAAAGGGAGCGAACGCTTTCCACGGCGAACAGGGAAAGGGAGGCAGCGGCGTGCTTGTGCTTCCCTGCGGAGCGGGTAAAACCGTCATCGGACTCGCCGCTATGGAGAAGCTGCAATGCGAAACGCTTATTCTTACGTCCAACATTACCTCCGTCCGCCAGTGGATCTCCGAAATGCTGGATAAAACGACCCTAACCGCGGATGAAATAGGCGAGTATTCCGGAGAGAAAAAACAGGTCAAGCCCGTTACGGTCTCAACGTACCAAATTTTGACCCATCGCGGGAAAAAAGAGGACGAGTTCAAACACATGCGCCTATTTAATGAACGGGATTGGGGCTTGATCATTTACGATGAAGTGCATCTGCTTCCCGCGCCGATTTTTCGGGCGACCGCAGATATTCAGGCTACAAGGCGGCTGGGGTTGACCGCAACGCTGGTAAGGGAAGACGGCTGCGAGCAGGATGTTTTCTCACTGATCGGACCTAAATGCTACGAGGTTCCTTGGAGATCACTCGAAGAAGCCGGGTTTATCGCCGAAGTGGATTGCCGGGAAATCCGGGTGTGTATGCCACCTTTGCTGCGTGAAAAATATTTGCAGGCCGGGAGCCGGGAGAAATTTCGGATTGCCGCGGAAAATGACAGGAAGATCGGGATTATCCGCGAGCTTCTAAAGCGGCATGCAAACCGGCAAGTGCTGATCATCGGCCAGTATTTGGATCAGCTAAAAAGAATCGCGACGGAAACCGGCATTCCTTTGATAACGGGCAGCATGTCCCAGGAGGAGAGAGGGAAACTGTTCCTTGCATTTCGCGAAGGCAGACTCCCGGTTCTGGCGGTGTCGAAGGTTGCCAATTTTGCGGTCGATTTGCCGGATGCATCCGTGGCGATCCAGATTTCCGGCAGCTTTGGCTCGCGGCAGGAGGAGGCACAGCGGCTAGGAAGGATTTTGCGTCCGAAGCGGGACGGGAGCCGTGCCTATTTCTACACGCTGGTGTCGGAAGATACGAGGGAGCAGGACTTTGCGCTTCGAAGACAACTGTTCCTCGTTGAGCAGGGCTATGAGTACAGCATGATTTCGGAAAGGGAGGAAGCGGAGCTTTATACGGGTCCTCTTTTGGAGCAAGAAAACAAGGAGGTATCGGAGGCATGAGCGTTGCAGGCGAGCAGTCGTTTTTTTCAAACGGACGGGAGGAAGCGGCTTTGCCCGAACCGGCGAAGTGCGCGCTGCGGCTTCTGTTTCGCAAATTTGCGGGGCTGCCGTTCCGGCTGGACCAGATGGATTCGGCCGCTGCCGGTCCGGTTAGCGGCGCGGAGATCCGTGCGGCCGTTCCGATGCTCCTGCGGACAGGTTATCTCGCGGCAGTCAAGAAGGTCTGGGGGGAAAGGCTGTATTACATTCCTTTGTCAGGGATTCTCGGGTTCAGGCATCTGTGGGATTATCGCCCCCTTGAACCGGAAAATCCCGAGACCGTGATGCTGAAAAAGGAAGCCGGATCCGGACTTGCCTTTGATTTGTTCCGTGCGGTCTGCTGGATCGACGGGAACGGTCTTAAGGTAACGGCCAAGGGTACCATCCATCAAAAGGAACTGGGGAAGCTGGAAAGCAGACTGCAGCTCAAAGAGGAGGAAGTCGCCGGGCTTTCCTTAAATTATCCCCACCGGGAGGTATATTCTCCCCATCTGGCCGTTGTATTGGACATGCTCCTGTCGCTTGACATGATTGCGAAGGAGCCAGCGGCATGGCATTTGGATCGTGCCGCGCTGGATGACTGGCTTGCGCTAAGTCATTCCGCAATGAACCGCGAGCTGTTGTACCAAGCGCTCCGGCGTTATGTCCCGGCTGACGTTGTCCTCCAGCATTTCGTGTACCGCCTCGTCTCACCGGACTTATTGGAGGGCGTCTGGTTTTCGGTGCCGGAGCTCCTTCATTCCCTGAAGCTGGAAGGAATGATGCCTGCTCAGGTCGCGCCGGAACAACGCGCTTGGCTTGATGCCTGGCTCGGCGTCTTGTGCGGTTGGGGCTGGCTTGCGCTGGGGATGGCCGGAACCGACGGGCATGCGGTATTCCGTTGGATGATCGGCCGAGACGGACTGGCGGATTCATGGACAGGCGGTGCGAAGGATGCGGGGGAAACTTTGACTTCGGGACAGCTGATTATCCAGCCGGATTTCGAGATACTCGTCCCTCCCGACGTGTCTTTTAAAGTGCGTTTTGAGCTTGAGGCCTGCTGCGAAAATATCGCGATGGACGTGATGTCCATCTACAAAATCAGCCGATCGACCGTGCTGGCAGCTTCACGACAAGGCAAAATTCCCGCGCAAGTTCTGGAATTCCTGGAGCGGCATTCCGCGGGAGTTCCGGATTCGGTTCGGCTTGCACTGGAACAATGGGGGCGGGAAATGGGCCGGACCGTGTTCGCCGAAAAGCTGCTCTTGCGCTGCGCGGACCTTGATGCGGCCGACTTAGTGGCATCGCTGGCCAGTTTGACGGGGAAGATTGAACGAATCGGCCCGCTTGATTTTATCGTTGATCCGGAGCAAGAGGCGGAGATCGGTAAAGTGCTGGAGGGAAATCATTTGCCTCCGCAAAAACGCAGCAATGCAGCTGCATCCGCACCGGAGCCTTTTCTTGCCGGGGTTTCGCAGGCGGCCGTCCATGCTGAGTCGGACGTTCCCTTGTCGCAAGCGAAAAGCCGGGGCTGGATTTTCAGCGGTACCGACCTCGATTTCTATAACCGCGACGAAGAGCTGCCCGGTGAAGAGCAGCTATTTCCCGGACTGAGAGAGATTCCGGCGATCTGGCTGAAGGAATTGAGGGCTTATCATGCTTCCACCGCCCGCCAAATCGTCAGCAAAGCCCTTGAATGGAGTTCCAAACTTATACTCCAGATTGGCGAGGAAACGCTTGAATGCTTGCCCGTCAAGATGGAAGACGGTGCAAACTGGAAAGTGCAGGTCAAAGTGCCGGAGCCTGGGCACATCGTAGCCCATGGCGAAGCGTTTTCCGATGAACTGATCGTGCTAACGCCGGAGGATTGGCAAGCCATGCGTTTGGTTGTTCCCGAGCCCCAGCGGTAAAAGAAAGCAAGTCTTGGCTGTGCCGAACCTCTTCTGCTTGGAAGGAGATTATGATATGATAATTTTGTCTACTTTGTGTAGAACATTCGTAATAGAAACGAGTTGAAATATTCATGAGCGTAACAGGGAATAACACGGTCGATATGGCCGAACTGCTGACATACGCCTATGAATTGGGCGATATGATAAATAATTCCACCGCCGTTTCCGATTATCTATATTGGAAGCGCCGAGTGGAGGAGAACGCGGAAATTCAGGTTCTCGTCAAGAAGCTGGAAGCGCAAAAGGAGCTTTTTCGGGAAACGGAACGTTTTGGCCACTTCCATCCCAACTATCACGAAGCCAAGGATAAAGTACATGCGGTGGAGCTGGAGTTGGAACAATTCGAAGCGGTTCACAAGTTCAAAGCGGCCGAAACCGAGCTCGACGATATCCTGCATCAAATGTCGGAAACGATCGCTTACGCGGTATCGGATACGATCAAGGTGCCGAGCAATGATCCGAATCCCAAAGGCGGATGCGGAAGCGGCGGCAGTTGCAGCTGCGGTTAGATAAGAACAAATTGAGGCGACAAGCGGGAGGGGGAGGACATGTTTCCGGAGCGCACAGGCTATATTATTTGGGTTAGCGATTTAAAGGCAGCCAGAAATTTGGACAAATACGGGAGCGTGCATTATTTGTCCCGCAAGATGCATTACGTTGTCATGTACGTGAACACGGAACGCGCGGAAGACATTATGCGAAATATCCGCAAGTTGTCTTATGTACGGAAGATCGAACGATCCTATCGAGGGGAAATCAAAACGGACTACAAAAAGGACGTTTCCGAAAAAGCACGATATTACGGAGAACTATAGTAAACCGGTCAGATCCGGTTCTGGTGAACAGCGGCCCTTCGGGCTGCTGTTTTTTTAGTCAAAAAACGAAAAAAAGTCTTTTGCGCGCCATTGCACCTAGGTCTTAAGGAATGGTTATCTTTTAAACTGAGAACTGGCAACGCTTCCCTTGTAGAAATTTAGGGAATGTTGTAACATAATAGGTAAAAGTGCTTAGTTAAAAAGACCTAATTAAGGCGAGGTGCGGCATGAGAGATAGGGTGACGGAACGTTGGGGAACATACGAGGCTTTCCATATTCTTTTAGGTGATAAAAGAGTCGCCGATATCGTAATTACGAACCATGCCAAGGCCAGATATCAGGACCGGATCAACCGGGATAATATCGGAGTAGAACATATCGCGGGCTGGGCATGGGAATGTTTGAAGCAGGGACGAATTACGCCTTATTACCGGAATGAAGAAGACGTTTATTTGGTGGACGACGATCTGGTTATGGTTGCCGAATTTGCGGAAATTCCAGGAGAGTACGACCTGGCCGGCAGACCAATGCACCGCATGATTATCGTTACCTTCCTGGGACGCATGTCCGAAACCATTGAACTGCGGGATTTGAAATCCTATTATTCGTGGCTTCGGCATTCCCGGAGAATGACGCTTATGAAAAACAGCCGCAAACGCAGATAGAAAAATTATAGCAGTCAGGAAGCGGACTCATTTGTCGGCATGCCCGTCCGGGCATGCTTTTTTTGTGCGGGGGGACATGCTATTGTAGATTGGGGAGGGGGAGGCTGAGCATGGCGATCAATTTCCACCAGCTGCAAATTTTTTACACCGTGGCGGAGTGCGGGAGCTTCTCGCAAGCCGCTTCTGCGCTGCACATGACGCAGCCCGCGGTAACCATGCAGGTTCAATCGCTTGAGGATTATTTCGGCAGTAAATTGCTGATAAGGTCAACGAAAAGAATAGAGCTGACGGAAGCCGGAAATGCCTTGTTCCCTTTCGCGCGCCGAAGCATGGAATTGATGCGGGAAACGGAGGAGACGATGGCTCGTTTCACTCATATGCTGGAAGGCAGACTGCAGTTCGGTGCAAGCTTGACGATCGGCGAATATGTATTGCCACGGCTGCTCGGCCCGTTCGGACAGAAATACCCGCATATCTCAATAATGATGAAAGTGATCAATACGACGCAAATCATCGAGGAAATCGTCAGCCATCAGTTGAATTTCGGCTTGGTTGAAGCTCCGGTGCAGCATGCCGATTTGGTATCGGAGCCGGTAATGGAAGATGAATTGAAGCTCATCGTACCTGCTGGACACCCGTTATCGGAGAAACAAGCCGTGCAGCTCGAAGAGGTGCTTGAGTTCCCGTTTGTTTTAAGGGAAAAGGGTTCGGGAACGCGGCAAGTCATGGAAGAGAGCTTTCAACTCCGGGGAATTGACCCGGGGCGGATTCAAACCGTAATGGAGCTTGGAAGCACGGGCGCGGTTAAATCCGCAGTCGAAGCCGGACTGGGTATTACGATCATATCCCCTTCTTCCGTCAAGCATGAAATGGCGCTTGGCTTGTTGAAGGTCGTTGAGATCGAGGACGCGGCGTTTAAACGCGAATTTTACTCCATTCGGTTAAAATCAACGCTGCTGCCGGTGTCGGCGATTACATTTCTGACGTTTCTGCGCGAGCATAAGTCAGACTTATAAAGGAAGGTGTATATAGATGATGGAGTTCATGGCTGAATTCGGTCGCGGGAATTACGATTTGCATACGCATTCCCGGGCATCGGACGGAATGAATGCGCCTGCCGAAAATGTTAGGCTGGCCAAAGAAAAAGGATTGTCCGGGCTTGCCGTTACGGACCACGATACGGTCGCGGGGGTGGAGGAAGCGCTGGAAGCGGGAAAAAGCCTGGGCATCGCCGTAATACCGGGAATTGAAATCAGCACCCGGGCGGGAGGCAAGGATATCCATGTGCTGGGGTATTTTATCGACTATGCGGACGAACAGCTGCTGGAACGGCTGGTTTACCTGCGTGAAGTGCGGGGTTCCCGGAATGAACGGATCATCGAAAATCTGCAGCGGCTGGGCATTTCAATCACACTCCAGGAAGTAAAGGACGGGCTGGCCAGACCGCTTCGTCCGGACGAAAGCCTGGGCCGTCCCCATATTGCCGACGCACTGGTACGCAAAGGCGCCGCTTCGGACATGAGGGACGCCTTTGACCGCTACCTGGCTGAAGGCAAGCCAGGTTATGCTTCGATGCCGCGGATTGCCCCTGAGGAAGCGATTCTCTGGGTTCGTGAAGCCGGGGGTGCGCCGGTTTTGGCCCATCCCGGGCTGTACGGGGACGACGATCTGGTTCGGTCGATCGTGGAACAAGGCCGCCCCGCAGGTATTGAGGTGTTTCATTCCGACCACGGGGCTGAGGAAGAGAGAAGATATTTGGCCATGGCGGATCAGTATGGGCTGATCTCCACGGGAGGATCGGATTATCATGGAGTTCGCCAAGGGGTCGTCTTTCACGGCGATCTTGGCGGCCGCTCCGTTCCTTATGAAATCGTGGAAAGACTCGCGGGAGCCGCCTCCAAGAGCTGAACCTTGTTGCCATAATTTAATTAGTCAACACGTAAAAAGCCCTCGCGCGTGGATCTGTTAAATCCATTCGGCGAGGGCTTCCTTATTGTTCAGCCCGTCATTGTACTTTTGCGCTTAATTGTTCTTGACGGAGCTAGGCAAGCTTTTGATCAACTGCTCATCCGGCGTGACAAACAAAGTCCGCTGGTGGTCATAAATCACAAAACCGGGTTTGGCTCCGCTTGGTTTACGCACATGGCGGATCAGGGTACAGTCTACGGGCACGCTGCTGGATTCTTTGGCCTGGCTGAAATAAGCTGCGAGCTGCGCCGCCTCGTTTAATGTGGGCTCGCCGAAATCCGCGCTGCGGATCAGTACATGCGATCCGGGAATGTCTTTGGTATGCAGCCATGTATCGTTAGGATTGCCGAGCCGGTTTGTGACGTATTCGTTCTGGAGATTGTTTTTCCCCACGTAAATCTCGATCCCCTCCGAAGAGGAATAGACATGAAGCGTCGGGCGGTCGTTCTTTTTCTTCTTTTTGGTCTTTTTCCCCCGGTCGCGCAAATATCCCTGCCCGGTCAATTCATCACGAATTTCATCGATGTCGCTAAGCGTTGCGTCGTTCAACTGCTGCAAAAGACCTTCCAGATAAGTAATTTCCTCTTTGGCAATGGCCATCTGCTCATCGATGACGGCAAGGCTGTTTTTGAATTTATTGTACTTTTTAAAGTAGCGCTGGGCATTTTCCGAAGGAGTCAACAGCGGGTCGAGAGTGACACTTTCCGTCTTTTGCTCTTCGTCGTAATAGTTGACGAGTTCGACGGACCGATCTCCCTTGCTGATCAAATGAAGGGACGGCAGCAGCAGTTCGCCCCAAATCCGGTAACGCTCGGCGTCTTCCGCTTCGGCAAGATTTTCCTTCAGCTTAGATATCTTTTTGATGTTTTTATTGCGCTCGTTTTGCAGAAAACGCAGCAAATCGCTCGTTTTTTGCTTGACTGTATCCCGCAGTGCTTTGTCTCCGAAATAATCTTCCATACATTTGCTGATCGATTCGTAACGGCGGATTCCGCCTTGAAGCTGAGTCAAGGCGACGGCGGAAAACAGACTTTTTCCTTTGGCATTCTCGCCGATGACCGGGGAATAGCGATGTTCCCGAATTTGCGCCATCAGTTCGGAAAAGGCGTTCCAGAGCCGCGCGGCACGGGAAAGACCGGCTCCTTCAGAGCCTGCCGCGCGTACATAGATTTCCTCAGCAATCAAAGGGCTGATGCCGTTGAAAGCGCCGACGAGCCAGACGCTCTCCTCTCCGGCTCCCAGCGTTTGCCCGTATGCGTCCGTAAATTGTTCGCGACTCGCTTCCAAAGGATTCAATTTATGTTGTTCAGGCGGGGAGGTATAGGCAGCCCCGGGCATCACGATCCGGTAGCTGCTGATGGACGGGGTGACGTGGTGAATGCCGTCCAGCTGAAGGCCGGTTGCCGGATCCAGCAAGATGATATTGCTGTGCCGCCCCATCAGTTCGATCACGATACGCTTGAGCGATACGTCTCCGAGCTCGTCGCGCTGCCGGATATCCAGATGAATGATCCGCTCCATTCCCACTTGGGCAATGGACTCAATCACCCCTCCTTCGCAATGCTTGCGCAGCAGCATGCAGAACATAGGCGCTTCCAGCGGGTTAGGAAACGTCTCCCCGGTTAAGTGCACCCGGGGATAAGTCGGATTCGCGGACAGCAGGAGCCGCTGATTGCCCGCATGGGAACGCAGATTGATGATGATGTCGCTTGCGGCGGGCTGATGTATTTTACTGATCCTTCCGCCCACGCAGCTTTGCAGCTCATGGACGATGGACCGGGTTACGATGCCGTCGAGTGCCATTGATAAATATCTCCTGTCTTTGATGAATATTTTAAGATCAAGCCTTTTTGGATGAAGCCTTCCTATATGATGCCATACTTCGGGCAAAAACTTAAGAGCATGCCTGTGATAATTTGGGACGTGCCAGAATACATTTACCCTAGATGGAAAAGCCTTCGCGCTGAAATTGCACAAAATACGGAAGGGGAATTGGGAGGATGGAACAAAAAAACTGGCACCAGTTGAGTGGGGAAGAGCTTCTGGAACGGTTCGGCGTGACGCGTAATCAAGGACTGTCCGAAGACGAAGCGCAGCGAAGACGGGCGGAAGTCGGATGGAACGAGCTGTCGGAAGGAGAACGAATTTCCCCGATTCTGCTGTTCTTGAATCAGTTCAAGGATTTCATGATGCTCGTTTTGATGGGCGCCACGCTGATTTCCGGATTTCTCGGCGAATATTTGGACGCCGTTACGATTATAGCCATTATCATTTTGAACGGGGTTCTCGGTTTTGTCCAGGAGTTCCGCGCGGAACGGTCCCTACGGGCGCTGAAGCAGCTGTCCGCGCCGCATGCCAACGTGCTGAGGCAGGGAACCGTGCGGAATATTCCCGCAAAGGAACTCGTGCCCGGCGATGTCGTTATGCTGGAGAGCGGCGATCGGGTGCCTGCCGATATCCGCTGGCTGGCGACAAACAGCCTCGATGTGGAGGAGTCCGCGTTAACGGGCGAGTCCCTTCCCGTCGGCAAGCATGCCGATGTTATCCGCGATGCCGAAGTGCCGCTCGGAGATCAGAAAAACCTCGGTTTTATGGGAACGATGATTACTCGCGGGACCGGATGCGGCGTCGTGGTCCGGACCGGCATGGATACCGAGATGGGTAAAATCGCCGACCTGATTCAGAACACCGAGGTTCAGGAAACGCCTCTGCAGCGGCGGCTGGAGCAACTCGGAAAAATTCTGATTTATTTGTCGCTTGGGCTCACCATCATGGTCGTGCTCGTCGGCATCATGCAGGGGCAACCGGTAAAAGGGATGTTTTTCGCCGGGGTCAGCCTCGCGGTTGCCGCTATTCCGGAAGGCCTGCCAGCCATCGTTACGATCGCGCTTGCGCTCGGCGTGCAGCGTATGATCAAACGCAAAGCCATTGTCCGCAAGCTGCCCTCGGTGGAAACGCTGGGCTGCGCCACGGTCATATGCTCGGATAAAACCGGCACCCTGACGCAGAACAAGATGACGGTGACCCGGCTGTGGCTGGAAGGCCGTCCGTTGGAAGTCACCGGGGAAGGCTACGAGCCGGTGGGGAACATTATCGATCACGGAAAACCGATCGACCTGCGGAAGGATCAAAGCTTGCGCCGTCTGCTGCAGATCAGTTCGCTTTGCGGCAATGCGGTCATTTTAGAGGGAGATCCGGAAACAAGGGGCCGCCGCAAAGCCAAAGAGGAAGCCGCTTCCGGCTCCCAGTGGAAATTAAAAGGGGACCCGACCGAGGGCGCGCTCATCACCCTTGCCTCCAAAATGGGTATGTCCCCATCGGCATTAAGCGGTATGTATGTTCGGGAAAGGGAACTTCCTTTCGATTCGAAACGCAAGCGGATGTCGATCGTCGTATCCCATCAAGGGGGCAAAATGGCTTTGGTTAAAGGCGCTCCCGATATGCTTCTGGAGCGGTGCTCATACATTTTATGGGAAGGCAAAGTCGTGCCGTTCACCGGTACGTTCCGGCAGCGGGTGCAAGCCGCCAACGAAGAAATGGCGCGCGGCGCACTGCGGGTTCTCGGACTCGCCTACCGGGATCTTAAGCCGAACGAATCGGAAAGCGGCGAAGACGGCATCGAATCCCAATTGATTTTCGTCGGATTGGCGGGCATGATCGATCCGCCTCGCCGGGAAGCGCGGGAGGCCATCACGGTGTGCCGCCGCGCGGGAATCAAGACCGTGATGATTACGGGCGATCATAAGCTGACCGCCGAAGCGATAGCCTCCGATCTTGGCATTTTGAATAGAGGCGGCTCCTCCATGTCGGGGCAGCAGCTTGAAACGCTCAGCGACGACGAGCTTGACCGTCAGGTCGAGAATATCTACGTCTATTCCCGGGTGTCGCCGGAGCATAAACTGCGGATCATCAAATCGTTGCAGCGAAACGGGCATGTCGTGGCCATGACCGGCGACGGAGTCAACGACGCACCCGCCATCAAAGCCTCCGATATCGGAATTTCGATGGGCATGACCGGCACCGACGTTTCCAAGGAAGCATCCTCGTTGATCTTAAGCGACGATAACTTCACTTCGATCGTGGCGGCCATCGAGGAAGGCAGAAACATCTACGAAAATATCCGCAAATTTATCCGTTACTTGCTAGCTTCTAACGTGGGCGAAATTTTAACGATGTTTTTTGCCATGCTGGCCGGACTGCCGCTGCCTTTGCTCCCGATTCAGATTTTGTGGGTCAACCTGGTCACGGACGGTTTGCCGGCCATGGCGCTTGGCGTGGACCAACCGGAAAAGGATCTGATGGAGCACAAGCCGCGCGGCGCGAACGAAAACATTTTTGCCAGACGATTGGGCTGGAAAATCATCAGCCGAGGCCTGCTGATCGGGCTGTGCACGCTTGGCGCTTTCTGGCTGACGCTCCAATACGCTCCGAATGATGCAGCCCAATTGGTCAAAGCGCAATCGGTCGCGTTCGCGACGCTGGTTATGGCTCAGTTGATTCACGTGTTTGACTGCCGAAGCTCAAGATCGATTTTTCACCGCAATATTTTGCAGAACAAGTATCTCGTCATGGCTGTGCTTTCGTCCATAGCTCTGCTGCTTGCCGTTATGTACATCGAACCGCTTCAGCCGATCTTCAAAACCGTACCGCTCGGAACGCGCGAATGGGCCATCACCCTTGTCGCCGCCGGCATTCCGACCTTCTTGCTCGGCGCGGGCAGCGTCTGGTCGGGCAACCGCCGCCGCAAATTCAGAGGCGGAAGCCGGCAGCTGATCCCGGTGAAAAGTACAAATATTCGTGCATAAAATCAATAGCTTTTCCACCCGGCAAAATATAGACTGAACCCATAAAGCTGCAGTTTCCGGATTCCTTGATATAATGGGATCAGATCCGAATGAACCGCATTCGGGGAGACTTCGAAAAGCGATGGAGGAGTGGAGCACGGTGGAATTCACGAAAATGCACGGACTGGGGAATGATTTCCTTGTCTTTTACGGAGAGCAAGAATTGCCGGAGAATGTCTCCGAGCTGGCTATAAAATGGTGCGATCGCTTTTTCGGTGCGGGTGGAGACGGACTTGTATTCATCCTGCCTTCGGAGAAAGCCGATTTCAAAATGAGGATCATCAACTCGGACGGCTCGGAAGCGGAGCAATGCGGCAATGCCATTCGCTGCGTATCCAAGTATGTCTATGATAACGGCTATATTAATAAAGAGAACATTACGATCGAAACGCTCGGTGCCGGCGTACAGCCGGTGACCCTTAAAGTTGAGTCGGGTATCGTCAAAACGGTCCGGGTCGATATGGGCGAGCCGATCTTGGATGGCCTGACCGTTCCGACCACCATTGAAGGAAATCCGGTGCTTCGCCGGCCGATTGAAGCTGAGGGCCGTGAATTTGAATTCACCGCCGTTTCGATGGGCAATCCTCATTGCGTCATCTATGTGGAGGACGCGCCGAATTTCGATTTGACGACCTGGGGGCCGAAGCTCGAAGTGCATCCGTATTTCCCGCGTAAGATTAATGTGGAATTCGCTACCGTGAAAGGGCGCGACCGGGTGGAAATGCGCGTATGGGAACGCGGCGCCGGACCTACGCTGGCCTGCGGGACGGGCGCTTGCGCCACGCTGGTATCATCCGTGCTTAACGGTTTGACGGACCGCGCGGCCTGGATCGGGCTTAAAGGCGGGGATCTTTTCATTGAATGGAGCGAAAAAGACAATCACGTCTACATGACCGGACCTGCGGAAGCGGTCTACAAAGGCAGCATCGAAGCATAAGTTCGGAAGTTGAACGGCCTGCTGCGGCACGCAGCCTAACGATTTGAAAGCCGGGGACCTGTCATTTCAGGTTCCCGGCTTTCTTTACAAGCATTTCCTTACCATTCACAGCGATTTATGATACATTAATATGAACAAAAGCCAACGTGCGGGAATAACCGTTCCCGGTATCGGAAACAGCCGACATGGCAGTCAGGAGGATACAGCATGAAGCCGGATTTGCGAAAAACCTGGGAAAATGAAGTTGTGGTCGGCGACGGAGCCATGGGAACGTATTTGTACCAACTGGGGTTCCCGGTCGGCATTTCATACGAAGAATTCAATCTGCTGCATCCTGAAGTGATCGGCGACGTGCACCGCCGTTATATCGACGCGGGAGCAAGGCTGATAGAAACCAATTCCTTCTCCGCCAACTATTATAAGCTGGCGAAGTATGGCCTTGAAGCCAAGGTGGAGGAAATCAACCGCGCCGCGGTGCGAATTGCCAGAAAAGCTGCGGGAGACCAAGCTTTTGTGGCCGGCGCCGTCGGTTCAATCCGCGGGGGCAAAAGGATCAACGTAACCATTCAAGAGCTGAACGAATACTTTGAACGGCAAATTGCTGCCCTGCTTAGCGAAAATGTGGACGCGCTGCTGCTCGAGACTTTTTACGATCTGGAGGAAATTCGGATTGCCCTGAATCAGGCCCGGCATTTAACGGATCTCCCGGTGATTTGCCAGTTTGCGGTCGATCAGGTCGGCCGGACGCTGGACGGCTTTGCGATTCCGGAGGCGTTCGCCATCCTTAGCCGCGAAGGAGCCGATGTGCTTGGCTTCAACTGCCACTCCGGCCCGAAAGGCATCATGAGCGTGATGGAGGACTTGGGAGGCCCGCTGAACGTTCCGCTTTCGGTATTTCCGAATGCGGGTTTGGCGGACTATGTGGATGGGGAATATGTATATGGAGCGCGGCCGGAATATTTTGGCGAATGCGCCGTATCCTTTGCCGATCTGGGGGCGCATCTGATCGGCGGGTGCTGCGGAACGACGCCGGAGCATATCGCCGCAACGGCAAAGGCGCTGGCGAGTTACGTCCCCGAACCTTTGCCCGAAGGCAAAGCGTTGCCGGCGCCGCGCACATCCGTACTGCTGAAAGAACTGAAGCCGGCTGCGGACGAAGCCGCTGGCGGGCAAATCGCGGGACGCGCGCCAAGTATTGTCGAGCTTGTGAAGCAGCGCCCTACGGTGATCGTGGAGCTTGACCCTCCGCGCGACCTGGATATCGGCAAGTTCATGGAGGGGGCCGCTGCGCTTAAAGCGGCCGGCGTCGATGCGCTGACAATGGCCGATAATTCGCTGGCAGTGACCCGAATGAGCAATATGGCGCTGGGCCATCTGGTTTTGACCGAGCTTGGCCTTCGGCCGCTGGTGCACATTGCCTGCCGCGACCGGAACCTTATCGGCACGCAGTCGCACATGATGGGATTTGACGCGCTTGGCATCGACCACGTGCTTGCGGTGACGGGCGACCCCGCCCGGTTTGGCGATTTGCCGGGAGCAAGCTCCGTCTACGATCTGACATCATTCGAAATCATCCGCATGATCAAACAGCTTAACGACGGCACTGCCTTTTCGGGCAAACCTCTCAAGCAAAAGGCGAATTTCGTGGTCGGAGCCGCCTTTAATCCGAACGTCAAGCACCTCCATAAAGCGGTGGAACGTTTGGAGAAAAAAATCGCGGCCGGCGCCGACTACATTATGACCCAGCCGATCTACGATCCCGAGCTGGTCGTGCGGATCAAAGAGGCGACGGCTCATCTGGACATTCCGATATTCATCGGGATCATGCCGCTCGCCAGCGGAAAAAATGCCGAGTATCTTCATAATGAAGTGCCGGGCATCCAGCTTTCCGAGGAGGTTCGGAAACGGATGGACGGGCTGCAGGGAGCCGAAGGGCGGGCGATGGGGGTAGAGATCGCCAAAGAGCTGCTGGATACGGTTACGGAGCATTTTAACGGGATTTATCTGATGACGCCGTTCATGTTCTATGAGATGAACGTATCTTTAATGGAATATGTCCGGGAGAAATCAAAACAGGACTTGTCCCACTTGTCTCGCTTAACATAATCAATTACAATAGGGTAACGGATGTGATGCCTTTGTCGCACAGTATGACAGGATACGGGGGATCCGCCAAGAATTATGGCGGATACAATGTGCAATTCGAGATTAAATCCGTCAATCACCGATATGCCGAAATCGTTCTTCGAATGCCGCGAGAGTGGACTTGCTATGAAGACGGGCTCCGGCGTTTGGTTCAGCGCCATGTCAAACGGGGACGGATTGATGTATATATCAGCAAGGAACGAGACGAAGCAAGCTCCCTTCCGTTGGTACTGAACGCTTCCGTAGTGGAGGCCTATATCCGGGCCGCCGAAGTGCTCGGGAAAGAGTATGGAATTGAGGCTCGCTTAAGCGCCAAGGATTTGCTTTCCTTGCCTGACGTTTTAACCGCTCCGGATCTGCAGTCCTCTTTGGGACCATCCGCGGATGAGTGGGAGCGGGTTCTCAGTGAAGGATTGGAAGAGGCGCTGGTTGGACTCATCGCCATGCGGGAGCAGGAAGGACTTCATTTAATGTCCGATCTGGATAGCCGGCTCGGCAAGCTTGAGTCGATTCATGCCGAGCTTACGAGATTGGCTCCAGAGGTCGTAAAGGATTATCGCAGCCGTCTTTCGGGGCGTCTTTCCGAACTGCTTGAAGGAGCTTACGACGAGCAGAGATTTGCGACGGAAGTGGCACTATTTGCGGATCGCTCCAATATCGACGAAGAGCTCATCCGGCTGAAAAGCCATTTCGAACAGTGCCGCAAGCTGCTGGACGCCAAGGAACCGATCGGGCGCAAACTGGATTTTTTGATACAAGAAATGAACCGGGAAACCAATACGATTGGATCTAAAGCCAATCATTTGGCTCTGGTAGGCCTGGTCGTTGAAATGAAAGCGGAACTGGAGAAAATTCGCGAGCAAGCGGCGAATCTCGAATAACGATTATTTTGACGCGCTAGGTGAGTCAAATAAATAGGGGGAACTACCTGAACATGGGAATTAAACTGATTAATATCGGCTTCGGAAATATCGTATCGGCCAACCGAATCATTTCGATCGTCAGTCCGGAATCCGCGCCGATCAAACGGATCATCCAAGAGGCGAGAGACCGGCATATGCTCATTGATGCCACATACGGCCGCCGTACGCGCGCGGTTATCATTACGGACAGTGATCATGTCATTCTTTCGGCTGTCCAGCCGGAAACGGTAGCCCATCGTTTGTCCACGAAAGATGAGGACAATGACGAATAGTATGGAGAGAAATATGGCAAAAGGATTGCTTATTGTTTTATCGGGACCATCGGGCGTGGGAAAAGGGACGGTGTGTACCGAGCTTAGACAACGTATGCCGGAGCTGGTTTATTCGGTCTCCGCAACGACAAGACAGCCGCGTCTAGGCGAAGAAAACGGAGTTAATTACTTTTTCAAAAGCCGCGAGCAGTTTCAAGAAATGATTGCGCACGACCAGCTTCTGGAGCATGCGGAGTATGTGGGCAATTATTACGGAACTCCGCGCGACTTCGTGGAACAAACGATCGAAAGCGGCAAGGACATCATTTTGGAAATCGAAGTCCAAGGCGCGCTGAAGGTCAAAGAAAAATTCCCTGAAGGCGTGTTCGTGTTTTTGCTGCCGCCATCGCTGGATGAGCTCAAAGGGCGCATTCAGGGGCGAGGGACGGAGAACCAGGCGACGATCGATCATCGAATGTCTGTAGCGGCCCAAGAGATCGGCTTGCTGGAAAATTACGATTATGCCGTTTTGAACGACGAAATCGATTTAGCTTGCCAAAGAATACAATCCATTATTATCGCCGAACATTGTAAAATCAGAAAAGATTGCGATTAAGTCTGTATCGGCGATTTAGTCCAAAAGAAGAGGTGTAACGAAATGCTGTATCCATCCATTGACAAGATGCTCGGCAAAGTCGGGAGCAAATATTCTTTAGTTGTAGCGGCTTCCCGCAGAGCGAGACAGCTTCGCGAAGGCGAGAAAACCGAACTTAAGCAACCCAAATCCCATAAGCAGGTAGGCGTAGCTCTCGAAGAGATATACGGCGACTACGTCCGGATCAAAAAAGACGAAAACGGATCTGCGGATCAAGAATAATTTTTCGGCCTCCGGGCTGCCTTACGACAACCGAGAGGTTGTTATTTTTTTCTGTATGGGAAAGAAAGCGAGGGGATACCGATGTTAACAGGTAAAAAGATTTTGCTGGGCGTTACCGGCGGCATTGCCGCCTTCAAAGCCGCATCCTTGTGCAGCAAGCTGGTGAAGCTGGGAGCCGAGGTTCGCGTTGTGATGACCGATTCCGCCACCAAGTTCATTACGCCGTTAACGATGCAATCGCTGGCGAAGAATCCCGTTTACACCGACACCTTTGACGAAAAGAATCCTGAAACGATTGCGCATATTCAAATCGCCGATTGGGCGGATCTCGTGCTTATTGCCCCGGCTACAGCCAACATCATCGGCAAAATGGCGGCCGGTATCGCCGATGATATGATGTCGACGACTTTGCTGGCCACGCAGGCGCCGATCATGCTGGCTCCGGCGATGAACGTGCACATGTACACCCATCCTGCAGTGATGCGCAATTTGATGGAGTTGTCTTCGCGCGGCGTACTGATGATCGAACCGGGTGAAGGTCTGCTTGCCTGCGGGTACACAGGCAAGGGCCGGATGGAAGAACCGGAGACGATCGCGGCCGTGGTGGACGATTATTTTGCCCGCAGGGAGCGCTGGGCCGATAAACCGCTTGCCGGCAAAAAAGTCGTGGTTACTGCAGGCGGAACGGTGGAACGGATCGACCCGGTTCGTTACATTTCCAACGACTCTTCCGGGAAAATGGGCTTTGCCGTAGCGAAGGCGGCCGAACGGCTTGGAGCGGACGTGAAAATAATCGCCGGCACGACGCAGGCGCCCCTGCCTCCCGGAATCCCGCTGATTCGCGTCGAATCGGCGCAGGATATGTACGAAGCGGTGATGGCGGAGTGGGGTACGACTGACATTATGGTCAAAGCGGCTGCCGTGGCCGATTATCGCCCGAAAGAAACGGCTGCCCGAAAAATTAAAAAAACGGATGACTCTATGGTGCTCGAATTGGTAAAAAATATCGATATCCTGGAGACTCTGGGGAAGAACAAGACCACCCAGCTCCTGATCGGATTCGCTGCCGAAACCGACGATTTGGAAAAACATGCGTTGGAAAAGCTTCGCCGCAAAAATTGCGATCTGCTCGTGGCGAATGATGTTACCGCGGAAGGCGCAGGATTCGGCTCCGAAACGAATGTGGTGCAAATATACGACGCCTCCGGGCTCATTGAGTCTTTGCCGCTGCTCTCCAAGGATGAGGTTGGCCTCAAAATTATGGAGCTGGCGGCCGGTCGTTTGGCCGGCGGCGCAGGAGCCGCCGAATGAAATATAGAATGGCCAAAGTAATCGTAGATGTGCCGAGCCGGGAGACCGATCGGCCTTTTGATTATTTGATCCCTGAATCCATCACGGACTGGATTGAAGTCGGAAGCCGGGTGGGTGTTCCGTTCGGACGCCGGACGGTTCAGGGCTTTGTGGTGTCCTTGCACGAACGTTCCGAAATGGACGAGGCCCGGATGAAACCGATCCAGGAGCTGCTGGATTTGCTGCCGCCGCTGCCTACGGATCTGGTCGAGCTCGCCGAATGGATGAGCCGCAAATACGCGTGCAGCATGATCGCCGCTTTGCAGGCGATGATACCGGCCGCCTTAAAAGGGAAGGCGGAAAGGTATATTCGTCTGGCGGAAGAGGGGCCCGCCCAGGATGCGTTTGATCGCGATTCCGACGAGGCTTTAGTTGCAAACGACTTGTTCAATCGGCCGGTGCTATTGACCCGGGAGGAAGAGGAAATCATCGCGTATGTCAAACTTGCCGGAACGGTTGCGATGACCCAGCTGGGCAGCAACTTTCCCGAACGGGGGACATTGATCAAAGATATGCTTGCCCGAGGCCTATTGGCCGAAAGTCAAGCGATTAAGGATAAGATCGGCAAAAAAACGGTAAAAGTCGTATCCGCCGCAGTGAGCGGAGAGGAGGCGGAAACGGCGCTCGCGTCGTTTGGCGCGCAGGCCCGCCGGCAGAAGGAAGTGCTGCAGTTTTTGCTGGAAGTCGGACTCCCGTTATCCCTGCAGGAGGTTCTATCCACCTTGGGGGTGACGGCTGGCACAGTCAAAAAATTGGCCGAGAAAGGGTTTGCCTTAATCGAAGACGTGGAGGTATTCCGCGATCCTTACCGGAACCGGAGGTTTCAAAGCAGCGAACCGCTGAAGCGGACGCCTGAGCAGGAGGTTGTTTATGGGCGCCTTTCCCGTGCTCTTGATGCCCGCGAGCCCGAGGCTTTTCTCCTGCATGGCGTTACGGGCAGCGGCAAAACGGAGGTCTATCTGCAAACGATCGAACGCTGTCTTTCGCTGGGACGTCAGGCCATCGTGCTCGTTCCGGAAATTTCCCTGACGCCGCAGATGGTTGAACGGTTCAAAGGACGGTTTGGCGAACAAGTCGCCGTGATGCACAGCCGCCTTTCCAACGGAGAACGTTATGACGAATGGCGCAAAATCCGCGAAGGCCGCGTTGAAGTGGTGGTTGGCGCCCGTTCCGCGATATTTGCCCCGTTTTCGAACCTAGGGCTGATCGTCATGGACGAGGAGCATGAAACCTCGTACAAACAGGAGGAATCACCGAAGTACCATGCTCGGGACGTAGCTGTGCGAAGGGCTTCGCAGCATGGGGCGGCCGTGATTTTGGGCTCGGCCACGCCTTCGCTGGAAAGCTATCATGCCGCCCGTTCCGGGGGCGGAGATACGGGCGGTTTTGCCCCGGTGCTCCTGGAAATGAAGCAACGTCCGTCGGGAAGCCGGCTTCCCGGGGTTCATATCGTCGATATGCGGGAAGAACTGAAGGAAGGCAACCGCTCCATGTTCAGCCGCAGTCTGCATAAGGGAATCGCCACGCGGCTCGAACGCGGGGAGCAAACCGTCCTGTTTTTGAACCGGCGGGGTTTCTCCACGTTTGTGATGTGCCGGACTTGCGGATACGTGGCGACCTGTCCCGATTGCGATATTTCGCTGACTTATCATCAGAAGTCGAATAATCTGCGCTGCCACTACTGCGGATACGCCGAAACGGCGCCATCCGTCTGCCCGGAATGCGGAAGCGAACATATCCGGTATTTCGGAACCGGAACGCAGCGGGTTGAAGCAGAGCTGGCTAAGCTGTTTCCGGGTATCCGCGTGATCCGAATGGATGTGGACACCACCAGCGAAAAAGGTTCGCATGAAAAGCTGCTGCAGACGTTTCGCGAGAAAAAAGGCGACGTCCTCCTCGGCACGCAAATGGTTGCCAAGGGACTCGATTTTCCGGATGTGACGCTGGTTGGAGTCATCGCGGCGGATACGGCGCTGAACTTTCCCGATTTCCGCTCGGCGGAGAAGACGTTCCAACTGCTGACGCAGGTAGCCGGGCGCGCGGGGCGGCATCAGCTTCCTGGCGAGGTGTTCATTCAGTCGTATATGCCGGAGCATTATTCAATTATCCATGCCAGCGGCCATGATTATCATTCATTTGTGCGCGAGGAACTGAATCATCGAAAGGCGATGCATTATCCGCCATACAGCCGCTTGATTCTAGTCACGTTATCGCATGAGAAGCTTCCGCTGCTGCTGCGCATGGCGGAGAACTTCGCCGGCGATTTGCGGGCTCAGGCGCAGCGGCGAGGGTGGTTTGGCAGCCTCGACCGGTTCACGCCGGCGGCGCTGGACATCCTTGGCCCGGTTGCCTCGCCGATCCCGCGGATCAAAAACCGCTACCGGTTCCAGTGTATGGTCAAATACCGGGGCGATGTGGATGCGGTTGGACTGGTTAGGGAGATAACGGCCGCGACGGTGGACAACCTGCGGGACGCTTCGTTTCAGATCAGCATCGATGTGGACCCGCAGATGCTGATGTAACGGAATTGAATTTTTCACGTAGCTGCTTTTTCGCTGAATCAACAGATTATTGTGGCGGGGACAACGTATTTTGAAGACGAACCGAGCAATCATGACATATACTTTTTTTAGAGAAGAATGCTAAAGGATGGTGTTAAATAGATGGCAATTCGCATTATTGTTCATGAACCCGATGAGGTGCTGCACCAGGTAGCGAAGGAAGTCAAGAAAATTACGCCAAACGTGCAGAAGCTGCTCACCGACATGGCGGATACGATGTATGACGCAGACGGCGTAGGTTTGGCCGCGCCCCAGGTGGGCATTCTGAAACGGGCTATCGTGGTTGACGTCGGCGACGAAAACGGATTGATCGAGCTGATCAATCCTGAAATCGTCTCTACGGAGGGCGAGCAGTTTGGTCCTGAAGGCTGCCTCAGCATCCCGGGACTGCGTGGGGATGTACGCCGCGCGATGACGGTGACGGTCAAGGGGCTGGACCGGAACGGAAATGAAGTGACTTATACCGGATCCGAGCTTCTTGCAAGAGCTTTTCAGCACGAAATCGATCATTTGAACGGCGTGCTTTACACGGACATCGCGGAAAGAGTGTACGAAATTCCTCCCGAAGGAGAAGGCGAAGAGGAAGAAAAGGAGTGATCTTTTGATGAATCTCGTTTTTATGGGAACTCCGGAATTTGCAGTTCCTTCCCTGGAGGCTCTGCTGCGTGAAGGTTACAACGTCGTGGGCGTCGTGACGCAGCCGGACCGTCCGCAGGGACGCAAGAAAATTTTGACCCCGACCCCGGTTAAAGAAGCGGCGCTGCGGCATGGTATTCCCGTGCTGCAGCCGGGACGGATGCGGGCTCCTGAAGCCGTCGCCGAATTGGCGGTGCTGCAGCCCGATCTTATTGTGACCGCCGCATACGGCCAAATTCTGCCGAAGGGCGTGCTTGAGCTCCCGCAGTATGGCTGCCTGAACGTTCACGGCTCGCTTTTGCCGAAATATCGGGGCGGCGCTCCGATTCAGCGCTCGATCATAGGCGGCGAGAAAGAAACCGGAATCACGCTGATGTATATGGCGGAAGGACTGGATACCGGCGACATGATCGCCAACACGGTGGTTCCGATCGAGGATGAGGATACCTCGGGTACGGTTTTTGAAAAACTGAGTCAGGCCGGCGCCCGCTTGTTGATCGAGCAGTTGCCCTTGATTTTGGCCGGGACGGCGGCGAGAATTCCGCAAAACGACGCGGATTCGACCTATGCGCCCAACCTGACGCGGGATGATGAGCAGATCGATTGGACGGCTTCGTCGCGGGATATTTTTAACCGGGTGCGGGGGCTGGTGCCGTTTTCCGGCGGGTTTACGACGTGGAACGGCGAGGTGTTCAAAGTCTGGGCGGTCGCCAAACCCGCGGATGGTCCAGAAGCCTCGTCCGGCGCGGCGGCGGGACAAGCCCCCGGGACGGTGCTGGATTTGTCGGCGAACGGGATTGAGGTCAAGACGGGAGACGGCTCCGTTTGGCTGACCCAGGTTCAGCCCGCCGGCAAAAAAACGATGACTGCCGCTGAATTCATTCGCGGCGGCGTTATGAAAAAAGGGACGGTATTGTCATGAACCGTGTGCAAAATGGCGGCGCTCGGGGGGATCAAGGCGGCCGGCGCACCCAAAGAGGATCGGACGACAAACGAGTAACAGACGGTAAACGAGTAACAGACGGCCCCAAAGTGGAACGTTCTTCCCGCGTTGGCAATCCGGGTTCGAAAGCCGGATCGGTTCAAGGGTCGGCGCCGGCGGCAAAACCTTCGGCACGGAATACCGCGTTGCAGGTCTTGACCGCGGTTGAGCAGGAAGGAGCTTACAGCAATCTGCTGCTGAACGGAGCGCTGCAAAAATCGGGTTTAACCGGACCGGATGCGGGTCTGGCAACCGAGCTTGTCTACGGAACGATTTCTCGGCTCAACACGATCGATTATCTGCTGGAGCCCTTTGTTTCCAAAGGACTGGCCAAACTGCAGCCATGGGTTCGGAACCTGCTGCGCATGAGCTTTTACCAACTGCATTATCTGGACCGGATTCCGCCGCATGCGGCGGTGAACGAAGCGGTCAACATTGCCAAAAAGCGGGGACATCAAGGAATTTCCGGTATGGTGAACGGGGTTCTTCGCAGCGTGCTGCGGCGGAAGGACGAGCTTCGAATTCCAGCCGATTTGCCGGCCGTTAGCCGGATTGCCCTGGAACATTCCCATCCGGAATGGATGGTCTCCCGCTGGATCGAACAATTCGGCGAGCCGGTGGCGGAAGCGATTTGCCGGGCCAACAACGAACCTCCTTCGGTCAGCGTACGGATCAATCGTTCCCGGGTCAGCCGGGAAGAGATGCTGCGGTTGATGGAGGAGCAGGGGCTGAAAGCGGCGCCTTCGGAAATTTCGCCGGACGGGATTATCGTACATAGCGGCGGGAATATGGCGCTTACGCCCTGGTATCGCGACGGTCTCCTGTCCGTTCAGGACGAAAGCTCGATGCTGGTGGCCGACGCGGTGGATCCGAAGCCCGGAATGGCCGTGCTGGACTGCTGCGCCGCTCCCGGCGGAAAGACATGCCATATCGCCGAGAAGATGGGGGGAACCGGCGAGGTGGTGTCGAACGACATTCATCCGCACAAGGGCAAATTGATCGAGGACCACGCCGAACGTTTGGGGCTTGCCAATATACGCACTTTGTCGGGAGACGCCATGAAGCTGGGCGAGCGGTTCGAGCCGGAATCTTTTGACCGAATTCTGCTCGATGCGCCTTGCTCGGGGCTTGGCGTGATCCGCCGGAAACCCGATTTGAAATGGGCTAAGACGCCTGGGGATATTTCTGAAATTTCCGGCGTACAGCATGAACTGCTGGATGCGGTCTGCGGTTTGCTGAAGCCCGGAGGCGTATTGGTCTACAGCACCTGCACGATTGAACCGCGGGAAAATGCGGAGATGGTGAAGCAGTTTGTAAGCCGGCACCAGGAATTTGAGTTGGCCGGAGATCCGTCCGGCGGCTGGAGCGAGGCCTTGAGGGCAGCACAAGTCTGGGAAGACGTTGGACTGCAGCTTTTGCCGCAGGATTACCATTCGGACGGATTTTATATCGCACGGCTGGTAAAGCGGCAAATCATTTAGGAACGGCTCCCCTCTGTGCTGAATGCTGAAACATTTTCGTTTTGGGCGTTTACGGATGGAAATTTGTGTAATATAATGGGGGCAGGTGAAGCACACCTTATCATCGTTATTCGATGGCAAGGTGTGTTTTTTTATTTGCCTGATTTTACTTTTATTATCAATTTAGTAATAAGAAAGGAGGTCATTTAACGGAAAAAGGCGAATGTGTGGAGATACATATTTTGCCGGTAAATGGCAAAGGGTTGTAAAACCAAATCAGATAGGAGCGCAAGAATGATGAAAAAATGGATGGCAGCCGGTATCGGCGGAGTAATGCTATTTTCGGTTATGATCGGCGCTGCTTATTCCGCTTCGACAGCGGTGATTATGCCTGCTCGTGTGGCGGCCGAGGAGAATGCCAAGGATAACGGAGGGAACACGATTACTCCAATAATCGCGGACAAGGAAAATGCCGGCTTTACCGATGTGAAGCCAAACCATTGGGCCAGTGCTGCAATCCGAACGGCTGTGAGTAAAGGGTATGTAACCGGTTATCCGGGGGATCTATTCAAGCCGGATCAGCCGATCAGCCGCAGTGAGTTCATTAAAATGGTCGTGAGTGCGCTTGGAATTTCT
The DNA here is from genome assembly GCF_056171975.1 of Paenibacillus terrisolis. Classification (NCBI taxonomy): domain Bacteria; kingdom Bacillati; phylum Bacillota; class Bacilli; order Caryophanales; family Paenibacillaceae; genus Paenibacillus; species Paenibacillus terrisolis. The sequence goes on along the minus strand of NZ_JBKFGG010000004.1, from coordinate 37,741 downwards.
GTGGCTGAAGCTAATGGGGCGTGGTATGTGTCTTATGCAGCCGCGGCGCAGGAACAAGGCTTCTATAACGTTTCCGATTTTGCCAACGAGGAGAAACAGTGGGCCCAAAACATCACGCGAGGGGAAATGGGGCGTATCTCGGCCAGGGCTGCGGGGGAAACCACGAACGACAACAGCAAATGGATGTATCTCGCAGCAAAAAAAGGTCTGATCACCGGCCTCGGTCAAGGTGAGCTTGGCGAGGACAAAACAACCACCCGGGCGCAAGCCGTAACCATTGTTGAGCGGATTTTGACGGTAAAAGCCGGCGGCAAGCTGCCGGTGGATAAATACGCCGTATCCAGTGCCGAGCTGGCTTGGCACGGTACGAATATTTTCACGGTCATGCCGGAGGTTTTTGTCACCAGCGAAGAGCAGCTGCAGGGCAAACCGATCGAAGAACTTTGGCGCAAAGACAAGATGGTGGTCGACCCGGGAAACGGCAAATACAAGGGTGAACTGGAAGCGTTGATCGCCATCGACCTCGAAGACCCCCACGACCCGAATTTAAAGCTGCTTCCGCCATTGGAGGAAGTGAAGTGGATGTACTTTCCTTCGATGGTAAACAATATTCCAACTAAATATATGCAAGTTACTAAGCTACCGCCAAGTTATTTTCTTATGTTCAAAGGACAGGAAATTTATAATAAAGATACAAATTTATATTATCCTGAACCCAATGGTCCTTCTTATAGTATTGATGGGATTGTATCTTCAGACCAAGATGCATTTAATAAAGGAAAGTTAAATGGATTGGGATCTATCTTCCATGAAAAGTTTGGTGATATAAAAGGGTATTTATTACCTAAAACGGGCTGGACTCAAGGAATTCACCCTATTGAAATAAACATCTATACACCTGTTCAAACCCACTACGGTTACCAAATAAACACATTATTAAGAGTTAATGGCCCTTACATAAAACAAAAGTAAGGTGATGAAAATTGTTCAAAAGAAATATTCCGGCAATCCTACTTTCCAGTTTTCTTTTGCTTCCTTTAACATCCATATTAGGAACAGCTAAAGCTGCTCCAGGAGAGCAAAGTATGCCGGAAAAAGGAATTCCTTACAGCCTAAGTGAGGATAATCGACTTGACATTCCCGGATCGGTTTTTACTAAATTCAAAACGATGGAGCCTAGAATCAAGGAAGATGCAGGTGCGGGAAATATAATTACAAAAATTGAGTTCTTTTTGGATAGTAATGTTATCAAAACTATCAACGTAGGTAGGCGAACAATAGACGAAAAAGTAAAATTAGTTGGAGAACAGGTACAAGTTTCAACCGATCAAAATAAAATGGAGTTTGGTGGATTTTTTGCTTGGCAGCGCTCAGCAAATGCTATAAAATGGACGCCTGGTAGTGGAACCTATACTATATTAAATCAGTTCAATATTCCAAAAGATGCAAATGGTGCCGATTTGTATCCGGGTGTCAAAGTGGACATACCTGTTACTTCAATACGTACAAAAGCATATATGAACAGAAATTACTATAGTGGGAACTTTAAGACTGGTGTTATTGACGATGACCTTCAGCTTTTGAAACAATTAAATAAAACACAAGATGGGATTAACGTTGCGGTTGAAATAGGAAGGGATAATGTTAAATACCCAGATGGAATTGGAGTAGTTGATCCGACAACCAAAATTGGAAGTCTCATAGTCAAAAGTCTTGACGAAGTAGAAGTGCATTACATACAAACCTATGATCATGAAGGAATCAAAGTCCCCCTTCCCGCAGGCGGCAACGCAGCCATGATGTATTACTTGAACTCGAACTGGTTTATTCTTACGTCCTATACGTATCAGTACCCGGACAAGATGAAGGTCTATTACAAACCGGATGACGGATCTACGACAGACCCTGGCGATCCGGACGAACCTGGGGGCGGAGATCCCGGCTGTACTGAGCCGGCGCCCAGCGGAAACGTGATGGAAGTTCCTTTAAATGATCCCGGTGTCAGTGCGGTAATCAAAGCGGACAGCCGCGGAAAGGAGCGGTTTGACGTCCTGGACGGGATACCTACTACGGAAAGCTTGTACGGGAATGTGCTTGCCAAGAGTTATTTATCCCAAAATAAATTCGTTGAAATGAAAGGGATCTGTACTTTTGAGGTTACGGTGAACCGAACCTATGAACTGACCTGGGATCCGGGAAAAGAAGTAACTGATAAAGACGGGAAAACGCATATGGAGCCGGATCCCCAGCACAAGTCCGAATTGGTCACGCATTCCTACACCATCGAAAGACCTTACTCTTATTGGGTGATCGACAATTTGGAGGTGTACCGAATCAACGAGGCCGCGCTGGAGAATTATGCGTTTGAAGGGAACTCCATTCATATTCAACCAAGTGGCTACGCGCCTCCTACCTATACGGTCAACCAATCCGGCGGGTATACAGCGCCAACCTTTCCCAATCCGGTAGAAGCTCCCTCCGGGAGCATGCGGGGCGGCAAGGAGCCGCCTGATCCTCAGGCGGAGGACTTGGAATCTTTTGCTCAAGACGCCGTTAACAAGATTAAAGTCAAGAACGACACGTTAACCTTTAACAGCAATACGATCATGAACGGAGCGGAGACGGATGAGTCCGGGCCGACTCCATCAAGAATCCCCGTGGCGCCGTCGATTAATGAGAACGTTCTTTACAGCCCCGGGCATATCATTCCGATGACTAAAGTAAACAGCGCCAACGAGCCCAGCGACGGAACGATTTTGTACGGGATTATGAGCGGAAATATTAACGGGGGTGCAGATCGTAATTTTCCTATATACGGGATAAATCCCGTAACGGTGCACACGCCTGTCGTCATTTATCCCGCCGTATCCGATGATAAGGCGCATAACCAGAAAACGAATCCTGCGGGGGGGCGTTCCGCCATTATTCTTGACAGGCCCTTTACCGTAGAAATGCCGAACAGCGGTCAGCACAACAATTACCTTGGATACGGGAATCGAGATTACCTGAAGTACATCGGCAGCAAGCAGGTTCGCTTTCCCTTTGACGTATATGACGTTACGAAAACTGTATTTCATCCGAAGAATACCTGGATCGAGGTAAATAAAACCCAAGAATCGTTTGGATTTTATTTGCCGGTGTGGGTGGATGAAGGGTTTTACGACGTGGAGTTTCGAACGATTGCGCACAATGCTCCTTCTGGCGCGACCAAACAGACCAACGCGAATTTTGATTGGACGAACCATATTGCCTTTGATACGGTTCCCGTCGACGCCATTGGACGGGTCTACGATTTCCGGGTGACCGATATTGCCGATTACAATTGGGAAACGGTATTTCGAACCGGTTCCGGCAACACGGCTCCGACCGGAACTTCCTACTGGGTAGGCTTGAACGGAATCGACGGAGCACCCAGGGGAAACACGTCGCAATATACGCTGCCGATCCGGCCCGGAAGCCATCCGTTGTACAAAAACGCGGTGATCAAAACCGGCTACCATTTCAAATTTGATTTGAAGACAAAAGGAAATATGTTCGGGCCCCAGGATCAAATCGTGATCACGCCTTCGTTCGATTTTATTAGCGCCAAGAATAGTACCCGAACACCGGTGGATCTTTATTACCATGCCGGCAGCCAAAGTTATGTGAAAATCGGCTCCCCAAGCGACAGGGTTCAGCGATATGTCATTTTAAACGACCGGCTGCGTAATGTTCCGGTTCGGGAACTGACGGATACTGCGCTTTATAAATACGATCACGACTATACTTTTGACCAGATCGCCGGGATCGGCAGGACGCAATTTGTACAAAATTTCATCAAAAAGATGACCAGGGAAAAGACGCCGGTAGGCGGGTTCCGCTTGCTTCGGTTGCCTGCCGATCTTCGCACGCTGATTGGGCCGCAAAGCGGACTGCCGTCTGGTGTTGATCCGGCCAGAGCAAGTGCCGCCGTGCAGAAGTGGTACGGGGAATACAGCTTGCCCGCGGATCCTTATGTGGTCAAGGCCGGAACCAATGTGGCCGAATACGGGCGGACCCATGGCGGATTGACGGACAAGTCGGAGGTTTTTCTGAAGGACGGGTACATTGTCGTGAACTTTAATATCGAGACGGTCCGCGACGGTAAAACCAATCAGCCTTATTTGCAGTATATCCGTGCCCCGTTGATGAACCAGTGGCGGGAAATGGAAGGTTTTGACCAAAGTGTGACTGATCCCTATGGACGAAGTTTTTTACTGGATGACGGCGATGTCGCATTTTACGACGCGAAGCGTTCCAGCCGGGATGATTTTCATCCGATGGTCACGCATTGAGCTCGCTCAGAAAATCCGAGCCCAGGCCTGAAAAGGCTCTGGCTCGGATTTTTCAACATAGCGGAAGATTTTTTGAGGTTATTTTGTGTATCCTGCGATCTAGCGGTACAATAGTCCTTGGTTAAAAATTTAATAGAATCGAATGCCGATCGAATTGGCTCCCGAAAATACGACCGAAGGACCTGGCTTGAGAGAAAGCTATAGGCTCAAATGCCGCCAAGCCCGCTCCCCTTTAGTGTGCAGGCGATTTATGATAAAATGGGAAGAATGAATAGAGCAGGGCATACGATATTGAATAGAACAGGTGTGTGAAAATGAAACCCTTTATATACGATTACTCTTTGGAAGAACTGCAGCAGTGGGCTGTGGAGCAGGGAGAACCCGCTTTTCGCGGCGGTCAGATTTTTGATTGGCTGTATGTGAAACGCGTCAGCTCTTTCGAGGAAATGACCAACCTATCGAAAACGCTGAGGCAAAAGCTGGACGACCAGTTTGCGTTCGTCACGCTGAATGAAATCGCCAAGTACGAATCTAAGGATGGAACGGTGAAGTTCCTATTCGGTCTGCATGACGATCATGCGATCGAGACGGTCATCATGAAACACAACTACGGCAACAGCATTTGCGTTACGACCCAAGTCGGGTGTAAAGTAGGCTGTACGTTCTGCGCGTCGACGCTTGGCGGTTTGAAGCGAAACCTGACGCCCGGAGAAATTGTTGCCCAAGTGGTTCAGGCGCAGAAGATCCTTGATGCTCGCGACGAGCGGGTAAGCAGCATCGTTATCATGGGCACGGGCGAGCCATTCGAAAATTACGAAGCGACGATGAAATTTTTACGAATTATGATTCATGAAAAGGGCTTGAACATTGGACAACGGCATATTACTGTATCAACGAGCGGTATTGTCCCGAACATTTACAAGTTTGCCGATGAAGATACCCAAATCAATCTGGCAATCTCGATTCATGCGCCAAACGATGCGCTGCGCTCGAAGCTGATGCCGGTTAACCGGCGGTTTCCGTTTGATGACGTGATGGAAGCGCTCCGGTATTATATCGCTAAAACCGGGCGCCGCGTGACCTTCGAATACGCCCTTATCGGCGGGGTAAACGATCAACCCGAGCATGCCGAGGAGTTGGCGGGCGTGCTCAAGAATATGCTTTGCCATGTAAATTTGATTCCGGTAAACTATGTGCCGGAGCGCAAGTACGTAAGAACCTCAAGAAATGATATTTTCCAGTTTCAACGCATATTGGCGGATCACGGCGTGAACGTGACGATCCGCCGGGAGCAAGGCCATGATATTGCGGCTGCCTGCGGGCAACTGCGGGCGAAGCATATGGAGTCTGGTGCGAGGTGATCGAATGTGTTAAAAACGGTTTATGTCAGTGATGTTGGACGAGTTCGCTCGGTCAACGAGGATTGTATTCGGGTGGATCGTCTGGAGCAGGGGTACACCCTAGGGATCGTAGCCGACGGAATGGGCGGCCATCAGGCTGGTGACATTGCCAGCCGCTTGACGGTGGAGACGGTGACGCATGATTTGGCTGAACTTCCTGCGGGGTTGACCGTACAAGCTTTTGGCGAAGAATTGAAAAAAGCGATTCTTCATGCAAATGAGATCGTCTACAAGGAAGCCGGGGAACATGAGGAGTACCACAACATGGGAACGACGGTCGTCGCCGTTTTGATGAACGGCCGGGAAGGAATCATCGGCCATATTGGGGACAGCCGGGCTTATGTATTCCGGCAAGGGAAGATAATACAACTCACCGACGACCATTCACTGGTCAATGAGCTTTTGAAAAACAAGCAGATCAGCGAAGAAGAAGCGAGTTTCCACCCGCATCGCAACGTCGTAACCCGTGCACTCGGAACCGACGCTCAGGTCGCGGTGGATATGAATCCCGTTTCTTTGGAGCCCGGCGAGATCCTGATGTTATGCAGCGATGGACTCAGCAATTACGTAACACCGGAACAAATGACCCAAACGCTGGGATCGGAAGGTCTTGACCTCGAGGACCGTGCAGACCGGATGCTTCGATTGGCGCTTCTTGCGGGAGGCGACGATAATATCAGCATTGCATTGCTGGAATACGAAGAAGACGGCGGGTCAGGTAAAAAGGAGTGGATTTCATGATCGGACACGAATTGGGCGGTCGTTATCAAATTATCGAACGGATTGGCGGAGGCGGAATGGCGCTGGTGTACAAAGCGCAGGATATTTTGCTGAACCGCAACGTGGCCATTAAAGTGCTGCGCCAACAATTTGTGAATGACGAGGAATTTATTCGGCGCTTCCGCCGGGAAGCGCAATCGGCCGCTTCTTTGTCGCATCCGAACATCGTCAGCGTATACGATGTGGGACAAGAGGACGATGTTCATTATATCGTTATGGAATACGTGGAAGGCCAAAACTTAAACGAGATTATTAAAGAGCGGGCTCCTCTTCAGGTAGAAGAGGCGGTTCGCATTGCGTCGCAAATTGCCGATGCGCTGGATCATGCCCATCATAACCAGATTATTCATCGCGATATTAAACCTCATAACATATTGATCGGGCGCAATGGACGCGTAAAAGTGACCGATTTCGGGATTGCCCGCGCGGTTACTTCTTCCACCATTACCCAAACGGGAGCCGTTGTTGGCTCCGTACATTATTTTTCTCCGGAGCATGCCAAGGGTGTAACAACCGGGGAGAAGTCCGATTTGTATTCTTTGGGAATCGTACTCTATCAAATGCTTACGGGCCGTCTTCCATTTCTTGGAGAGAGCCCTATTAGCGTCGCTCTTAAACATTTGCAGGAGCATTTCGACGAGCCGCGCATGGTAAATCCGATGATCCCGCAAAGCGTAGAAAATATTATTTTAAAATCGATGCGTAAAAATCCGGATGAAAGATACCAATCGGCGAAAGAAATGCTGCGAGATCTCGAAACCTGCCTGCTCCCGGAAAGACGCACGGAATCCAAAGTGGCCTTTATGGATGAAATCGATGAAGACAGCACTCGGGTCGTGCCGGCGATCAAACCGCAAAACATTCAGGGCGGAAACATGTCGAAATTGTCGCGAGATAGCCAGCGGGGGGATAACCAGGCTTCCGAGGAGCGCGGCGCACCCAAAAAGAAAGCAAAAGGGAAAGCGGCGCTTTGGATCAGTTTGACGCTCGTCGTACTGCTCGCTTTGGCGGGTGTGGCTTGGTACGTAACCAATCTTGTTACCGTTCATGACGTGAAGGTGCCGGGCGTTATCAATCTGTCCGAGCAGGAAGCGATCACGAAAATTACCGCCGCCGGAATTGTCGTAGGCGATGTTGCCCGGAGTTACAAAGAAGGCGTCAATGAAGGCATAGTTTATGAGCAGGATAAGCCGGAAGGCACGATGGTCAAAGAGGGTTCGACGTTGAATATTACGGTGAGTACGGCAAAACCGCTGGAAAAGATGCCTTCGGTCACCACGCTTTCTTATGATGATGCGGTTGAGCAATTGGTGGCGCACGGAATCAATCAGGATCAGATCACCAAAACGGAGGAAAACAACGACGAGGAAGAAGGCCAAGTTATCAGCCAGGATCCTGTAGCCGGGTCGGACTATGATCCCGCTGCGGTGCAAATTGTGCTGAAAGTCAGCAAGGGGCCGGAGGAAGTGCTGATGCCGAATCTGGTCAACAAGACGCAGGCTGAAGCCGAAGCGGAAATTGAGAAGGCGGGTCTTGTACTTGCCGAAGATGGAATCAAGGAAGAGCCAAGCTTTGAAATCGAGGCGGGCAAAGTCACAAAACAGTGGCCGTATGCTCCAAATGACAAGGTAACGCCGGGAGAGAAAGTGACACTGTTCATCAGCTCGGGTTATCCGCCGGAGGCTCTGACATACACTTATCAAGTGCCGGTTCTTCCGGCGACGGAAGGCCAAACCAGCAAAATCCGCATCGTTTTTGACGACGCGAAGGGCGAGAATCAGGAGTGGGGAACCGAACCGGTCGGCAAGGCGAAATATCTTGCGGTCGACCTGGTTCTAGCGCCAAACGCAAACGGAACCGTTAGGGTCTACCGTGACGGAGCGCTGTGGCAAACTTATCAAGTAGCGTACATCGATGCCAAGCAAGGAACCGTGCCTGATCCCGGATTTCCTGACCAAGGCGGGCAAGAAACGGACGAAAACACGATGGATATGGACTCTGGGGACAATCTTCCGGATACCGGGATGATTTTTTCGGGAAAGACGGCCTTCGTGGATAGCCATAATCCAGGGAAGAAAAGCGGAAAGAGAAAGTAAGCGCGAAAGGAAAGCGAGGCTAATGCATGCCGGAAGGCTTAATTGTTAAGGCGTTAAGCGGTTATTATTACGTGAAGCCCACAGACTCGGCGCCGGATGACTTGATCCAGTGCCGAGGCCGCGGCATCTTTAAAAAAAAGGGGATCACTCCGCTTGTAGGAGATCATGTCGTATATTCGCCTACGGAGAATGGGGAAGGGACCGTGGATGAAATTTTGCCGCGGGAAACCGAACTCATTCGGCCGCCCATCGCTAACGCGAGATTAGCTGTGCTGTTGTTCTCGTTGCGGGAGCCGGATTTAAATCTGCAGCTTCTGGACAAGTTTTTGGTGCACATCGAGCATTCGGGACTGCGGGCATTGATTTGCTTGACGAAGGAAGATTTGCTGGAGGAAGACGCCGCGGAGAAAAACCGGGAAATTCTCGGCGAGGTTGGAGAACTGTACAAATCGATTGGATATGACGTGATCGTGACAAGTTCTGTCACCGGGATGGGGACAGGAGAAGTAAAATCGTATCTGGCCGGCGAAATCAGCGTTTTCTCCGGGCAGTCGGGCGTGGGAAAATCGTCGCTGCTGAATGCGATGCTTCCCGGGCTTGAGCTTGAGACCAGCGAAATTAGCCTTAAGCTGGGTAGAGGACGCCATACGACGCGTCATGTGGAACTGATCGGGCTCGATAACGGCGGTTATGTCGCGGATACACCGGGCTTTAGCCAGCTGGATTTTCTGGAGCTGGGGGTCCAGGAACTTTCAAGCTGCTTCCGGGAATTTATTCCTTATGCGGAGGATTGCAAGTTTCAGGACTGCAGCCATTTGCACGAACCGGGATGCAAAGTTCGGGAAGCGGCGGAACAAGGCAAAATTGCCGCAAGCCGGTATGAGCATTACGTACAATTTCATGCAGAGATGAAAGACAAAAAACGGAGGTACTAAACATCATGAATGATATCTTTATTGCGCCGTCGATTTTGTCCGCGGACTTTGCCAAATTGGGCGAGGAAGTTGCCGACGTGGAACGCGGCGGCGCCGATTGGCTTCATATTGACGTGATGGACGGGCATTTCGTGCCGAACCTGACTTTCGGTCCGCTGGTTATGGGGGCGATTGCTCCGCTGACGAAGCTACCGCTTGACGTTCATTTAATGATTGAGAAACCGGAAACTTACGTGCCCGCTTTTGCCAAAGCCGGGGCGCACCTGATTACGGTTCACGCGGAAGCCTGCACTCATCTGCATCGCGTTGTTCATCTCATCAAAGAGCAGGGTGCAAAAGCGGGAGTTGCTCTCAATCCGGCAACACCTGCGTCCGCGGTGCGCGAAATTTTGGAGGATCTTGATCTTGTGCTGGTCATGACGGTGAATCCGGGGTTCGGAGGACAAGCGTTTATTCCGGGAACCTTGCGCAAAATACGAGAATTAAAAGAATGGAAGGAACAATTGGGCCTGACCCATCTACGAATTGAAGTGGATGGGGGAATTTCGGCGGCAACGGCACCGCTGGTTGTCGAAGCCGGGGCGGATGTTCTTGTCGCCGGAAACGCCGTGTTCGGCAAGACCGACCGCCGAAAAGCGATCGCCGAAATCCGCGAAAGCCTTGTCTCCAAGGCATAGGCTCTTCAATATACGCATACAATGGGTTACATGAGCAGGGTTCTCATGTAGCCTATTTTTTTGCCGTAGGAATACACGGGGAAACGTAACGAAACATAGAATATGGGTGAAGGTATGAGCTGATGGGGAGGGTGAACGATGAAATTTTACACATTCAAGCTGCCTAAGTTTTTGGGAGGATTCGTGAAAGCCGTTCTGAACACATTTCACAAAAATTAAAGGCGGCCCAGTGCCGCCTGTTAAAGAAAGGGCGTGACGCGCACGGGCTCCGCCTTTTATGCCGAATGAACGAATGGTTCCACTAATGGTCAGGGGATATTGATCTTGCAAGACTTCAGAACAGGAGACATCAAAAAAGCACCTCTACGGATAAAGGTGCTTTTTGTCTATATGCTTATTCCCGGCATTATACGCGGGTCAGTTTACCGGATTTCAAAGCCCGAGTGCTGACGTATACGCGTTTTGGTTTGCCGTCTACCAAGATACGGACTTTCTGCACGTTTACGCCCCAAGAGCGACGATTGCGGTTATTAGCGTGAGAGACATGGTTACCGCTGCTTGGCTTTTTGCCAGTTACATAACATTTGCGAGACATTTATTACACCTCCTGTTCCAACTCATAAAACAACACTTAAATATAATATCACAGTAAAAAAAGTCCCGTCAACCGAAAGCCTTCAAGAATATTAATCCCGATCATAAATCGAATTTATGTTTCAAATTCCATGCTTCCTTTGCGAATTTATGAGAGCGCTTTAAGGGGAGCATGGTTTTGTGTCTCCGGAAGAATTCGGATTGCGAGCGAGGGAAGACTCTTTTATTTATTTCTCTTTGTTCTTATAGTACAATGTTGTTTAGTCCATAATAATTTCAAGGGAGGAGTGAATGCAGGCGTGGCTATAGAATTAAAGACCGAATATGGACAGATTGATATTTCGGAGGAAGCAATAGCGGTTATCGCCGGATCGGCCGCCATGGAATGTTATGGACTGGTGGGAATGGCAAGCCGAAAGCAATTAAAGGACGGCATTGCCGAATTGCTGGGACGGGAGAACTTTGCCCGGGGTGTGGAAGTGAGCCTAGATAACAATAAATTAGCTATTCATCTTTATATCATAGTCAGTTACGGCACGAAAATTTCCGAGGTCGCACACAACATTCAGCTAAAAGTAAAATATATTTTAAGCCAAATTATCGGACTCGATGTGGCCTATGTGAACATCGCGGTCCAAGGCGTACGTGTATCAAGCTAGGAAGGGGAATTATCATTGAGTAAGCGTTCTTTGAATGGAGCAGATTTTACCGCCATGGTATTAGCCGGTGCGGATCGGCTTTCGCAGCATGCCGAGCACGTCAATTCCCTGAATGTATTCCCGGTACCCGACGGGGACACCGGTACGAATATGAATTTGACGATGACGGCAGGCGTGGCTGAATTGAAAACGTACGGAGCGGGAGGTGTAGGCAGCAGAGCGGGAACTTTATCCAAAGGCCTGCTGATGGGCGCTCGTGGAAATTCCGGCGTTATTCTATCCCAATTATTCCGGGGGTTTGGCCGTTACGCCGCCACTTACGATGAATTGAATGCGATTCAATTCGCCGCCGCCTTGCAAAGCGGTGTGGATACGGCTTATAAAGCGGTGGTGAAGCCTGTCGAAGGCACGATCCTGACGGTAGCGAAAGAAGCTGCCAAACACGCGGTTTATTATGCCAGAAGAACCACCGATATCAATGAACTGATGACGGAGGTTCTGAGCAAGGCGAAAGAAGCTCTAGCGGGGACGCCGGATCTGCTGCCCGTTTTGAAGCAGGTAGGGGTCGTCGATTCCGGGGGCCAGGGACTCGTTTATATTTACGAAGGATTTTTGGAAAGCTTGTCGGGTGCCGTTGTTTACGCGGCTGAGACGCACGGACAAGCTTCGGTTTTGAAGCCGCTGGCTGAGGTTCGCGAGTCCGCCGCGCATGCGCATGTGACATCCGCCCTTCCGGTTTCGGCGCAGGCCAAACTTGAAACTGAAGATATCGAATTTTTATATGATATGGAATTTTTCATTAACCGGAAGCTTGGTGAAATCCAAAATACGGTTTTTGACGAAAATCACTTTAGGAAAGCGCTGTCACAAAACGGCGATTCCATCATCGTGATTTCGGATGACGAAATCATTAAAGTACATGTCCATTCCAAAACGCCGGGAGATGTTCTGAATCTGGCCCTGCGTTACGGAGAAATCACGCAAATTCATATCCTGAACATGCGGGAGCAGCATCGGGATTTGCTCATTGCGGGCATGGATGCGGCTCCGATGCCGGAACTGTTCGCTGATATTCCCGCGGAAACCGCGCGTCAGGCCGACCCGGCCGAAATCCCGGCCGATGAGCTGGCTCCGTACGGTTTTATCGCGGTGGCTTCCGGACAAGGAATTTCCGATATTTTCACCAGTCTTGGCATTGATGTGGTTCTTTCGGGCGGCCAAACGATGAATCCGAGCACGGAGGACTTCGTGAATGCGATTCATTCCATCTCGGCGCAGCATATCTTCGTTCTGCCGAACAACTCGAACATTATTCTTGCGGCTCAGCAAGCGCGGGATCTTCTTGAGGGAGAGCGCAGCGTGATCGTGATTCCGAGCAAGAGCATTCCGCAAGGCATCGCGGCTGCATTTGCTTTTCAGGAAGAAGACAGTTTCGAAAACAATCAGGAAAACATGCAAAATGCGGTTCACAGCGTCAAAACGGGACAAGTCACCTATGCGATCCGCGACACGGTTTTTGATGATCTGGAGATCACCGCCGGAAATCATATCGGTATCGCCGATTCCAAAATCGTCGCCAGTGAAGAGGGGCTTTTGGAGACCTGCCAGGGATTGCTGGCCAAAATGCTCGATCGCGGTGATGAAATCGTTACGGTTCTGGTCGGCGAAGAAGCCGGAGCGGAAACAACGGACGCTCTGGTGGCGTGGATTCATGCGGAGTATCCCGACGCTGAAGTAGAGGTTCACAGCGGCGGTCAACCGATCTATAATTATTTATTCTCGGTAGAATCCTGACATCCCCTGAAGATCATGGGATGGATAATGAAAGGATGGAGATCCCTATGAGTCAGGCTGTCATTATCGCCGACAGCACGGCGGACGTTCCGCAGGAACTTGTTTCGGAATACGGCATACATATCGTGCCGATGCGGCTTGCCTTCGGCGAGCAATCTTATCTGGAAGGCATCGATATTACGGCGGAAGAGTTCTATGCGAAGCTCGCGGCTTCCCGCGATTTGCCGACGACTTCCCAGACGTCTCCGACACAGTATGTGGAAGTTTACCGCAATCTGCTGGAAGCTTATCCCGGCTCGCCGATTGTCTCGATTCACATTTCCTCCGGAATGAGCGGTACGTATCAATCGGCCGTTCTCGCCAAATCCATGCTGGAGGACGAGATTGGGGAGCCGGTTGACATTACGGTCATCGATTCCCTGTGCGCGACCTACGGCTTCGGCCTGCAGGTCGTTCATGCGGCAAGAATGGCCAAACGGGGGGCTTCGGCCGAAGAGATTCGGGCCGAGGTCGAGCGGCTCGGGAAAAGCCGCAGGCTTTATTTTCTGGTAGATTCACTGGAATATTTGCAAAAAGGCGGGCGAATCGGAAAAGCTGCGGCGATTCTCGGGACGCTGCTCAATATCAAGCCCATTTTATCGGTTGACCAGGAAGGCATTATTTATGCCGTTGAAAAAGTAAGAGGCCGCAAAAAAGCGGTATCCCGGGTCATCGATCTGTTCGTCAATGATTTCGGCGGGTTGAAGGATATCAACGTGGCGGTTTGCGACTGCGTAAATCCGGAGGGTGCCGAGGAAATGATTGAGCTTTTGCGCGAGCATTTTACGCTGCATGAAATCGTGCGGAACAGCATCGGTGCCGTCGTGGGCACGCATGTCGGCCCCGGCACGGTGGCCGTGTTTATTTGGCCGGCACAATAGTCCGGTTGAACGGCCGGATTTCTATAAAGCGAGGGATTTATGTTATGGAGTTGCATGAAATCCCCGTAAGGCAAGTCAGCGGCGTGAGCGCTCTTAAAACGGGAGAGCTTCACGCCTTTGGCATCTTTACGGTGAACGATCTAATCGAATATTACCCGTTCCGGTATGAGGACTACCGGATCCGTTCTTTGACGGAGATCAAGGACGGGGATAAAGTGACCGTGCAGGCGAAAATTATGGGGCTGCCCGTTCTGCAGCGGTATGGCCGAAAATCCAGACTGACCTGCAAAATGGTTGCGGAGGATTGGATGTTCACGGCAACCTGGTTCAATCGCCATTTTCTGAAGGACCAGCTAACCACCGGGCGCGAGATTGTACTCACAGGCAAATGGGATCAGCGGCGCAGTCAGCTGACCGTGTCGGAATCGGAATTTCCGGATCGCGGCACGCTGCGCAGCGGCAGCCTTCAGCCGGTTTATTCGGTGGGAGGCAATATCACGCAGGCCTGGATGCGCAAAACGATCGGACAGGCCCTGCTGCAGTACGGAGAGATGATTCCGGAGAATCTTCCGGCGGAGCTGATCCGAAAATACGATTTGATGCCGAGAAAACACGCCATCTTGCGGATTCACCAGCCGCAGGATAATGAGGAAGGGCAGCACGCCCGCCGCCGCATGGTCTATGAGGAGTTGTTCCTGTTCCAGCTTAAGCTGCAGGCTTATCGGGCGATGAATCATGATCGCATGGACGGAGTCCGCCATGAGGTGGATAACGGGACGGTGCGGGAATTCGTCCGCAGTCTGCCGTTTGAGCTGACGGACGCGCAGAAGAAGGTCGAGCTCGAGATTTTGCAGGATATGCGTTCGCCGTTCTGCATGAACCGCCTGCTGCAGGGAGACGTTGGCTCCGGCAAAACGGTCATCGCGGCAATCGCGCTGTATGCGGCGGTGAAATCGGGTCATCAGGGGGCGTTCATGGTGCCGACGGAAATTCTCGCCGAGCAGCATACCCGCTCGCTGACCCGCATGTTCGAGCCCTTCGGCATCACGGTAGGTCTGTTGACGGGCAGCTTGACCGGTCGAAAACGTAAAGATCTCCTGGCTTCGGTGCAAATGGGACTGACGGATATCGTCGTCGGTACGCACGCACTTATTCAGGAAGAAGTGTTCTTCCGCGCGCTGAGCCTTGTGGTTACGGATGAGCAGCACCGTTTCGGGGTGAATCAGCGCAGCATTCTGCGCCGCAAAGGCTTTAACCCCGATGTGCTGACCATGACCGCGACGCCTATTCCGCGGACGCTGGCCATTACCGCCTTTGGGGATATGGATGTCTCGACCTTGTCGGAACGGCCAAAAGGACGAAAGCCGATTTCGACGTATTGGGTCAAGCACGGGATGATGGACCGTGTCCTTGGGTTCATTTCCCGCGAGGTATCGCAGGGACGCCAGGCTTACCTGATCTGTCCGCTGATCGAGGAATCGGAGAAGCTCGACGTTCAGAACGCCATTGATCTGTATGTGTCCATGCAGCAGGCGTTCCCGGATTTTCGGGTCGGCCTGCTGCATGGCCGGATGACGTCGGCCGAAAAGGATGAGGTGATGCGCGCGTTCTACGACAACGAAGTGCAACTGCTCGTTTCGACGACCGTCGTTGAGGTCGGCGTGGACGTGCCTAACGCGACACTGATGATCGTCATGGACGCGGACCGCTTTGGCCTGTCGCAGCTGCACCAGCTGCGGGGCCGCGTAGGGCGGGGAGAGCACGCGTCGTACTGCGTGCTGATCGCCGATCCGAAGTCGGAGGTCGGTCAGGAGCGGATGAAGGTCATGACCGATACGGACGACGGCTTCGAAGTGGCCAGACGGGACCTGGAGCTGCGCGGTCCCGGGGATTTTTTCGGCACGAAGCAAAGCGGCGTGCCGGAATTCCGAATCGCGGACATGGTCAGCGATTTCGCGGTTTTGGAGGCGGCGCGGGACGATGCCGCCGGGTTGGTGGCGGGCGAGTCCTTTTGGACGTCGCCCGAGTACGGACCGCTGCGGGGGTATCTGCAGCGGGAGCAGATTTTGCAAGGTGAATTGATCGATTAGCCGCATAAGAAACAGCATATTTGAATGCCTTCCCGTCTCTCAATGGGAAGGCATCTTTTTGTTCTGTCCGGCTTGCGAAACTTGCCGACGCTCTTCGGTTTTACAAAGCAAATGCCGATGAAGCATAATATATAGAATAGAAATCGAATGGACGGATTTCGATCCGTCCGTTCTTGCACATTTTGTGCAATAGAATAATTTGGATATGGCCTTATGAGGAGGATAAAAGTGACGGGAAGCATTCTTGCCCAAATGGAGGCTGTCTTGGGGCGGCTTCCGGAATCGGAGCGTAAAGCCGCCAGATATATTCTGGACGGATCGGAGGAGGTTGCTTCACTAAGCATTCATACGCTGGCGGAGAAGGCCGGGACCAGTGCGGCCGCCATTACCCGCCTTAGCCGTTCTTTAGGCTTAACCGGTTTTCCCGATCTGAAGCTTCGATTGTCGGTCGACAACGCGAAACCTCAGAAGCCGGGTTATTACGATATCGAGCGAGACGAATCGCTGCAGAGCATTGTTTCGAAAACGGTGTCCAACAGTCTCCAGGCGATCCAAGATACTTTGCTTCATTTGCAGCCGGACACGATCCATCGGGTGATCGAAAGCATTCGCAAGGCTCCGGTTATCTACATGTACGGGATAGGCGCTTCCGCGATCGTGGCCGCCGATGCCGCTCAGAAGTGGCTGAGCCTTGGCAAGCAGGCTTCTGCGCTGCAGGACGAGCATTTGGTCGCCGCTGCGTTAGCGAGCGCTCCGCCGGACGCGCTGTTTTTGGGCGTTTCCTATAGCGGCAATACGAAAGAGGTGGTGCAGCTGTTTCGGGTTGCCAAACATTTTGGAGTCCGCACGATTGGTTTATCCAGATTTGGCAACCATAAAGTGGCGGAGCTGGCCGATGTGATGTTGTATTCGCCACAGGCTCCCGAAGCCACGCTGCGCAGCGGGGCCACCGGTTCACGGCTGGCTCAACTGGTCGTCGTCGATATTTTATTCATTGCGTACGCCTCCACTCAATATGAGGAAACGATCAAAAAGCTGGGACAAACGCATGAGGCCGTGTCATTCTTAAAGTAGCTGCATACGAAATAGATACACACGCCGTGAGGCATTTTTTGCTCGTCCTACGTATTTAACCGCACTATGTACAGCCTCTCCGTCATATATTAGCTATGAAGTTCCGGAATCGACGGGAGGTGCAATACGGCGTTGAGTTTCTATCAATATGGCATCAGTCCGCAACTGGTGGAACGGGTCAAGCAAAAACTTAAGAACCCGGCAACTAAGGATCGGATCAAAGGCCTGGTGAACGGCTTAACGAAAGCCGATCTGCAGGATCGCGTTAAGGTTCGCCGGCTTGTCAAGTCGGCTGCTTCGATTCTTGGCGAGCATCTGACCGGCGCCCAGGAAGAGCAAATCGTGCAGTTTGTGCTCGATCAGAGAATCGACCCGCGCAATACTCTCCATCTGCTGAGGTTGTGGGGAATGTTCCGATAAGCGCAAGGTTTCCATAAGGTGATGGTATAGTTCAAGGCATTCTTGGGGTGGGGCCGCTGGTAGATTGGCGGTCAGCGGTCCTAACCTTCGGGTGTGCGTCATGATAGCTTCTTTTGGATTCACCATTTTTTGCTGCGTGCCTGCAGGCACGGATTTTGGACAAGCCTTTCAAATCAGCGCCAATCCGGCGGAGGCTTAAGGAGGCCTAGAAATGATTATTTTGAAATCACCGAAAGAAATCGAAGAAATGAAAACCGCCGGCCAAATCGTTGCCGACTGTCATAGGGAAGCGGCCAAAATCATCGAGCCCGGCATCACCACGCTTGAGATCAACGATTTTGTCGCGCGGCATATCATCAAGTTGGGCGGCAAGCAGTTTACCAAAGGATACAACGGGTTTCCCGCAGAGACCTGCACATCGGTCAACGACGTAATTGCGCATGGATTTCCGTCAGCCCGTCCCCTCCAGGAGGGGGATTTGCTCAAACTTGACATTGTAGCGGAATATGACGGTTGGTTTGGTGATTCATGCTGGTGTTATGCGATAGGCGAAATCGGCGAGAAAGCCTCCAAGCTGATGAGAGTCACCAAAGAATGCCTCGATAAAGGAATCGCGCAAGCTTTACCCGGTAATCATCTCGGCGACGTGACTTCGGCGATTCAACGGCATGCGGAGGCGAGCGGCTTTTCGGTGGTGCGGGATTTGCTGGCCCACGGAATCGGAAGAAGCTTGCATGAAGAGCCGAGCTACGAACATATCGGGGTGGCCGGTAAAGGCATTCGCTTGAAGGAAGGCATGGTTTTCACCATTGAACCGATGATTAACGAAGGCACTTTTCGCATTATGATCGATGAAGACCGGTGGACGGCGCGCACGGCGGATGGGAAACTGTCGGCCCAGTATGAACATACCATCGCAATGACTTCGGACGGTCCATTGATTTTGACGGCTCATTAAGCTTCAAGATTGTTAGTTTATTCTATACTTGGCCGGCCGTTTTATTGCCTTAGCAGGTGTTTTGGGGCTTAATGGAGAATTTAACCATAGTTTGCGAGAAGCTGTCGATAGAAGGCGGGACGAGAAATGATAAACCGAATTCATATATTGGGCGCCTCGGGTTCCGGAACAACGACGCTCGGAAATGCCTTATCCGACAAGTTGGGCAGGGCGCATTTTGATACGGATCATTATTTTTGGCTGCCGACGGAAGTTCCTTTTACGGCGAAGAGAGACGAGCAGGAACGCGTCGAATTGCTGAAAAGCGACCTTAAAGCCAACAACGAATGGATTTTGTCCGGATCCTTATGCGGGTGGGGGGATCGTTTTATTCCTTGGTTTGACTTGGTTGTATTTCTATGGATTCCCCGGGATGTTCGGATCGAGCGGATTAAAGCAAGGGAGAAAATCCGCTATGGCAAAGAGGCCGAGGTTGGCGGAAATCGATATGAGGCCAGTCTGCAGTTTATCGAATGGGCGTCCATGTATGACGAAGGCGGGCCCGATATGCGCAGCAGGGCCATGCATGAAGCTTGGATGGCGAAGTTGGAATGCCCCGTACTAAGAATTGAAAACGATGTTCGAGCGAGCGTCGATGAACGTGTTAAACGAGTATTGGAGACGATGGAATCGTCAGAGCGTTAATGCAAAATGGTTGGAAGAACTAAGCACTACCATAACGAATGAGACAACATGCCCCGGCTTGAGGTAAGGAAGCGACCGCCGGGGCTTTTGTTTAGCCACAAAACGTTCTGAAACGGAAATTCAACAAGAAGGTGATTGCATTGAACCGGTTAGTATTAATGAAACCTTGCCCCGATTTGAAAAACGAATATTTATCATTTTATGCGGAATGGAAAAATTCGGGCGAAAACATGGTTCCTTGGGTAATCAGCAGGGAACCTGAACCTTTTTCGGAACTGCTGCGGTTTTTTGAAGACAACGCACGCGGAATCGGTCTAAAGGAAGGCTGGATTCCCAGTTCCACATTTTGGTTAGCGGATGGAAGCAACCGGATTTTGGGTGCCAGCAACATCAGACACCGATTGACGGAGTATTTGCTAAACGTTGGCGGACACATCGGTTACGGCATTCGTCCCTCGGAGAGAAAAAAAGGATACGCTACGAAACTGCTTGAGTTGTCCTTGGCAAAGACGGCCGAACTGGGAATTGAAAAGGTTCTGGTCACCTGCGATTCCGATAATATCGCTTCGGAGAAAGTCATTGTTAAAAACGGCGGAGTCCGTGACGCCGATTTTGCGGAAGAGAACGGGGGAATAACCCGGAGATATTGGATCAATCTATCATGAAAGTATCGAGGAAACACGCAGGTAACCATTATTTATCCGCTGTACGGAGAGGGGGGAGGCTGTTGGAGAAAGAGGCGCGAGTGAGCAAATTCGACAGACAAGCCGATTACTACGATAAAAACCGGGAGGGTGCAAAACAAAGGTTTTGGCGTCAACAGTTGATAGGTTCGGCTAAAGGCGAGGTGCTTGAGCTGGCTGTCGGAGCGGGAGCCAACTTTCCATTTTACCCTCCGGGAGTACAAGTGACTGCCGTCGATTTCAGTTCGGCAATGATTGAGAAAGCCGGACAAAGAGCCAAGCAACATCTTTTCGATGCCAAGCTGATTTGTTCGGATATTGAAGGCATGGATTTTGGTGAAGGATCTTTTGACACGATTGTTTCAACTCTTTCATTATGCAGTTATGTTGACCCGCTCGGAATGCTTCGAAAAATCAAGCGGTGGTGCAAGCCGAATGGAGCGATCCTGCTCATGGAACATGGAATCAGTTCGCATTTTCCGGTTTCCGCCGTTCAGAAAGTACTTGATCCGCTGCTGTATAGGACTTACGGATGCCATCACACCCGGAACATTCTGGGGCTCATACGGGAATCGGGCATGGAGATTGTGAATGCCGAGAGCCACTGGCTGGATATGATCCACGTGATATGGGCCAAGCCGGGAAAAAGCGGAGGCGAAAGCGATTTTGAATCATAAGGTTGTTTTGCAAGGAGAAAAGGTGCTTCTTAGAAGTATGACCGAAGAAGATTTGGCGCCGTTATATCGGTTGATTTTTGGGGAGACGGAGTGGAGAAATTGGGATTCACCCTATTTCCCGATGGACGAGATCACTTTTGAAGAGTACCGTGAGGAGATGCTCGCCTGGTTTGCTGAAGCCGTTGATCCGGTGCAAAGGCTTATCATTGAACGGGATCGTGAAATAATCGGAACACGAATGCGCAAATGCAGATTTTATAACGGCGTTTATTACGATTCGATCCGCATGGGCGTTCTGAGAGAAGAATGGGAGGAGCGGGAGGCGGCGCGATGAGGACTGTCGTTTATTTTGTAAGGCATGCCGAATCCCCCTATATATCCGGCGAAGAAAGGTGCAGAGGGTTATCGGATAAAGGGAGCCGCGATGTGGAGAAGGTGACGGAGATCCTGATCCGGGAAAATATTGATGTGGTTGCCTCCAGCCCATATGTCCGCGCCGTAAAAACGGTGGAGGACTATGCCCGTAAACGAGGCCTTGACATTGAGTTGTTCGAAAATCTGCGGGAACGGCAATTTGCCGAAGCGGATCTTCCCGATCATGATTTTTGGCTGGCTCTGCAACAAATGTTTGCTGACCCGGATTATGCGCCGCCGGGCGGCGAGTCCGGCAATGCCGCAACGGAAAGAGCTATCCCGGAATTAAAGGCAATCCTTGAAAAGCACGCGGGTAAGAAAATCGCCATCGGGACGCACGGAAATATCATGACGTTGATGCTGAACTATTTTGATTCCCGGTATGGATATGATTTTTGGCTTACGACCTCAAAGCCGGATGTTTACAAGCTGGAGTTTGACAATGGCCGATTGGAGCGGGTGGAACGGCTGTGGGAGGTTTAATCGTCAAGGAGCACAGGCCATGGGGGGATATTGTTGAAAAAGCGTATAATTTTTTGGACCGCAATAATTATGGCTATGATCCTCCTGCCCTTGAATCATCTGGGGCGTTCTTACGGGGATTTGCTCTTTGCATCATTAGGCCTTTCGCCTTGGACAGAACAAAGAAACATGAAGTTTCATCTTCCCGTCATCATGGGTTTCATTCTGCTTATTATTGGTCTATCCGGTATTACAAGGCTCTATGTTAAGAAATATCCCCGCATTTTTAGCCGGGTCGTTGTTACCTGCGTGGGCGTATTTTTATTCTCCCCGCTCGTCTCCGAAAAGGTTATGTTCATGGTGAAGCACAACGCTGGCGGCGTATCGTCGGTCGATTACTCCCCTAAGGGCAGTGAGTGTACCGTTCGATCGGAAGGAACACAAGTGGAAGCAAACTGCTCGTTCCGTTTTTTTAATTATGGAAAAGAGGCCGTAGTTTGGATCAAGCCGGTTATTCCGTATGTGGAAGGGCTGGAGTTCGAAGCTAAAGAAATCCGTCTTCCGTTGCATATCAAGGTTACGGTAGGCACCAGCTTTGAGGGAGTTTATAAAAACACGGGCGGTTTCTCGGGAACTTCGCAGGAGCCGGGGGTAATCATGGAAATCGGCGATGAGGAAAAAACATTTGATTCCGGCCGGTAGCCTTGGTTACTTCGCGCTTAAAGGAAGCTTGGGTTGTGGGGCCGGAGCGTACTCGGCTCGAACGGCTTCATTGCCGGCTTTTATTCGGAAAATTGGGGGATTGATTTTGAAAGAGGTTCAATTTGTCGCCGGGTGTGTCATTATAGTATTTGGCACGTTTATAGGGGTCCTGGCATATCATCCGGTCTTTCTGTTGCTCAGCATTGTTAGCGGATTTGTTCTCATGGGTATTTCCAAGCTAATCGGAATTGCGGAGGAGATCAATCACAGAATGCTGAAACTTCCGTTAACCTCAGGGCAGGTCAAAACCATTATCGGGAATTCCCCGCAGTGTTTGATCGAATCGGAGGTTTTTAAAGTTTTTCCGGATAACGAGACGCTGTATTCCGTACTGATATTGGACGATGAGTTCTACTTAAGCGCTGCGGTCTTCTACCATTATGTAAGCAACGCGGAATATGAATATCGATTCGGGCTGCCGAACCAAGAACTAATCCGGTTGAACAGGTCGGATATCTACTATAAGGGAGCCGCATTATTTGCTTGTGAGGAGCAAGTGTACGTGATGCTGAGAAGGCTGAATTTGAATGCCGTTGTTGCGGGAGATAAACTTGTGATTGAACAGGTTCAACATGACGAAATCCGAAAATCATAGAAAAATCCATTTCAATCGGTAGGCTCGCCTTCCATAATAGCCTTGAAACGATCCGGACGGAAGGTTAAGGAAGGTGCTGAGCATGGAAAACACGGAATACATACGTCTTCGCGGGGGGCTGCCACGCGTTAATTTACGCCTTGAGAACGGCAAGGGGATAACGGTTGCTTTTTTGGGAGGTTCGGTTACGGAAGGCTTTGGCGCGTCGAATCCGGAGGAAACCAGCTGGCGGGCGCTCACCGGCAAATATCTCAAGGAACGTTTTCCGGAACAGGAGGTACGCTGTATCAATGCCGGCGTTGGAGGAACGAACTCCGCCTTCGGCGCTTTTCGGCTGCATGGGCATGTTTTGAAGCGGGGGGAGATTGACCTCATGTTTGTTGATTTTGCCGTCAACGATGGAGAGGACCGCGAGGAAATCCTGCGCGGGATGGAGGGCATTGTACGGGAGTGCCGGCAGCGTTCGCCCCAAACGGATATCTGCTTTGTTTATATGGCGAAGGACAGCAATTTAAACGATCCGGCTCCACTGCAGATTGGAATTCATGAAGAAGTGGCATCCCATTACGGGATATCATCGGTAAACTTCGTACCGCCGCTGCGCGAAAAAATACGTTCCGGACAGATGACCCGGGAATCGCTGATTCCCGATGGCGTGCACCCTAGCGACCTGGGATATGCCGCGTATGCGGAAACGCTTCACGAGTATCTTGATCTCGCACTGGGTCCGGAAGTCCTGGATCGACCAGCAGAGGATTTCGATTCCTTGGCCGTCCTTCCAATACCGCTTAGGGGGGACTGCTATGAACACGGGGCTTTGCTGCCTTTGGATCAAGCCAATCGGCAAACCGGCTTTCACTGGGCGGACGGGCTTTCGAATCCGGCGCCGCTCATCAACTGGAGATATGGTCTCCATCATTTTGTCTCCAGTAATGCAGGAGCATCGCTCGAGTTCTTCGCGCATGGTTCGCATGCGGGGCTGTTGATGCTCTGCGGACTGGACACGGGGATGCTCGAATACTCCGTGAACGGCGGCGAGTTCAATACCCACAATCCGTTCGACGAATGGTGTGAAACGGTGTACCGCCCGGTCATTGTTCTCTTTCCGGTGGAGACGGAATCCTTTCCCGCCCGTATTACGGTGCGTCCCTCAGTTTCAAAGGATGCGAGAAGCAAAGGAACGGTCTTGCGGATATTGAAACTTCTGGATCAAAAGCAGTGACTCTTCTAAGCTGCGATGCGGACTGCATCGTGTGATATGCTTTCGAGGCAGTTGCGTTGTTCAAAAAAATCATTTCAAAGATTGGGACAAGACGGAAACTTATTTTCCTGCTTGTCTTTTTTTGCGTTTCAGGCATTCTCATACTATTCCATTCTAACGAATCCTACAGCCCTTATTTGCTGCCAACTGCTCTTTTGGGAGTTCTAAGGGACTCCAGCGTCGTTAAATTGGCCAATTGAAGCCCAAAACCCGGCTTTTCATTTAAATAACGGCATTGCTTTTTCGAGCCAATAGCGTCATCTGAGTCCATTGCTGTTGACCTAGGCTGGCTCTGCTTGTCGAGCCCGGACTGTTCGTTCAAGCTTGTTCGTTCAAGTTTGCCCGGCCGTCCAATGGCATTTCCGGTCAGGTAGATAGGAGAGTACCGAAAGTCATAATTAAATCCATTCCTATTCAATACCCCGCTTTCTATAATTACCCTATCAAGTGAAGGCTGAGGGAGATAGGCAAAAAAAGCAGAGACTTACCTTGGCCGGGATCAGGAGGAGTGATAGGGAATATGACTGCGATCAGAACGGTCCAAAACGAGTGGTTCGTCTCGCCGGAGGGGCAAGACGATCATTCCGGGAGCAAGGAACACCCCTTCCGGACTATCGGCAGGGCAATGAAAGAAGTGCGGAACCACCTCCCTTCCATGCGGGGAGACTTTGTGGTTTGGATCCGGGAAGGCACTTATATTTTGAAGGAGCCGCTCGTTTTTGGACCGGAGGATTCGGCCGGCGGCGATTTCCGGATTCGTTATGAGGCTTATCCAGGCGAAAAGGCGGTCCTCAGCGGCGGCGTTCGGGTAAACGGCTGGAAAGCGGTCGTTGATGCCGCCGGCCGCAGGTTATATAAAGCTTCCGCAGCGGGTCTGCCGTACAGCCGTCATCTGTATGTCAACGGCGAGCCTGCCCCAAGGCCCAAAACAGCCGAGATCACAGCAACCGGCTGGGATAAGGCTGCTAACGACGCTTATGAATTTTGGAACAAACAGGAGACTGTCCGCACCTATCAAGGGGAACTGCCGGTTTACGCCGGATACCGGACGATCCATGCCGAAATGCTGGGCTGGAGCAATCCTCAGGATATTGAAGCGGTGTTTGATGTGGGCTGGGCGCACAGCATATGTCCGATTGATTCCATCGAACGAAGCGGCGAGGAAGCGATCATCCATATGAAAATGCCCTGCTTCCGCGATTGCCAGATCAAAGCGGGGGTCCAGGTAGGAGTGCCGAGCTATTTTGAAAATGTGTTCGAGCGGATGGACAACCCAGGGGAATGGTATTACGACCGGGCCGGACAAGTGATTTATTACTACGCCAAAGAAGAGGAAACCGTGTCCGAGCTCGAATTCATCATCCCGCTGGCGGAGAGGCTGATTGAGATAAAAGGGACGCTGGATGCTCCGGTGTCGGGGATTTCTTTTCACGGGTTGACCTTTAGCCATACCACCTTTATGCAGCCTTTGCTTGAGGGACATCCGGAAATCCAGGCCAATCTGCTGAAGGACCCGGGGAATGATCTGAACGCGCATTCCGCCTACCGCAAGGTTCCATCGGCAATCGTTTTGCATGCGGCGCGGGAGATTGAGTTTGAGGGATGCCGATTTAATCGCTTAGGCAGCGGGGCCGTGGATATCGAATTCGGTTCGCGGAATAATGCCTTGATCGGCAACGAGTTTGCTTATATCGCCGGGAGCGGCGTACAGATCGGCGACTTTTCGTTCCATGATGCCCATCCGGAGGATCTGCGGGAGATCGTCGCGGACAACCGGGTGGAGAACAACTATTTTCACCACATCGGCACCGACTTCAAAGGCAGCGTAGCGGTCATAACGGGGTATACCGAAGGGACTACGATCGCCCATAACGAGATTTGCGAAATCGCCTACTCGGGCATCTCCATCGGCTGGGGCTGGGGCTACTGCGATCCCGGCATCGAGCGCTTGTCCAACTTCGCTCCGGACTATTATCCGGTCTTCCGCGAACCCACTGTCTCGAAGCGCATCCGTGTGGCATACAATCACATTCACCATGTACTGAGAAAGCTTCATGACGGAGGCGCCATCTACACGCTTTCCGCGATGCCGGATTCGCAAATCGTCGGCAACTATATCCACGACAACGGCAATTCGGAAGGTCCCGTGTGTATTGAGGACGTGGTGCGCCATACGTTCGGTCATTATGAAAAATATGATCATTACACGCGGATTCACGGTTTTCCCGGCGGGATTTACATGGACGAGGCCTCGGCGTGGATCGAAATCTCGGGCAACATCGTCCACGGCGTTGTAGTGCCGATTTATTACCATGAAGGGGTCAAAGAAACCTTCGAGACATTGACGGTCTACGGCAACATTACGAATCTCGGTCCGGACTCCCCGCGGTTCCCTAGGGCTGAGGCGTTTCAGGCCGGACTTCAGGAAAGCTACCGCCACCTGCTTTCGTAAAAAAGTCCCATTCCCCGGAAAAAAGTCCAACTCTTTTGGGGACCGGCGTCAAAAAAGAAAGCGCATTCTTCCACACGCATAGTTTCCTCCAAGAAGTAGGAATAGATTACATTCAGATTCCTTAAGGCCAACTTTATACTGAAAATGCACCATGTAGAAAGGAGTTTGCTGCCATGGCTTCACAAACCGTTACACAAACCGTCACGCCGCAAATCGGCGGGAAACGAAAAAGAAGCAGGGACGGCCTGCTGCTGTTCCTTTTCTCCGTTCCGTTCATCATTTTGATGCTGCTCTTCAATTACTTCCCGGTCTATGGCTGGATTTACGCCTTCTTCGATTATAAGCCGGGGATTCCGCTCTCCATGACGCCTTTCGTAGGCTTCGAGCATTTCAAGGAGATATTGACCGGCTCCACGGATCTGGTGAACGCGCTCATCAATACCTTGGCGATGAACCTCCTTAACCTGCTGCTGTCGCCGCTCGCCATCATATTTGCCATCATGATCAACGAGGTTCGGTCTACCCGTTACAAAAAATTCGTGCAGACCTTTTCGACGCTGCCGAACTTTATCAGCTGGGTCCTGGTTTTCTCGCTGGCCTTCGCTTTTTTCTCCAGTGAGGGGCTAATCAACTCCTTACTCGGCATGCTGGGGATCGATCATCAGGTTCAACCGATGTCAAACGCGAATTTCACCTGGGTATTTCAAGCCCTGATTACGGTTTGGAAGGGACTGGGCTGGAGCGCCATCATTTATATCGCAGCTATTGCCGGGATCGACGCGGAGCTTTACGACGCAGCGAGAGTGGATGGGGCGGGCCGTTTCAAAACGATCTGGCATATTACCGTTCCGGGCATCTTGCCGACCTTCCTGGTACTGACACTGTTGAATATCAGCAACATGCTGTCCAGCTCGTTCGACCAATATTTCGTCTTTTACAACCCTTTGGTCGCCAGCAAGATCGAGGTGCTTGATTATTTCGCGTACCGGATGGGGATTATCGTAGGGGATTATCCTTACGCGACCGCAGTCGGGATATTCAAAACCATAGTAAGTGTCATTTTGTTATTCTCCGTGAACCGCATTTCCAAAAAAGTCCGCGGCGAGAACCTGATATAGAGAACATCGGAAGGAGAGGTATGACCCATGCGCAAAGCGGAGCACCGCTGGTTTGACGTCGTTAACTACACACTGCTGTTCCTGTTTGTCGTCATCTGCATTTATCCGTTTTACTACGTTTTCATTTATTCGATCAGCGATCCGATGAAGGTATCTCAAGGGATCTTCCTGCTGCCGGCGGGATTTAACCTCGATACTTACAAGAATATTCTCAACTTGCCGTATATGAAAAATTCGTTCTTCATCTCGGCGGCAAGAACGGTGGTTGGCACCGGACTTACGATCATTTGCTGCAGCTTTTTCTCTTATTTGCTGACAAAGGACAAAATGCTGTTTCGAAAGCTGGTCTACCGGATGCTGGTGATCACGCTGTACATCAACGCGGGTCTGATTCCCTGGTACATTACGATGAAAATGCTTCACCTGAACAATAACTTCCTGCTGTATGTGCTGCCGACGGCCGTGTCCGGATTCTACGTCATCCTGATGAAGACGTATATCGAGCAGCTGCCGGCCGCATTGGAAGAATCGGCCATGATCGACGGAGCCGGCTACCTGACCTTGTTCAGATCGATTATCTTCCCTCTGTGCAAACCGATTTTGGCCACCGTGGCGATTTTCGCCGCAGTCGGACAATGGAATACATGGATGGACAATTATTTTCTGGTTCAAAATCAGAGTCTTAAGACGCTTCAGCTCATTCTGTATGAATATTTGAACTCGGCCAACGCCTTGGCTACCATGGACGCTTCGAGCATTACCCGGAATGCGCAAAGCATCAAACTGACGCCGGAATCGATTAAAATGTGCACGACGATCATCGTTACGCTGCCGATTCTGGTTGTATATCCGACGATGCAGCGGTATTTTGTCAAGGGCATTATGCTTGGCGCCATCAAGGGCTGACCTGAACATTTATTTTACGGTATGCCGCCCGGATCCGGGCTGTATATAATAGACAAACCATAGCATTCATAAGGAGGGTTAATATCAACATGAGTAAAAGAGCACCGCGTATCGTGCTGTCCGCCGTTATCGCCAGCCTGATGCTCGCCCTGACCGCTTGCGGCGGAGGCAACTCGGGCGGAAACAACTCCGCCGAGAATACTTCCGGAAACGCATCGAATAGCGGCAACAGCACCTCAGGGAAAGAGCCCATCACGCTGACGATCAGTACGGACCAGATATTCTCCTCGGGGGCTCCCGGCGTTCAGAAGAATCCGGTAGCCGATGAAATCAAGAAACAAACGGGCGTCACCATGGACATTATCAGCAGCGACCCGGAAAAAATCAAAGTCATGCTGGCCGGCGGAGACCTCCCCGACATCATGATCGTGCCGCCGGAACAGGGCAGAGCGGCCATGGACGGTAAAATTGCCATGCCTTTGAAGCAGCTGCTGGAATCCAAAGGCCAAGATATTTTGAAATATAAATCCGCTCTCGACGTCATCAATAAACGCATGAATAATACGGACGGGGATTATTATTTCCTTCCGATCAGCGTCGTTCCCGATGCGAAGCAGTACGTCAACTATTCGCCGAACGTCGCTTGGTACACACGGTGGGATTTGTACAAAGAAGAAGGTTATCCGGAACTCAAATCGTTCGACGATATGATTCCGATGATTGCCGACGAACTCAAGAAACATCCAAAAACGGACGAAGGCAAAAAGGTTTACGGGATCTCCGGCTGGACCGATTGGGGTCTCTGGTCATACCACGTACCGTTCATCTATGAAGAAGGCTGGACGGAAAACACCAAGAATACCGTTACCAAGCCGGACGGCTCTTACGTACACCGGTATGCTCCGGACGGTCCGCTCTGGAGAGGCGTAGAGTTCTACAATAAAGCTTACCGCGCCGGCATTTTGGATATGGATATGTTCACGCAAAAAATGAGCGACTATGAAGCCAAGCTGAAAGCCGGACAGCTCCTGACCATCCATATGGGCTGGGAAATCGACGCAGCCAACGCTTATTTCAAAGCCAAAGGCGAAGACGATAAAGGCTTTGAAGCCCAAGTGGTCGACGGCGCTACGAATCAGGCTTACGCTCTGCAATCGATCGTTGGGGAAAATGACCCTTGGATCATCATCACGAAGAGCTGCAAAAATCCGGAACGCGCCATGGAATTCCTTGATTACTTCCGCACTTATGATGGAGCACGGCTGCTTTTGAACGGGGTAAAAGGCGTTCACTGGGATGTTGAGAACGGCAAACCTGAAATTAAAGACGATGTAATTAAACAAATGACCACCGATTCGAATTTTGCGGCTGAAACGGGGATCGGCTTGTACGGGAAACTCGTTGGACTCGGCGGCAGCGCCATCAATCCGGATGACGGAGCCTACGTGGACCTGAGAAACTCCGACAAGTTCATCATGACCAAACTTACGCCGCTCGACAAGGAATACAGCGAACATTACGGCGGCAAGTTCCCTGGCGACGCATGGGATCAACTCGTAAAACAAGGCAAAGCCAAACCGCTCAGCTCATCCTTTATTCCGGCCATGCCTGCCCTGCAGCCGCAAGGCTCTGACGACCTGGCGAAGAAAGAAAGCAACATCGAACAAATTCTGATTCGGGAAATTCCGAAAGCCATCATGACGAAAAGCGACGACGCTTTCCAAAAAGAAAAAGACCGCATCATCGATCAGATGAACAAAGCCGGTTTTGAGGAAGTCGACGCTTTCTGGAAGCAATCGTACGATCAAGGATTGCAAACCTACAAAGAGCTTACCGCAGGAGCTCAGCAATAAGGAATAATCTCCTTCTTTTTTTGAAGATGATAGCACGGATATCAGTCTGCCTGTTTTCGCGGCGGGCTGATATCTTTTTACATATCCATTGGAGCATGTCTATGATATCGTTGAAGTACAACGAGATTATCGAATGGAGTGGGTCCTCATGTATTCTGTGTTGATCGTGGAAGATGAACTGCTCGTTCGCGTCGGCCTGAAAAATTCGATTCCGTGGAGCAACTACGAGATGGAGGTCATCGCCGACGTCGCCAACGGCCGGGAGGCCTTAAAAATCTATGAGGAAGAGAAGCCGGACCTGATCATCACCGACCTGAAAATGCCCGTGATGGACGGACTTCAGCTGATCTCGGAAATCCGGAAAAAAGACCAGGACACGAAAATCCTCATTCTTTCTTGTATCGAAGAATTCGAATATGCCCGAAAAGCCGCCAGTCTGAAAGTATCCGGTTATATTTTAAAACTGACGATGACGGAGAACGAGATGGAGGATATTTTGTCTTCCGTCTACGAGGAGCTTCGGTCTCGGAAAACATATACCCCGCTAACCTTAAATCATCGAATGAATCTGAACATGCTGAAGGAAAAACTGATCAAGGATTATTTGTTTTATGGCGTTTATTCCGACTCGGAACTGGCCGAACAACTGAAGCAATTGGGTTCCAGGCTGGAGTCCGGACGGACGGCGATGGCGATGCTGGAACCTCGTCAATGCACGCGTTTACTCCAGCGCTTTGACGATGACCGGGGAGAGCTGATCCATTTTACGATCCTGAACGTTTTGAATGAAATCCTGAATAATCATGGTGTCGGCGAGGCCTATCACGATCAGGCGCACCGGTATCTTTTGCTGTTTTCTTTTGACGAGAAATGGTCCGATGAAGAAATTTGCCTGAAATGGGGCGATATTTTTGCCAATGTCCAAAAGGTGATGCGGACCTATTTCGACGTTCCCGTTTTTATCAGCGTAAGTTCACTGGCACGGGGTTTTACGAAATGGCGCCGCCTCTATCAGGAATGCAGCGAGGTTATGAAAGCGCGCTATTTCTCTGATGCTGCAGTCGAATTCTATTCGTCATGGAGTCCGAACCATTTCCCGGAGCAGCGCTGGAAACAAGAAACGCTGCAAAGCTGTAAGGCTTGGGAGGCTTTGGGTTCCGCTTATTTTGAAGATCTGAAGATGGAGACGGAGAAGCGGATGGGGGAAATTTTGCCTGACGAACGAAGCTGGAAGAGGATGTTCTCCGGATTGATGGAATGGACTTACGCTTATTTGCAAATCCCGGAAGATCAAGCGGCCCTGATGGAATTATCCGGGGAAGAGAAGGTCAACGCCAGCGCCACGATCTCGGATACCATCAAAGCTTGGGAAGGTCACCTTGCGGAAACCGCCAAGATCAAGAGAATGATCAAGTCCGTCAGCAAGGAAGTTGCGGAGGCCGTGCAATTCATCCGGCAGCGATACGACCAGAACATTACTTTGAAGGAAATATCCGAGTATGTCGAGCTCAGTCCGAATTATTTAAGCCTTCTGTTCAAAAAAGACATGGGCCGCAATCTGATCGAATTTTTGACGGATTACCGAATGGAAAAGGCCAAGGAGCTTCTGCTCCATACCACGCTGAAAACCTACGAAGTCGCCGAAAATGTCGGCGTCCCTGACAGCGCTTACTTCAGCCGGATTTTCAAAAAAACGACGGGTGTGTCTCCGGTGGAGTTTAGACGAAAAAAAGTGCTGGAAAGGAAAGCGGTTCATGATGAAAATCCTTAAAATTTTTACCGACCGAAACTTCAATCTCAAGCTGAAAACGCAGCTGATCGCATCCTTCCTTTTCATGACTCTTCTGATCGTCTCCCTGATTGCCGCGCTGGTATACAGCAGCGTGATGTCCATGCTAAAAAAGCAGTCGGAGGAACTGGTGACCCGGCAGTTTCGTCAAGCGGAGTACAATATTCTCAATTTTCGCGATCAACTGGAGAAGCTGGCCGGCTTGCTTGCGATCAACAAGGACGTTCAAGCCTTTATCAATTTGCCGGACGATGCCGACGAGACAACACGCATCGTCGGAGCCAAGGAAACGATCAAAGCGCTGGACGACATTTTGGGAACCTATCCTTTCGTATATTCGATTTCGCTAACCTGCGGGACTGGGGAGGCCTTGTCCGATTCGGTTGGGGGAAGCTGGTACCGCCACGATGCGCGCCAGTCGAGTCCGTTCTTTTCCACGTCCTTGTACCGGAGCATCAAAGAACAGATGTACGGATTTGTCTGGAATGGCCAGACGGACTCCGCAATGTTCGGATTGTCGGAAGGAGACCCGGGAAGCAATCCGGTTCCATTTATGACGGTGGTCCGCAACGTTAACGTGCTGGGCCGGATCAACCGCTCGGCGGTGCTTGCCATCAATGTAAAACAATCGGAGTTTGGCTCCATCTACAACAGCGAGAACAGCGCCGTGACGGGGACCCAATATCTGATAGACGACACGGGGCACATGGTTTCCAATTCCGATCCGTCAAAAATCGGGAATAAGGTGGAGCTTGCCGAACGAATCGATCGTTCCAAAACAAACGGCAGCTTCAGCATGGAGGCGGACGGCCGCAACAAGCAGATTACGTATTACCGGATCGGCAAAACGGGCTGGATCCTGGTTAACGAAACACCGGAAACGCAGTTTACCCGCAATATCATCATTTTGCGGCGCCTGATCGGCATCATGCTCGGGCTTGGCTTGCTGCTGGCTTTGCTGCTGTCCTTCTATTGGATTTACCGGATCACCCGGCCGTTCAACCATCTAGTCTACGCGATGCGGGAGATGGAAAAGGGGAATCTGGGAATCATGCTGGATGAGACTCCAAGCACGGAGCTGGGACTCATCGGGAGAAGGTTCAATAAAATGTCCATGAGCATCGAAGAGCTGATCTCGGAGAACAAGCAAATAGAAGCGGACAAAAGAAAGCTGGAGATGGAGGCGCTCCAATCCCAGATCAACCCGCATTTCCTTTATAATGCGCTCAATACGATCAAATGGATGGCTATGGTACAAAAAGAGCACAGCATCGTGGACAGCATTACGACGCTTGGCAACATGCTGAGATCCATTTATAAAGAGCGATCGCTAACCACCTCTCTGGAAGAGGAAATGGCGTATATCGAGAATTATTTGAAAATCATGAACGCCCGCTACGGGGAAGGGGTGGAAACAGCCACTTTCATCCCGGGGGAGCTCATGGCTTCACAAATCATCCGGTTCATTCTTCAGCCGATCGTCGAAAATGCTTTTATTCACGGCATGCAGTCGAAAAGCTATAACGGAAAAATAAATATTTCCGCTTCGGAGTCGGAGGGGCAGCTGATGATTTCGGTTAAAGACAACGGCAACGGCATTTCTTCCGCGCTGCTGGATTCGATCCGCAAAAAATTGCGTTACGGCAGTGAAGCCGGTGCCGAAACCGGAGAAAGCATCGGACTTGTGAACGTGCAGCGCCGGATTCAGATGCAATATGGGACAACTTATGGCCTTGCCATCGACAGCCGCGAAGGGGAAGGCACGGAAGTGATCGTTCGCTTGCCGATTCTTCCCTGATGGAACATCTGAAAAGAATGCGATAAATTTCGATTGTATAGGTTCACCGCTGGCTCAAGAAGGGGAGCCAAAGGGTGGGCCTATATTAGTTTTACGGATTTTAATAGTTTCTCCGAGACCTCTCTTCTAAAAATGTGATTTCGACTAGAGTTAAATGACGTTCCTACTCTATAAGAAAATCCATATGATATTCAAGACTTCTAAATCCACACATAGAAGTCCTTCAACAATGAGAGGAGGTAATCTACTGATGCCTGGTCCAAATTTAGTGGTTAACGGGGGATTTGAAACGGGAACCCTGGTTCCGTGGAGTTCTTCCAATGCTACCGTTACCAGTATGTTCGCGCATTCAGGGAGCTTTTCGGCGAGATTGCAAGGGGGCGGGGTGACATCCTTTATCTCGCAGTTCGTAACGGCAACCGCCGGTCAAGCGTACGATCTGTCCCTTTTTCTGGCGAAGGTTGGAGCAACGCCGTCTTCGGCAGCGCAAATTCAAGTCACGTTCTTTAACAGTTCCTTTACGAACCTAGGGAACGGGCTGTTTATCACGGTTCCGGCCGGCGATATTCCCGACGTAGCCGGCACGTGGGCACAAATCACCGGAACGACAAGCGTGGCGCCGCCCGGAACGACGCAAGCGTTTCTTTTGATCAATAATCTTCCGCAAGCCGGAACGACGGATCTTTTGGTGGATGACGTATCGCTGACGCTCACGGGCGGCGGAGGAGCCACAGGTGCGACCGGAGCAACGGGTGCCACAGGTGCAACAGGCACGACAGGTGCCACAGGTGGTACTGGGGCGACAGGTGCAACAGGTGGTACTGGGGCGACAGGTGCAACAGGTGGTACTGGGGCGACAGGTGCAACAGGTGGTACTGGGGCGACAGGTGCAACAGGTGGTACTGGGGCGACAGGTGCAACAGGTGGTACTGGGGCGACAGGTGCAACAGGTGGTACTGGGGCGACAGGTGCAACAGGTGGTACTGGGGCGACAGGTGCAACAGGTGGTACTGGGGCGACAGGTGCAACAGGTGGTACTGGGGCGACAGGTGCAACAGGTGGTACTGGGGCGACAGGTGCAACAGGTGGTACTGGGGCGACAGGTGCAACAGGTGGTACTGGGGCGACAGGTGCAACAGGTGGTACTGGGGCGACAGGTGCAACAGGTGGTACTGGGGCGACAGGTGCAACAGGTGGTACTGGGGCGACAGGTGCAACAGGTGGTACTGGGGCGACAGGTGCAACAGGTGGTACTGGGGCGACAGGTGCAACAGGTGGTACTGGGGCGACAGGTGCAACAGGTGGTACTGGGGCGACAGGTGCAACAGGTGGTACTGGGGCGACAGGTGCAACAGGTGGTACTGGGGCGACAGGTGCAACAGGTGGTACTGGGGCGACAGGTGCAACAGGTGGTACTGGGGCGACAGGTGCAACAGGTGGTACTGGGGCGACAGGTGCAACAGGTGGTACTGGGGCGACAGGTGCAACAGGTGGTACTGGGGCGACAGGTGCAACAGGTGGTACTGGGGCGACAGGTGCAACAGGTGGTACTGGGGCGACAGGTGCAACAGGTGGTACTGGGGCAACGGGAGCCACGGGTGACACCGGAGCCACAGGCGCAACGGGCGCAACGGGAGCGACAGGAGCCACGGGCGCAACAGGAGCGACAGGTGACACCGGGGCCACGGGCGCAACAGGAGCGACAGGTGACACCGGAGCCACGGGCGCAACAGGAGCGACAGGTGACACCGGAGCCACGGGCGCAACAGGAGCGACGGGTGACACCGGAGCCACGGGCGCAACAGGAGCGACGGGTGACACCGGAGCCACGGGCGCAACAGGAGCGACGGGTGACACCGGAGCCACGGGCGCAACAGGAGCGACGGGTGACACCGGAGCCACGGGCGCAACAGGAGCGACGGGTGACACCGGAGCCACGGGCGCAACAGGAGCGACGGGTGACACCGGAGCCACGGGCGCAACAGGAGCGACGGGTGACACCGGAGCCACGGGCGCAACAGGAGCGACGGGTGACACCGGAGCCACGGGCGCAACAGGAGCGACGGGTGACACCGGAGCCACGGGCGCAACAGGAGCGACGGGTGACACCGGAGCCACGGGCGCAACAGGAGCGACGGGTGACACCGGAGCCACGGGCGCAACAGGAGCGACGGGTGACACCGGAGCCACGGGCGCAACAGGAGCGACGGGTGACACCGGAGCCACGGGCGCAACAGGAGCGACGGGTGACACCGGAGCCACGGGCGCAACAGGAGCGACGGGTGACACCGGAGCCACGGGCGCAACAGGAGCGACGGGTGACACCGGAGCCACGGGCGCAACAGGAGCGACGGGTGACACCGGAGCCACGGGCGCAACAGGAGCGACGGGTGACACCGGAGCCACGGGCGCAACAGGAGCGACGGGTGACACCGGAGCCACGGGCGCAACAGGAGCGACGGGTGACACCGGAGCCACGGGCGCAACAGGAGCGACGGGTGACACCGGAGCCACGGGCGCAACAGGAGCGACGGGTGACACCGGAGCCACGGGCGCAACAGGAGCGACGGGTGACACCGGAGCCACGGGCGCAACAGGAGCGACGGGTGACACCGGAGCCACAGGCGCAACAGGAGCGACGGGTGACACCGGAGCCACAGGCGCAACAGGATCGACAGGTGACACCGGAGCCACGGGCGCAACGGGAGCGACAGGAGCCACAGGTGACACAGGTGCAACAGGAGCGACAGGTGACACCGGAGCCACGGGCGCCACGGGTGACACCGGAGCCACGGGAGCAACAGGAGCGACAGGTGACACCGGAGCCACGGGCGCGACAGGTGACACCGGAGCCACAGGCGCAACGGGAGCAACGGGTGACACCGGAGCCACAGGCGCAACAGGTGAAACGGGAGCGGGAATCGCCTCTTTTGGTAATGTGTATGAGCTTGCGACTATTGCCGATTCAACGGTCGTTGGCGGTGCCGACGTTCCATTCAGTACGAACGGACCTTTGGTAGGCGGTATAACTCACACAGCCGGGGCTACAACGATTACCGTTCCAACTGCAGGAAACTACGAAGTTGATTACGGGGTATATATCACAGCAGGTTTAGGTTCGGCCATTGCCATAGCCGTTAACGGAACGGTCGATCCGTCTACTAACGTAACCGCTTTGGTCGCGGTAGGTGAAGTTACAGGCCGGAGTATTTTAACACTTGCCGCTGGGGATGTGATTACAGTGCGCAATAACTCCGCTGTTCCTTTTGTTATGACCTTGGCGCCCACCGTAGGGGCGCAGTTGGATATTCTCCTGCTGGATTAACCATCGTTCGAAACAAGCCTTTCTCCAAAAGGGGAAGGGCTTGTTTTTTCGCTTATGAAATAGATTAACTGCCGGCTCTGCAATACAAGTCAATGGATAGATATATTTATTTTCTACATTTTGATAGTTTTTCTGCTCCATTCTTTTAAAAATGTGATTTTGACTAGAGTTAAATGACGTTCCTACTCTATAAGATAATCCATATGATATTTGAGACTTCTAAATCCCTTTCACATAAGAGGTCTTTCAGCA
>NZ_JBKFGG010000039.1:0-28079 GCF_056171975.1 Paenibacillus terrisolis | reverse complement strand
CCGGGTCCCTGCTGGACCGGTGGGGGCTGAGCGCCGCGCAGCGAGGCGCGGCGGGGGCGGCGCTTCGCTTTCTGGCGCAGCCGCGGACAACCCCGTCAGCGCCCGCGCAACCCGGGCGCTTCGCGCTGAAGCCGCGGCAGGCTCCCGCCGCTTCGAACCGCCTTTGGCCGCCCGCAAAGGCCGCCGCTTCCCACTTCTTGTCACCCCCACTGCGCCCGCCTCGATTTTTGCTTTGGGCGGTGACCGGCGCCGGCAAAACCGAAATGATCTTTCCGCTGCTGCGGTATATGCTGGATCATGGTGGCCGGGTTATGGTGGCGACGCCTCGCCGAGACGTGGTTCTTGAGCTGGCTCCCCGCATCGCCAAGGTTTTTCCCGAAGAGAAAGTGGCCGTGCTGTACGGAGGAAGCTCCCAGCGCTGGGAGGAAGCCCGTCTCTTTGTGGCGACGACCCATCAACTGATGCGTTTTCATCAGGCTTTCGACTTGTTGATCATCGACGAGCTAGACGCCTTCCCCTACCATAACGATCCGATGCTTGAATATGCTGCCGAATCGGCTTGCCTTCCCGGAGGCCGTTTCGTGTTCCTTTCGGCGACTCCCCCGGCGGCGATGCAGCGTGAGATCCGGATCGGGAAGCTGGCTCATGCCAAAGTACCGGCACGTTACCATGGCCATCCGCTTCCTGTTCCACGCCGGGTTCCCATGAAAACGGTCGAAATTTGCTTGCGTAAACAGTCTTTGCCCAGGCCCTTGCTTCGTTTATTAGGCGAATCCGTTCATCGCGGCGCGCAAATCTTTATGTTCGCTTCCCGCATTCGCCACATTCAGCCGGTGGTTGCGCTATTGCGCCGGTATTTCCCCGGACTTGCGATCGAAGGAACCTCCTCCAAAGACGGAGAACGCTCGGATAAAGTGACGGCTTTTCGTAATGGAGAAACCCGGATGCTAGTAACCACGACCATTTTGGAGCGCGGCGTGACCGTACCGCGCAGCGACGTATACATACTGGATGCCGACAGTAATCTTTTTGACGAAGCCTCGTTGGTGCAGATGGCCGGCCGAGCGGGACGATCCCAAGACGATCCCGCCGGAAGCGTCGTTTTTGCTTCCCAAGAATGGACTCGTTCCCAAAGCGCCGCCGTCCGCCAAATCCGTTTGATGAATACTGTTGCGCGCCGGGACGGCTTTTTGAAAAAATAAAGGAGGTATAGTTGGGAATGTCAAGGTTTTCCGAGTCGCACTCCAATCGAAACAGATTCCGAAGAAACCGGGAGTGGGACCAAAAGAGCAAGACCGACTTTAATTCGGTCCGGATGAACAGTCTTTCAAGAACTGAGGGTGAGGGGATGTACGAACCTTGCTTGCCTTTTAGGCCGGCAGAATACTTTCGATTCGGGAACGGCTTCTCCATCAAAGCCATTCTCTCCCCATTGCAACGTCTTTTGGCGCCTCCGGGAATCCCCTGCCTGACCTGCGGCAAAGTGATCTCCGAACCCGTGCCGGGGTTTCCTGAAATCTGTTTGACCTGCTACGCCTCCATCCCTTGGATCGGAGAGGTCCGCTGCCTGACCTGCGGTAGGCCGGTAGGCTGCCCCGACTGCAGCAGATCCGGCGGAGCGTCGCGCGGCTTCCTCATGAACCGGAGCGCGGTGGGTTACACCGAAGTGATGCGACAGTGGCTTGCTCAGTATAAATTCAGGGGGGACGAATCCTATGGCGCTATGCTTGCTCGCATGACCGGACGGGCTTGTACCGGAATGCTGCAGGAGATTCGCGCCGTAACCGGGAACCGTCTTTTTCGCTTTGACGCCGTAACTTATGTTCCGGTAAGCGGAGAACGATTGCAGGAGCGGGGGTTCAATCAGGCCCGAATGTTGGCTCATGGCGCAGCCGAAGCCGCCGGATCGCCGCTTCTTGAGCTGTTGGAGCGTAAAAGGCATACCGTCAAGCAAAGTTTCAAAAACCGGTGGGAGCGGCTGCTTGATTTGCATGACGTATTTCAGCCTGTTCCGGAGGTAGAGAAACGGCTTGCGGCGGCTGCGAATTTAGCCGGTTCCGGCTCAAGGGGCCTGCGGCTTTCTATTGCCCCACACCGCGCAATCGAAGAGCGGGGAACGCATCATTTTGAAGATGCACCCCATCTCAAGCCGTTTCGTCTCCTTTTGGTCGATGACGTCTATACGACGGGAAGCACGATAGACGCTTGCGCAAAAGCGCTTCATGAATCCTGCGGCTTCCCGGAACGCCCCTTGGAAGTTTACAGCTTGACTTGGGCGCGTTCTTAATTTTGACAAATACCAGTAGACTATTCGAAAAATATAGACGAATTTCCTTTGATAGGTTAATCTATCATCATCTAATGTAAAATTCGAATGGACGGAGTTGATAAAAATGGGGTTGAATCTTGCAAATTGTCCGCGATGTGGAAGGTTGTTTGCCAATAATTTCAGAGACATTTGCCCGTCCTGCATTAAGGAAATCGAAGAGGAATACGAGAAATGTCTGAAATATTTGCGCGAAGAGAAATTGGCAACCATTCAGGACGTTCATGAAGCGACCGGCGTCTCGATCCGCCAAATCACCAAATTTATTAAAGAGGGGCGGATTTCCGTCGCCAATAATCCTAATATGATGTACCCGTGCGAGGTTTGCGGGGTATTAATCCGCGAGGGCAACATGTGCGATTCATGCCGAACCCGGCTTACGCGCGATTTGAACGCAGCCGCAAGAGAAGAAAAGATGGCGGGCCATGACGATAAAAGAAGCGGGGGCGCTTATGGCGCCGTCGACAAGTTTCGCGGTCCTGAGCGCTGAAATCGCTCACAATGCGGCATAATATTCTTTTTTATCCAAACGTTCGCTATTAAAAAAGGTTCAACCCACGCCGATAAACTTAGTAAAGATTATCGGCTTTTTTATTTGAAGCGAGGTGAATGCATTGAAAATTAACGATACAGGACGCATCAACGGAATTAATCCTTATCAACGCAACATCGAGAATCGGGACAACCTTTCCTTGAAGAAGAAGCAAGTGGACCAGGTTTCCATCTCCGTGGAAGCCAAAGGCATGCTTGAAAAACATAATAAAGTTCAAGACCCGGAACGTAACGAGAAAATCGCCCAGTTGAAAGAGGCTGTGTCAACGGGAACCTATCATGTTGACGCCGGCAAGGTGGCGGAGAAATTGGCACCTTATTTTAAATCCTATGCCGAATTAGGTGACAAACAGTGAGTGTTGAAAAAGTAACCGCCGCGCTGAGGAAAATGGATGAGCTATACGGGGTCTTGGTCGAACTTGGCGAGGAGAAGAAACACGCAATCATGGCCAATGACATAACTGCATTGACGGCGGTTATGACCAAAGAGACGCGTACGATAAAGAAGGCGGCCGAATTGGA
This sequence comes from Paenibacillus terrisolis, assembly GCF_056171975.1. Lineage (NCBI taxonomy): Bacteria > Bacillati > Bacillota > Bacilli > Caryophanales > Paenibacillaceae > Paenibacillus > Paenibacillus terrisolis. Next base: position 24,679 of record NZ_JBKFGG010000039.1, on the reverse strand, counting down.
CGAGGAGCGGGAACAAGCGGTCTCTTTGTTTTTAAAAGAAAAGGGCATTCGTTCGCAGTTGAAACTAACGATTTCGGAAATGACCCGGCTGGTGTTCGACGTCACGGAGAAGCAGGAACTGCAAGATGCGCAGCACCAGCTTTCAGATACATTGATTAAGCTCAGACGGCTAAATGCCATTAATAAGGAGCTTATTGAGCAGTCGTTGGTGTTTATCGATTACAGTTTGAATTTGTTTGTCAGCGAACCGGAGGATGAGATGTTGTATCGCAATCCGGCCGGACAGCAACCGGCGCAAAAAGGGCGCAGTTTCTTTGACACTAGGGCATAAGTACGAATAGGAAATGAGGGGATAACATGAGATCGACTTTTCATACGCTTGAAGTCGGTAAACGCGGGGTACTCGCACAACAGACGGCGCTTGCTACGACCGGTCACAACATTACTAACGCCAATTCACCGGGATATTCCCGCCAGGTTGCCAAGATGGCGGCGGCAAGGCCGATCGAATTTCCTGGAATGACCAAATCGACTAATCCTAATCAGCTAGGCATGGGTGTTGAGGTAACGAGTATTGAACGGGTCCGCGATTTCCTGCTCGACATCGAATACCGGAATCAGAGCTCGGATTTGGCAACGTGGAACGTTAAGCAAGAGACATTGTCCAATATTGAAGGCATTTTTAACGAGCCTTCGGATAACAGCATAGCTTCGAGCATGTCGGAGTTCTGGGACGCTTGGCAGCAGCTCAGCAAAAATCCGAGCAGCACGGACCTGTCGGCCAGAACGGTGGTTCAGCAAAAAGCGCTGGCTCTTACGGAAACGTTTAATCATATTGCGTCTCAGCTTAACACGCTTAGCAGCAATTTAACTCAGCGTATTGACGTTAAGATTTCCGAAGCGAATAATGCGATTCAACAAATTTCGGATTTAACAATCATGATTAACCGGGTGGAAGGGCTTGGCGATAACGCCAATGACTTAAGAGACCAACGGGATTTGCTCGTGGATCAGTTATCCGCATTGGGGAATGTGCAAGTATCCGAAACGAATGATAACTATCAGGTGACTTTCGGCGACGTTATGGTTGTGAACAACATTGAACCGCCGACTCAGTTCACCTTGGCTAATGTCGGCTCGCTCACCAAAGGCGAAATTGCCGGCTACGTTCAATCCCGCGATGTCTATGTTCAAGGCTATATTAATCAGATGGATGTCATGGCCAATACATTGGCTACGGGAAAAATCGAAGTGACTTTGCCTGCTGGAACCATATTGCCCGCCGGCATAACGATTCCCGGGGCTCAGGTTGACCCGACCAACCCAAGAAAGCTTTTGCAAGATACGAAGTATACTGTCGACGGTTTGAATGGTCTTCACAAACTGGGGTATACATTAGCGGATCCGGCGGCGACCGGGAAAGACTTTTTCGTGACCAGCGACGGAAGCGGCACGATAACCGCTGCGAATATGCGCGTAAGTCAGGATGTTCAGGATAGTTTGGCGAATATTGCGGCTTCCATGCGGACCGAGTCCGTTACCCAAAATGGAGTGACCTCGGAAAAGGTTCTGCAAGGTAACGGTGATTTGGCGCTCTTAATCGCCTCATTGTCGGAAGGCAAATTCGATTTTACTGGCCAAAACGGGGCACTTACGAACGAGGGAACCTTCGGCGGTTATTTGCAATCCGTCATCGCCCAGTTGGGGACGGATACGGACGATGCCAACCGGATGGTTCAGAACGGCATCCTGTTATCGGATCATGCCGATAGCCTGCGTCAATCGATCAGCAGCGTGTCTCTCGACGAAGAAATGTCCGACTTGATTCGCTTTCAACATGCTTACAGCGCTTCTTCCCGCGTAATAACAACCGTAGACGAAATGCTGGACAAATTAATCAACGGCACCGGCGTTGTCGGTAGATAGGAGATGAGATAATGCGTATTACTCAATCCATGATGAGCAAATCCATGATGACTAATCTCCAGAACAATTACAAGCGTCTGGATACTTATCAAGAGCAGATGACGACTCAAAGACGGTTAAATCGTCCTTCGGATGATCCTGTTGGCGTGGCGAGTGCGCTGCAATACCGTTCGGAAATTAATTCAACCGGACAATTCAAGGAAAACACGGAAGATGCCAATTCTTGGATGGATTTTACGGATAGCGTCCTGACGGAAACGACTTCAATCATACAGCGTTTATCGGAGCTTGCGGTAGAAGGCGGAACAGATACGGTTCCTCCGGATGCCAGAAACAACATTTCTCAGGAAGTTAACGAGTTGTATAAGCAGCTGGTTTCACTCGGCAATTCACAGTTTAAGGGAAAGTATATCTTTAACGGGGAACGCGTGGATCAACAGCCATATCCAGGAGATCCCGCCAATACGCCATATAGTCTGGATCAGGGGGAATTTGATTATCAGATTGGCGCAGGTATTTATATTCCTGTTAATTTACAAGGGGATAAAGTTTTTGGCGCATCCGGGGATACTAGTGGTTTGTTTGCGGTTCTCGACAGTTTCAAACAGGCGTTGGCAGATACCAGCCCGGCAGGGACGCAAGCAATTCAAAATATCATTCCCGCTTTGCAGAAAAATTTAGAGAACGTCATTACTGCCCAAGCGGAAGTCGGTGGGAAACAAAATCGTCTTGAATTTACGACTAGTCGGTTGGATGACCTTAATTTGAATTACCAATCACTTCAGTCGGTTACGGAGGACGCCGATATTCCTTCGGTCATTACTGAATTGAAAACGGCAGAGAGCGTATATCAGGCTTCTCTTGACACGATGGCTCGCATCATTAGACCAAGTTTACTCGATTTTCTAAACTAAGAGGGGGATTCAAATGCAAATACCCCGTCTTCAGATTCAACAAGGTTTCAGCCAGTTGGGTTTAGAAATTACCAAAGGGAAATTGAGTATCGAGCAACCTCGGCCTGAATTGAATCTTCATCAGGAACCGGGTAAATTGGAGTTGAAGCGTTCAGAGGGCAAGCTTGACATTGACCCGCGGAAAGCATGGTCTGCGCTTGGTTTGGCAAAATTCGACGAGTTTACGGATCGGGTCGCCCAAAGCTCTTTGGAGGCTTCTTTACAAAACATAGGTGAGATTGCCGAGGCCGGCGATCGTATGCTTGCGTTTCACGAACCCGGCGATGCATTTGCGGAAATTGCCCGACAAAATGCCTTTAAAGACCGGCCGATTGAGTTTCGTGGCCCGCCGAATTACGACAACGTTGATGTTACCTTCACGCCCGGTTCATTAAATATGAACTATTTGCCGGGGAGGGTAAGTGCCGATCCTGTGCTAAAGAAACCTGTTGTCGATTATTATCCCGGCAAGGTTAATCCTTATTTGGTTCAGAAAAATTTTATATTTATGACGGCAACCGGCCGAGAAGTGAATGAGGTTGTCTAAAAATTTCCAAAATAGCTATAATGGACATGAAATTGTTTTCATTTAGCTATTTTTTTATGAGCCGAAGGAGGTATAAAAGTGTTGGTAAATACGGCAAGATTCGGTGAAGTGGAAGCGACTCCGGACAATACCTGGGTTTTCACTTCTCCGATATTAGGCTTTGAACAGCATAAAAACTATATTAGTCTTTCTCAGGATCAAAGTCCGTTTGAGTATATGCAGTCAATTGAAGATGAACATTTAACTTTTTTGCTGACGGATCCTTTCCGATTCAAAGAGAATTATGAATTTTCGCTGGAACAGCGTTGGCTTGACATGCTGCATATCGAAAAGGAAGAGCAGGTCGTTGTTCGGACTATTGTTACGGTAAGATCCTCTTCGGATATATCCATTAATCTGAAAGCACCTATCATTATGAACACTAGGTCCAAAGAAGCGGCGCAAATTATTTTGGAGCGTTCGGAATATCAGGCTCGTTACTCGATTTTAGAAGCTGTGGAACGGGGGGCCAAGCGTGCTGATACTATCGAGAAGTAAAGGCCAGAAAATCATGATTAATCATGACATTGTGATTTCAATCGTGGAGGTTTCCGGAGATCAAGTTCGAATTGGTATAGAAGCCCCCGAACAAGTCAGCATCTACAGAGAAGAAATCTATAATGCCATTCAACAGCAAAACAAAGATGCAGCCCTGAATGGGGATGTGGAGCAGTTGCTTCTTAAGGCGATCCCTCCTAAAAAAAATAATTTTTCAAAAAACTGAAATAGATGTAAACATTACAGCTGGCTGTCCGATATATATATCATGGGACGAATGTCATGGCATTGACGGCCGCAAGTCATGAATCGACCAATAATGGGTGAAGCAAGGATGCTAATCACCAACACATTCCAAGGAGGAATTATATCATGCGTATTAACCACAACATCAGTTCTTACAACACTCAACGTCAATTGTCCATCAACGACAACGCTTCGAGTAAATCTCTTGAAAAACTGTCTTCCGGTTTCCGTATCAACCGCGCTGCCGATGATGCTGCTGGCTTGGCGATCTCGGAAAAAATGCGTAACCAAATCCGTGGTTTGGAACAAGCGAATAAAAACGCTCTTGATGGTATCTCCATGATCCAAACTGCTGAAGGTGCGTTGAACGAAACTCACTCCATGCTGCAACGTATGGCTGAGCTGTATGTTCAAGGTGCGAACGAAGTGTTGACAACTACTGACGCTGCTAAGATCGATAGCGAAGTAAGCCAATTGTCCTCGCAAATCGATGCAATTGCAAAACAAACTCAATTCAACACCAAGAAATTGCTTGACGGTACTACTACAAGTGTTACTTTCCAAGTTGGCGCTAACAGCGGCGAAACAATCGCTCTTTCCTTGGCGGCTGCTTTGGCTACGTCCTTGAGCGTTCAATTTGGAGGTACTGGTTTGACTGCACTGTCCGCAAGTACTGCTCTGAACACTGACGCAGCAGCTAACTTGTCTGCCGTTCAAGTTGCCATCGACAAAGTTTCTGAAATTCGTTCCAATCTTGGTGCAGTTCAAAACCGTCTGGAACATACTATCAACAACCTGGGAACAACTTCCGAAAACCTGCAAGCTGCTGAATCCCGTATTCGTGATGTAGACATGGCTAAAGAAATGAGCGAATTCACGAAGAACAACATTTTGCAACAAGCAGCAACAGCGATGTTGGCTCAAGCGAATCAGCAACCACAAGGCGTTCTGCAATTGCTCCGTTAATTGCAACATTGGGCCGGCCGGGAAACCGGTCGGCTTTTTTAATATCCAGCCTATAGGTAGGCGTTAGGAGGCCACGTGATGAGAATTGATCCGACTTCGAACTCTTCACATTCGTCCTTGCTACCATGGTTTAATAATCTAACCAACGAAGCTTCGTTGGACGTCGATGCAGAGAAGCCGAAAGCCAGCAAAGAAAATACGGTTCCCGAACTTGTTGATTCAGTCAATAAAAAATTGGAAAGACTCGGAACTCACATCCAAGTAAAGGTTCATGAGAAGACGAATACAATCATGGTTCTTGTGATGAAAGATGAAACAAATGAGATTATTCGTGAGATTCCCAGTGAGAAGATGCTTGATTTAATCTATAACATCAGTAAAAAGGTTGGCATATTTGTAGACGAGAAAATGTAAAGGAGGTACATTTATGGCTGTGAATAGCAGTGCACCAATTCGTATAACAGGTTTCAGCGGGACGCTCGATACGGATAGTCTCATCAAGAAGCTAATGGATGCGGAGCGCCTTCCGCTGGATAAGATTCAAAAAACGAAACAATATACTCTATGGCAAAGAGAAGACTATCAAAGCATGAACACCACATTATTGGCTTTCCAAACTTCTATGGATGGTTTGCGATTCGATAGTGCTTTTCAAAAAACATCTGCTGAGTCGTCCAATTCCGCTGTTATAAATGTTCTTTCCAGTGGAACATCCGCGGGAATGAGCTCGGTTAAAGTTTCCAAATTGGCCACCTCCGCGACCATTGTTAGCGGAAAAATTTCCAATACAACCCCGATAGCAACTAGTGGGCAAATTTCTATTAACGGAAAAGCCACTATTACCTATACGGCGGGGGTTTCCACAGTGGACTCCATTGTCAAAGACATAAATAGCAATTATTCTTTGACCGGTGTGCGGGCTAATTGGGACAATACGAGCGGTACTCTTTATTTGACTACGGCTGAATCCGGAGACAACGCAAAGATAGAACTGACGGATGCGGACCCTAGTAATCCTGGGCTGTCCAATTTTATGAGTTTTCTAAACTTATCCAACTCCAGTGCTGCTGGTTCTGATGCGGAGTATTATGTTAATGGATCTGCGACAGCGGTAAAATCATCTTCCAATAACGTTTCCATTAATGGTGTGCAAGTAACTTTGCGCAGCGTGGGAGACGCTACGATAGGAGTAGTTACCGACCGTAGTGGAATCGTTGATAAGATCAAGGACTTTGTCAATCAATATAATGCCTTGGTCGATCTTTACTCGAAAACAGCAGATATGAAACGTAATCGTGATTATGAGCCGCTTACTGATGAGCAGAAAGAATCTATGTCCGAGGACCAGATCAAGCAATGGGAAGCCAAGGCGAGAGAAGGTTCTTTGTACAACGATAGTATTCTTAGGGACACACTTACTAAGTTGAGAAACGCCTTGAATACCCCGTTGGATGTTCCAAACGGTCAAATGGATATGCTTTCTGACCTCGGAATTACAGTTAAGTCTGACTGGCGCGAAAATGGAAAGTTGGAAATTGACGAAGCAAAACTGGAAGAAGCCGTCAACACCCGGTTCGACGAAGTTAAACAACTGTTTATGTCATATTCCGATGATCCTGCTGCTCCGGGGAAGAGCAAATTAGGGATTGCGGATCGTTTGTATAAAGTCGCCAATGATCAAATTGATGCGTTCAAGAAGAAAATTGGAACGGGCTCCATTAACGCTTTGGATGACAGTGCGTTAGGAAAGCAGCTAAAAACGTTGTCGGACGAAGAGACGGATTGGCAGAGAAGACTGCAGGATATTGAAGATCGCTACTACAAACAATTCGCTGCTATGGAACAAGCATTGCAGAAATTAAACAGCCAAAGTTCGTGGCTATCCTCTCAATTGGGCGGATAACTCATTTAAGCCAACCATCTTACTAATAGAATGACTTATGGAGAGATCAAAACATGCAAAATGCACATCAACTACAATATTTAAAAGTTCAGGTAGAGACGGCAAGTCCTGGAGAATTGACCCTGCTGCTATATCAGGAAATCGTGAAGTCATTGCTAAAAGCGAAAAAGTTGTATGCTCAGGGTCAATATGAGGATATGAATGTGATGTTGCATAAGGTGATAAGCATATTCAACGAACTAATTATAACTCTGGACATGAAGTACGAAATTTCCCGAGACCTTAAAGATTTATACGTATTCTATAATAGTCAACTGGCCCAATTGATAATCAGCAGGGATGAGACTTTGTTGGATAATGCGCTGGAATTTGCTCGGGGAATGACAGATACCTGGAAACAAGCTTTGACCCTGTTGAAAACGGGGAAGGAGAGTTCCTATGGCATTTCTTGAACCGGCGGTTATTGATCGGTTGCTTAAAAGGTACGAGGAAATTTTGGAGGGACCTGTTTTTGAAAGCTATGAAAAGAGCGCGTTAGAAATTGACGACCTATTTGAGCAATTAAAAAAGCAGGGGGTCCGCGACGTTGAACGTGAAAAATTAATTAGTATCAAGAATTTGCATGATCAGGTCATAAGATTGATTCTATTAGAAAAAGAAGGGCTGGGTAAACAGATTACGGAGATGAGCCAGAAAAAACAAGTTTCTAATCTTTATGGAAAAGTATCCACTAATGATGGAATGGATGCTTTTTTCATAGATTTCAAAAAATGAAATGAGGGAGGCTAGTGAATGAAAAAGTCATTAAGTAAGCTGCTGTATGCCAGTTTATCGACCATTCTGATTTTGTTGCAGCTACCGCTGTCAACTACAGCTGCAGCTACCGAAGCGGTCCAAGTGACTAAAACGGTTAATCCATCCAATATTTTGGAAGGAGGAGAGGCCGACATCAATCTGGAGGTCAAGGGTTCGGGGGATGTTAATTTTGTTAAGCCAAATGACATCATCCTGATTATTGACCGTTCGGGAAGTATGGCCCCGAGCAACAATAATGGAGAGGACAAAATGGCTAATGCCAAGTCAGCGGCTCAAGGATTCATTGACTTGGTGGATTTCTCGAAACATCGGGTTGGAATAGTCGATTTCTCTAGTGATGTAAAGTACAAGGATTTGTCAACTAACCCTGCGGATTTGAAGAGTTACATAAGCGGAATTCAAGCGGGCGGTGGGACAAATACAGAAAGCGCTATCAAGAAATCTCGCGAACTATTGAGCAACCACAGACCTGATGCTCAACCAGTTATTCTTCTCCTAACTGACGGCGAGGCAACAGAACCGGCTCCGGTTGATAATGCCCGCTTAAAGGCATTGGAACAAGCGAATATCGCTAAAGAAGAGAGCATTGTCTTCTATACGATCGCATTATTGAAAACGAATGAAAACCCTGATACAAGCGCTCCAAATGAATTGCTGAAAGAAATGGCTACAACTGCGCATCATCATCATTTCGTTTTAGGCTCGATCGGATTGGCGGATATTTACAAAGCGATTGTTGACGAAATCGGTGTTGCAAGTGCTTATGACGTGACAATCACGGATACAGTTGCACCCGAATTTGAAATCGTTCCCGGGTCTTACGACGACAATATTCCCGTTCCTACCGTAAGCGGTAACACGCTTACTTGGAAATTCAACGAATTGAAGAAAGAAACGTTGAATTACAAGTACAAGATCAAGCATAAGGTAGGCGCTCGAGTCGGAAGATTATCTACAGGCAGCCAGGATATCAGTGTTAAATATAAGGATTATTCAGGCGTAGCCCATTCGTTTAGTGCACCTAACCCTATTATAACCGTAGCTTACCCGGCACCTGTAATTACTTCGGTCGTTGAGGATAACGGAAATATCAAGGGTGGGGAAGCCGTTGTAATTAATGGTAACTTTTTCCGAGCGAATCCGCAAGTACTTTTTGGGACAACTCCCGCAACTTCCGTGCAATATGTTGACTCGACCAAATTGATCGTAACAGCTCCTGCGGGGGTGCAAGGATCCGTTCAAGTCAAGGTTACAAATAGCGACGGACAATTTGCAACAGCTTCATACCGTTACTATGCGCAACCGGTTATTACGGCCATCACGCCTAATTACGGGCCGCTTGCTGGCGGTAACAATGTCACAATCGACGGGAACTATTTCTTGTCGGGGGCACAGGTCAAATTCGGTGATCTGCCTGCAACCGTAGTTTCATTCTCGCCGAAGCAAATCGTGGTTAAGGCGCCGGCTTCGGCCATTGCGGATTCCGTAGACGTCCAAGTCATTAATCCCGACAACACCCAAGTTACTGCAGCAGACGGATATAGTTATATTCTTGGGCCGGAACTTCTGTCAGTGACTCCTAATAAAGGGTTGACGCTGGGCGGAGATGCTGTAACATTAACCGGTAATCGGTTTATAAACGGTGCAAAAGTATATTTTAACGGCAAAGAAGTCCCGGCTACGTTCATCTCGGGCACTACTCTTACGATAACAACACCTCAATGGGCTACCGCAGAAATTGTTAAGGTAAAAGTGGTTAATCCCGACGGACAATACAGCGAATTGAATCAAGGATTTACCTATGAGTACCCACAACCTGTTATTAGTTCCATTGCTCCTACACAAGGACCGATTGCAGGCGGAACAGTTGTTTCGGTAAAAGGCAGCTATTTCGTGAATGGGGCAAAAGTTTACCTTGATAACACGCTTGTTTCTGCCGTGACTTATATTAACGGCAGTGAAATTCAGTTTAAAACTCCTGCTTGGACAGGCGATATAACCGTGGACGTGAAAGTGGTGAATCCTGACGGAAAAGAAGCAAGTTTGGCAGATGCCTTTACTTTCTTGCTTCCGGCTGCTCCAACATTAACCGGAGTTTCACCGGCTGAAGGACCATTGGCAGGCGGCACAGCGGTTACAATCAGCGGGACGGGTTTTGTCGCTGGATCAAAAATATATTTTGATCAGATCCAAGTTCCGGTAACTTCTTTAACTGCTACGCAAATCAATGTAAGAACGCCGGTTTGGAGCTCGGCGGAAAAAGTAGACGTTAAAATTGTAGATTCATATGGTCGGGAAGCGGTATTACCGGATGCGTTCCAATTCATCGCACCCCCGCCACCACCTGGACCAACGATTACAAGCGTAACGCCTTCTTCCGGCCCTCAAGCGGGGGGGAACATCGTAGCTATTAAGGGTACTGAGTTCGCTAGTGGACTAAAGTTGTATTTTAACGATACCCAGGTTACTGCATACAGCAGTTATATGGGCAAGGAATTACTCAATGTTAAAATGCCGGCGTGGCCTACTTCGGGAAAAGTTTCAGTGAAGGTTGTAAATCCCGATGGTCAGGAGGCAGTTCTTTCCGACGCTTATACCTATATTGCGCCGCCACCTCCAGAAATTACGAGTCTCTCTCCTGATAAGGGTTTGATTACGGGAGGAACAGCGGTAACATTAACGGGTGCAAATTTTGTAAATGGTGCTAAAGTCAAAGTCGGGACAAAGGATGCAGTTACAACGTTTAACTCAACAACCCAATTGGTATTCAAAACTCCGGTTTGGGCTTCTCCTGAAACCGTAGATATTACGGTTGTAAACCCGGATGGTCAAACTGCGACACTAGCTCAGTCGTTTACTTTCGAAACGCCGCCGCCACCGCCCGCACCAGAGGTGACGAGCATCACTCCTAATTCCGGGCCACAAGCCGGGGGAACTTATGTTTCCATTAAAGGGAGCAATTTCATACAAGGCGCAACAGTACGTTTCGGACAAATTGAAATAAGCGCTACGCTCATGAGTGCTACAGAAGTAGCCGTTCGTACCCCAGCTTGGACAACCGGGGAAGCTGTTGACGTTACAGTAGTCAATCCGGATAAACAAATTGGGGTTTTGGAGAAGGGATTTACTTATATCGCACCGCCACCGAAACCGGCACCCGTTGTGTCGAGCACAACCCCGAATCAAGGTGAAACGACGGGGGGAACGATCGTCTCGGTAAAAGGGCAGAATTTCGAATCGGGCTCAAAAGTGTATTTCAATGATGTTTTAATTTCTTCCACTTTCTATTCTTCATCGGAATTGCAAATTAAAACGCCTAAGTCAAGCACGGCAGGTCCGGTTAGCGTTAAAGTAGTGAATGCGGATGGACAACAATCGGTTCTGGATGGGGGCTTCACTTATATTCTTCCTCCTCCTCCTCCAGCTCCAGTTGTGGATTCCGTATCTCCTGGACAAGTCGTTACCGCAACTCCCACCAATATTATGGTCGTCGGCAAAAATTTCGTAAGTGGCGCCAAAGTAAGATTAGGCAGTACGGAATTGTCAGCCACATTCTATAGTGCGACCCAATTGGCAGTGAGAACGCCGGTTTGGAGCCATGCGGAAGCTGTAGATGTAACGGTCATTAATCCGGATGGTCAGACTGGCACATTGGCCGGTGGGCTCAATTTTATTTTGCCTCCACCGCCAACGATGACTTCGTTAACACCTAACAGTGCGTTAAATACCGGAGGGGCAATCGTAGTTCTAAAAGGAACGGGTTTTGCTTCCGGGGCGAAGGTATTTATCAACAATGTCGAGACTACATCGACGTACTATAGTTCGACCGAAGTTCAAGCAAAGGTACCGGCAAGTACGGTGGTTGGTCCCGTAGATATTAAGTTGCTCAATACCGATGGGCAATCGGTCACTTTGACCGGCGGCTTCACCTACACGGCTCCGGCAGCCAAGCCTGCGCCGAGTATTACGGGAATAACTCCGAATAATGGATCGAAAAATGGCGGGTATATTATTAATGTAAACGGAACTAATTTTGAGAGTACCTCTAAGGTTTATATCAATGGAGTGTTAACTGCTTCTTCCTTCTACAACGTGAGCACAATTCAGGTTCGTGTTCCGGCTTCTTCAGTAACGGGGCCAGTAGAAGTGAAAGTGGTTAATGCAGATGGTCAATTCTCAGTATTGGCAAATGGTTTCACTTATAATTAAGTAGCGGCTCCAAAACAACAGGTGTCTGAAAGAGAGGGCACCTGTTGTTTTCTATGAAGGGAAGTAAGATAATATGAACGATATTTCTGTTTGCATGATTGTGCATAATGAAGAGCGGCATATTCAGAAATCCATTTTATCCATAAAACCATTTGTTAAGGAAATAATTGTCGTAGACCACAATTCTACGGATGCGACCTGCACAATAGCAGAGGAATTGGGGGCGAAGGTGTTTCAGCGCCAATGGACCGATAATTTCTCTGAAGCCAGAAACTACTGCATCAGCCTCGCAGGAAGTTCCTATATATTTATGATGGATGCCGACGAGGAATTAGATTCCAACAGCGATTCGCTTAAAGAGTCATGCCGGTTATTGGAAAGTAATCCTGGAAAGGTTTTGCGCGTGGGGATTCAGAACATAACGGATGGTAATACCGTCTCGACTTCTTGGATTACCCGGTTATTTCCGAATCATCCTCACTTCCAATATTATGGTCGCATTCACGAACAATTGCTTTGTTCCGGAGAAACACCTTTTTCATTGAACTCAAAGATCGTGCTCAATCATTACGGGTACGCGAAAGAACAAATTAAATGGAAAAATAAAGGCGAGCGAAATTTAAATTTACTGTTTATGGAACTTGAAGAGGACAAAGACAATGGGTATATTCTTTTTCAAATCGGAAGGTCATATGAGCCGATGGAGAACTGGGAAAACGCCCTTGATTTTTATAATAAGGCGATTGGTAAGATCGTGCACCCCTACCCGCAATTTTATAGTTCACTGCTGCTTCATCTGGCAAAAACGAATATGAAACTAAAGAAATGGGATGAATTCTTCAAGATTATTCAGGAGGCTCTCAAAATATATCCGGATTATACCGATTTATATTTTATATACGGATCCGGACTTATAGAGTCCCAAAAACCTGAGTGGTTCTCTCTCATTCCCGAAGCTTTTACAGCTTGTATTCGTTTAGGGGAAGCCAACACGCAAAAGTATGAGTCCGTAGTAGGAGTTGGCACTTACAGAGCGCACTTTAATTTGGCTTTATATTATGAACTTACAGGTAATTTCAGTATGGCGCTTCAACATTATAATTTAAGCTCTGAGCAAGGTTTTGAGAACGCAAAAAGCAGACTAGAGGCACTTACTAATCGAAATTGAGGAGTCTAAACCTATGTCATCTACAATATCGTTATGCATGATTGTTAAAAATGAAGAGCGGTGTCTTGCGAGGTGTTTAGAAAGCGTAAAGGATATTGTAAACGAGATTATCATTGTTGATACAGGCTCCTCGGATAGTACTGTAGAGATAGCCCAACGGTACACGGATAAAATATACACTTTTGCTTGGACCAACGATTTCGCGGAAGCTCGGAATTATGCGCTGCAATATGCTACCGGCGATTATATTTTGCAGTTAGATGCAGATGAATGGTTAGGAGCAGGTTGTGAGAATCTTCAGCAACCATTAGATCGCGATTTCTACTTTTTAAGGATTAGAAATGATTTGGGTTCCGGATTTGCCGAGTACCATCAATTTGTTCGGTTATTTAAAAATGATCCCGAATTAAAGTATGAAGGGGCGCTTCATGAGCAGATCAATCTATTGAAGCACACCAACTTGACCTACGATTTCATGAAAACTCTTATTCATCACGACGGTTATACAGCTGAAATCGTTCATAATAAGAGCAAAGAAGAAAGAAATATGAAGATCATCCAAGAAGAAGTTAAAGCAAATCCGACTGCCTTTAATTATCATAATTTAGGAATGCAATTATCGCTTGGAAACAGGCATGAAGAGGCATTGGAAGCTCTTAAAAAATCTTTTTCATTGGGCCAGGATCTTTCGTTTACGCCTAGGGTGTTGATATTCATCATAAGGTCATTAACCGAATTAAATCGTTTTAAAGAGGCAATAGAAGTGTGCCGGGACAGCGTGCTGCTGTACCCTGCCAAGGCTGATTTCTCGTTTCGGCTTGGCTTGATTTATGAGCACTTAAATTATTTAGAGGATGCTATTCATTGTTTTGAAAAATGCTTGGAGATTGGCGAGAGCCCTGATGTGATTCAATTTAGCAATCATGAAGGGGCCGGTTCTTACATGGCGCATGGAAAATTGGCAGAACTATATATGCTGAAGGGCGACTATAATACGGCAAAAGGGCATTTTTTTGAAGCTGTTAAAGAGGCGCCGGATTTACTCTACCTCTTAAAAATATTTTTGGATCTATACCCTAATATGGGAGGGCGGGACTTCGTTGACGCATTGGTCAGAATTTGGCCATTTGATGAGACGAAGAGGCTCGAACAGATGATAGCTGTATTATATCGTCTCAGACATCCCGGAGCGATCGAACTTATAAAATGTTACCATGTGGAAGTGCCGGAAAATGTCGAAGCGTGGATAAACATGGCTGATAATAACTTTGAGGCCGCAAGAGAATTGTGGAATTTACACCAAAATGTTCTGGAAGAGCACCGGCGGGATATCCTATTAATCAGTTTTCTGACGCAGAATAACGAACTGATGCTGAAATATAAAGAGCTATTTAATTTGCGTGAAAAAGAATGGAGATTTTGGAATCGGGTTATTTTGAAACAACCGATTGAGGAGTTGGCTTTGACGGCCGAATCGGAACAATATTGGAGTTGGATGTGCGAAGATTTATTACATCTAAAAAAGTTTAATGAATTTGAAAGATTAATTCAAATTACGAAAAGTCCGATTCTTCGATATTTAATGGCGTCTCATCTTCACAAGTATGGTTTCAGTGAGCTTGCCCTGGATATTATCGTTGAGTCGGAAAAAAACCAAGAAAATCAAAAGATTTATGTTCTTGTCCGGAAAATATTGAAGGATTTAAACATGTTGGACGATGCAATCTATTATGCTGATCAAGCGTATATGTTAAGCAGATCGTTCTCTAATGCTTACGAACTATTGCAACTTTTGGCTAAGAAGCGGATGGTGAATGAAGCAGAGAAGGTGTTAAATGAAATGAGAAATTTTGACCCGGAGTCTCCTTGGGCAGGGTCAATTACATTAAGCAATTTGATGTAATTTCCAGGTTTCAAATTTTTGAGTCACTTTATGTTTACGGGGGCAGTAGTTGAGCCCCTCACTGTTTCACCCCTCCCCTTCGGGGTTAATTAAATATCAGGTCCCGTTCTGCTTATGCTTGCTGACTACTTCGTCAAATGGAGTGAAAATCACCGAATCGACAAGGTTTTACAATTTTCTTACAGTAAAACCTTTTCTTTGGTAATTGACACTGAATAAGTTGGGGTGGTATAGTCAGAAATGTGGGCTTGGTCACACAGGCTTCACACTCTTATCTGATAACGAAGGGAATGTTAGTGCATGCAAGGTAAAGTAAAATGGTTCAACGCAGAAAAAGGCTATGGCTTCATTGAAACTGAAGAAGGCGGCGACGTATTCGTTCACTTCTCCGCAATTCAATCTGAAGGCTTCAAAACTTTGGAAGAAGGACAATCGGTCGAGTTCGAAATCGTTGAAGGCGCTCGTGGACCGCAAGCCGCTAACGTAATCAAGTTATAATCATCCCGGCACAGCCGACCTACATATGAACGGTACGATGGTTAACTATTGAAGATTCGCTAGCAACAGACCCTGGGGGAACCTGGGGTCTTTATTTATGTCTTCAGCCAGAGTGAGGGGAAGAGAAAACCGCCCGCAATTGAAGGGACCCAAATTGTTAGTTGTTGTCTACAATTGGGATGCAGTTTCTATGTGGGTGGTGTAAGCCCGCGCTTATAATAGCTAAAAATCGTCTGAAGCAGACGTTATCATAGGATGTCAATGCTACCACGGTTTTTGATCCGGCTGTAGAGGAAACCGGGACTTATAAATCCAAAACTAAAATTATTTCTCGACTAGGGAACACACTAACTGGAAATTCTCCTGCTAATGGCCCTGCGCCATGATCTGAGGGAATACTAACTGGAAATCCTCCAGTTAAATCGTCAATTTAGTCCGTAGACTTGCTCGTTTACCGAAATCAGTGGG
This sequence comes from Paenibacillus terrisolis, assembly GCF_056171975.1. Taxonomy (NCBI): domain Bacteria; kingdom Bacillati; phylum Bacillota; class Bacilli; order Caryophanales; family Paenibacillaceae; genus Paenibacillus; species Paenibacillus terrisolis. The sequence continues at coordinate 8,539 of NZ_JBKFGG010000039.1, read as the reverse complement.
AGTATTTCCAGTTAAATCGTGGCAAATCTCCATTTTGCTCAAATTAGCGGAAGCATTTCCCGTTATTGGATTGTACATAAATTGATTTCGAGCTCCAATGGGAATTTTCCGGTTTATCTAGAGCCATAATCGTCCATAGACAAAGTTGATTTCGTTTCTAACGAAAATGCTCTGGTGAAAAGTGTGTCGAAAAGGCCTTCCGTTGGGGAGGTGGTTTGACTTAGATTTATGTTTTGGGGCAACTGCGGCTAGCCCTTTAATCCATGAATTTTTCAGGAATTTTGTAGAAAACGGGCTTTTCGCAAGGGAATAGTATGATTCATCATATTGCTGGCATCTCGCTGAGGCCATATTATGGAATAATACTAAACTATTCGGAGGTGTATGGTGATGATTGGATGGAGAGACGCATTATCCGTCGGGGTGGACAAGATCGACGAAGAGCACAAGGTATTGATCTCCCGATTAAATGACTTCATGGAAGCCTGCACGAACCACAGCGGGAAAGAGAAAATTCTGGAGACCCTGGATTTTCTGAAAGACTACACCGCCGAACATTTTGTCCATGAGGAAGCTTTGATGTTGGAAGTGGGTTATCCCGATTACGAAATCCATAAGCAGATTCATGCCGGGTTTATGGAGAAGGTTTTGGAAATGGAGCGTTCCGTACAGGAAAGCGGCCCATCCATTTTGTCGACCATTAAACTGAACCGGCTGCTGGTCGATTGGCTGGTCAATCACATTACGAAGACGGATGTTTTGCTGGGGCAATTCATCAAAAATAACGAAGCCGTATCGTAAAAATGGTGCCTGTCCACGCTGCTTTACGAGGGATTTACACTTTTTACTTTGCCCTAACATCTGTGGTATAATAAAGGTGCAAAGCAAAGGAGGAGTGCCCTATGAATTTTAGTATTCGAGGACAGCAAATTGAAGTGACTGAGGCCTTGCGTGACTACGTAGACAAGAAACTCAGCCGGCTTGACAAGTACTTTGATGCACCCCCCACCTCAGATGGAAACGTCACCTTGAGTGTCGTACGAGGTTTGCACGCCGTTGAGGTTACGATTCCTCTCATTGGCGTTGTGCTCCGGGCTGAAGACCGCAGCGATGACATGTATGCATCGATCGATGCCGTTGTGGACAAGCTGGAACGCCAGATCCGCAAGCACAAAACGAAAATCAACCGTAAATTCCGTCAAAAAGGCACTGCAAAGAGCCTGTTTGTGGAAGGCGCGGCCGGAGGTTCCGTTGCATTGGACGAAATGGATGACGAGCTGGAGGTCGTCCGGACGAAGCGTTTCACCCTCAAGCCGATGGATGTGGAAGAAGCAATTTTGCAAATGAATATGGTTGGACACAACTTCTTCGTCTTTTCCAACATCGACACCCGAGCGGTTAACGTGGTCTACAAGCGGAACGACGGCAAATACGGATTGATCGAGCAGGATTAGCACGATAGAATCGTATCCATTCATGACGATTGTATGAATCGAGTGGTAATTCCTGCAATTGAACGAAAAGGGAACGAGCCTTATCCGCCCGCGGATAGGGCTTTTTATTCGTATAAAGCCTTGCTTTACCGCAGCGAAGAAGTGACGGGGCTTGTTGCGGCATGCCTTACAAACTGTTACAATTTAGGCAAATCATCTGTTTATGCGTGAAAGGGGTAAATCATGCTGGGATTAGTGAAAAAGATATTTGGCGACACGAACGAACGTGATGTCAGACGTCTTATGAAGACGGTGGACTATATTAATACATTAGAGCCTCAATTTGAGGCGCTATCGGACGAGCAGTTGAAAGCGAAAACGGTTGAATTCCGCGAGCGGATCGAAAAAGGAGATGCCCTGGAAGATATTCTTCCGGAAGCTTTTGCGACGGTGAGAGAAGCTTCCAAGAGAACGCTGGGCATGCGTCATTTCGATGTGCAGCTTGTCGGGGGGATGGCGCTCCACGAAGGCCGCATCGCCGAAATGAAAACCGGTGAAGGGAAAACGCTGGTCGGGACCTTGCCGGTCTATTTGAATGCCCTTTTGGGCAAAGGCGTTCACGTCGTAACGGTCAATGATTATCTGGCGCAGCGCGACAGCGAGCAGATGGGGCAAATCTATAACTTCCTCGGCATGACCGTTGGGGTCAACCTGAACGGTATGGAGCACGAAGCCAAACAGGAAGCCTATGCATGCGATATTACCTACGGCACGAATAACGAGTTCGGGTTTGACTATCTTCGGGACAACATGGTCCTTTATAAAGAGCAAATGGTACAGCGCCCGCTGTACTTTTGTATCATTGACGAAGTGGACTCCATCCTGATCGACGAAGCGCGGACGCCGCTGATCATTTCGGGCCAGGCGCAAAAATCGACCGAGCTGTATTATGCCGCCGACCGCTTCGTGAAGACGCTGACGGTGGAAGAAGACTATACGGTGGATATTAAAGTCAAGGCCGTGTCCCTGACCGAAAAAGGGGTCGCCAAAGCGGAACGCGCCTTCGGCATCGATAACCTGTACGATCATAGCCACATTACCCTGAACCACCACGTTGTTCAAGCGCTCAAGGCGAACGTTATTATGCGCCGTGACGTAGATTACGTCGTGACGGATGACGAGGTGCTGATCGTCGACGAATTTACCGGACGTCTGATGGCCGGCCGCCGCTACAGCGACGGGCTTCACCAGGCGATTGAAGCGAAGGAAGGCATCGAGGTTCAGAACGAGAGCATGACGCTCGCTACGATCACGTTCCAGAACTACTTCCGGATGTACCGCAAGCTGGCCGGGATGACCGGTACGGCCAAAACGGAGGAAGAAGAGTTCAAGAAGATCTACGGCCTGGAAGTGCTGCAAGTTCCGACGAACCGCCCGAACCAACGCGCGGACATGGCCGACGTCGTGTACAAGAGCGAAGACGGCAAATTCAAAGCCGTGGTCGAAGAAATCGTCAAACGGCATAAAAATAATCAGCCGGTACTCGTCGGTACCGTGTCGATCGAGAACTCCGAGCGCGTCTCGGAAATGCTGAAACGCAAAGGCGTCCAGCACAAAGTGCTGAACGCGAAGTATCATAAAGAAGAAGCGGAAATCATTTCACGCGCCGGCGAACCGGGCTCCGTAACGATCGCTACCAATATGGCGGGCCGCGGTACCGATATTTTGCTCGGGGAAGGCGTGTCCGATGTTGGCGGTTTGCATATCATCGGGACCGAGCGCCACGAATCGCGCCGGATCGATAACCAGCTGCGCGGTCGTGCCGGACGTCAAGGCGATCCGGGTTCGACTCAGTTTTATCTGTCGCTCGGCGACGAATTGATGAAGCGTTTCGGTGCGGACAATGTGCTGAATATGATGGACCGCCTCGGCTTCGAAGAAGACCAGCCGATCGAGAGCAAAATGATCACCCGTGCGATTGAATCCGCGCAAAAACGGGTTGAAGGCAATAACTTCGACGTGCGTAAAGTCGTGCTTCAATATGACGACGTGATGAATCAGCAGCGGGAGATCATTTATAAACAGCGCCGCGAATTGCTGGAATCGGAAAATATTAAGCAAATTGTGCTTGATATGATCAAGCCGGTGATCGAAAGAGTCGTTGAGGCTCATACTAGCGACGAGATTCCTGAGAACTGGGAGCTTCAGGAAGTGGCCGATTACGTCAACAGCAAAATGCTGGACGAAGGCTCTTTGACCAGAGACGACCTGTGGGGGAAAGAACCTCAAGAAATGGTTGAACACATTTTTGGTCTTGTCCTTGCCAAATACGATACCCGCGAAGAGGCGATCGGACCGGAAATGGTTCGCGAGTTCGAGAAGGTTATCGCTTTGCGTTCGGTAGACAGCAAATGGATGGATCATATCGACGCCATGGATCAGCTGCGTCAAGGGATTCACCTGCGTGCATACGGCGGTACCGATCCACTGCGTGAGTACCAGTTCGAGGGTTATGAAATGTTTAACGCGATGGTTGCCAGCATCCAAGAGGAAGTTGCGACATATCTTATGAAAGCACAGATTGAAACCAACCAGGAACGTCAAGCGGTTGTGGACGAAGACAAAATCTCCACCAGCGGCGAGCCTGCCGAGAAACGCCCCGTTCATCGCGGCGAGCAAATCGGACGCAACGATCCGTGCCCGTGCGGCAGCGGCAAGAAATACAAGCACTGCCACGGTCAAAACGCGTAACCGGACCGAACCAGCGCAGCATTATAATATAAGGTACAATGAACTGAATGCGGTAAGGAGCGGGGGGACCGTCCACGGTGGACGGCGTCCCCGTTTCTGCGCCTAAAGACGATTTTATAACAGGAAGGTGGCCAAACGGCATGATCGATCCGAATGTGAAACAAGATATGCGGGAAATAGCCAAGAAATTATCCAATCTTAGGGGGTCTCTTTGACTTAGACCTCAAACAGGAAATGATCGCGAACTTTGAAGAGAAGATGTCGGCCCCGGATTTTTGGGACGACAACGATAAGGCACAAGGCATTATTGCCGAGATGAATGCGGTAAAATCCTCCGTGGATCAATATAACGTGCTGCAAAGCGAATACGACGACATTGAAATGATGGCGGAGCTCGCCGATGAAGAGGGCGATGAATCGCTTGCGAACGAAATCGCAGGTTCCGTAACTGCGCTCGTGAAGAAGCTTGAAGACTTCGAGCTGGAGCTTCTGCTGAGCCAGCCTTACGACAAAATGAACGCCATTCTGGAGTTGCACCCGGGCGCAGGCGGTACCGAGTCCCAGGATTGGGGACAGATGCTGCTGCGAATGTATACGCGCTGGGCGGAAAAACGCGGCTTCAAGGTGGAAACGCTGGACTATCTGCCGGGCGATGAAGCCGGGATTAAAAGCGTGACGCTGCTAATTAAAGGCTATAACGCTTACGGGTATCTCAAAGCGGAGAAAGGCGTGCACCGTCTGGTGCGGATTTCCCCATTTGATGCGTCCGGGCGAAGACATACTTCGTTTGTATCCTGCGATGTGGTGCCGGAAATCAACGAGGATATCGAAATTGAGGTCCGCACTGAAGATCTTAAGATCGATACGTACCGGGCAACCGGCGCGGGCGGTCAGCACATCAATACGACCGACTCTGCGGTGCGGATCACCCATATCCCGACAGGGATCGTAGTCACCTGCCAGAACGAACGCTCGCAGATCAAAAACCGGGAGCGCGCGATGACGATGCTTCGTTCCAAGCTGTACGAGCGCAAGCTCGAGGAACAGCAAAAGGAGCTGGACGAAATCCGCGGCGAACAATCCGATATCGCCTGGGGCAGCCAAATTCGTTCCTATGTGTTCCACCCTTACAGCATGGTGAAGGATCACCGGACCTCGGTGGAAACGGGGAACGTTGGCGCCGTGATGGACGGGGATCTGGATGCTTTTATCGACGGGTACCTGCGCAGCCAAATCCGTACCGAGAACTAATCCGGCGACTGGATTGGAGCCGAATGTTTTACGCAGCGAATCCGGCGTAAGCGCATGAGGTTTTGACCGATCGGCGCCATGCAGCTCATCGCCGCGCGATCACTTCGATCCTAGGGATTCGGATTCTGCCTGACCTCAGTTTTGTCATCCCACCTTCGGCAGGGCCATGCGGGGGTGGGATTTTTCTTGTTCGGCCAACAATATCGCTTCAACCACGAAAGTTTCCAAGGAGGGGCAGCAATGCCGTCGAAAGTCCGCAGAAATCGACTAAATGAGTTAATTCCTTTAAATGGGCCGATCCGGCATACGATCGATACGCTAATGATCATTGTGGGATCACTGATTACCGCATTAGCGTTCAATTTATTTCTGGTGCCCAATCATATCGCTTCCGGCGGAGTATCCGGCATATCGATTATCGTGCAATCGCTGCTGGGGATCGAACCCGCTTACACCCAGTGGGCGCTTAACATTCCTTTGTTTGCCGCGGGCTTTTTGCTGCTGGGCAGGGATTACGCGATCCGTTCCTTACTAGGGACGGTGGTACTGCCTCTGTTTGTGTTTGTAACCAAGGATTTTCCGGTTCCCACCACAGATCCTCTGCTTGCTTCGTTATACGGCGGCATCGGGGTGGGATTGGGGCTTGGCATCGTATTCCGGGGCCGGGGTTCTACCGGTGGCTTGTCGACATTGGCGCAAATCATCCAAAAATACACGGGACTCAGTTTATCCGTCTGCGTCGTGATGATGGATGGCACCGTAATCACACTCGCCGGGTTTATCCTGTCGCCGGAAAAAGCGCTGTACGCGTTGATTGGGTTATACATAACCGGTAAAATCATCGATTCGATCGAGCTGGGGTTCAATTATACGAAGGTCGCTTACATCATCGCCGAGCAGACGGAAGCGATTTCGGATGCGGTTCTGACGCATCTGGACCGGGGGCTCACCAAACTGAGCGCCCGCGGCGGGTATACCGGGGATGACCGGATCGTGCTGATGGTCGTGGTTAACCAAAGCGAGGTGACCCGTCTAAAAACGCTGGTGCAGACGCTGGATCCCACGGCTTTCGTGATCATTACCAATGCCCATGAAGTATTGGGCGAAGGATTTAAGCGAGTATAAATGGATATGCGCAAGAGGGTTGGTCTGACAGAATGCCCTGACGGAATGTTTTGATGGAACGCCCGATTGGCCTGTTGAAAATTCAGAAGCATCTCCGAAGCCTATATAGGGGCACAAAATACCGCTATTGAGGCGATATCGCATGTTTTGCGTGAAATAGAGGACATAAAGGGCGTTATTTTCTCAAAATGCCTGGAAATGGCCTCTTTTTTCATTGTTTGCTGGGAAATAAGGTAAAAGGTTCCCCAATTGAGGAGCAACACGCAGGGAGTCGTAAAATAAGATCAGAACGTGCCGCTATTTTATGTGGCATCGGCAATTAGCCATGGAGGTAGTCACCAGCAGATCAAACCGCGTTGCTTCTGGTTTGATCTACTATATAAGTTTGAACAAAAGAAAGTAATAAGTTCAACTTATATAGTTGGGAAGGGAGGGCTTTTTTAGCATCTTTTAAGGCTGCTTTCAGGGGGGATTCAGGTTAGGTGGATAAGATGGAGGATGTAAGCTTCTCAAAATATGGAAAGGTGGAATAACGTAATGAAGAACAAAAAAATACTTATTGCCGGGTCCATGGCGGCAGCGGTGCTGCTCTTGGGAGGAGCCGTTCCACTCCAAAATGCGGGAGCTGCTTCACCATCCGGAGCGACAGCTCCTGCTCAAACGCCTTCCGACGCTCCGTCCAAATTGCATATCAAACATAATGACATGAAAGGCTTCGGTTTCCTTGGGGATATTCAGGACAACCTCCTTAAGCTCCTGAATGTAGACGAAGCTACCTTCAAACAAGAGATTTCCACAAAATCGCTGGCCGATATCGCCGCGGAGCACAATGTTTCGCGCGACGACTTGAAGGCGCAAATCGTGAAATGGCTGGAGGATGCTCAGGCTTCCCATACCTCTAAGCAAGGTGAAACGAAAACCATCGACTTCTCCACCCTCGTGGACAAACTTCTGGATGCCAAAGGATTTGGCGGAGGGACTCAGCCGTTCCGGGGCATCGGCCATGACGGTCTACCGGGCGCTTCGGACGATTTGGCCGCCGCGCTTGGACTGACGGCAGACAAGCTGAAGGAGGCCCTAAAGTCCGGTAAATCTCTGGCTGACATCGCGGAAGAGCAAAACGTCGATCTATCCAAAGTAACCGACTTGCTGGTAAGCCAAGAGAAAGAACGTCTGGATACGCTTCTCAAGGACGGCAAACTGACGCAGGACCAATACGACAAGGAGCTCACGGCTTTGACGGACCGCATCACGAAAACCGTGAACGGAGAATTCAAGCCGCAAGACGGCAAAGGGTTCAAAGGCATTGGCGGCGGGGGATTTTTTGGCGCTTCGGATGAACTTGCTTCCGCGCTTGGGCTCACCGCAGACCAATTGAAGGAAGACTTGAAGGCAGGCAAAACTTTGGCTGACATCGCGGCCGCGCAAAACATCGATTTGTCCAAGGTAACCGATCTGTTGGTAAGCCAAGAGAAAGAACGTCTGGATACGCTTCTCAAGGACGGCAAACTGACACAGGACCAATATGACAAGGCGCTTACCGCGTTAACGGACCTCATTACCAAAACCGTCAACGGAGAGCTCCCGGGCAAACCGGCCGGAGCCGGGTTCGATCACCACGGAGAGCGCCCTCAATTTGTGCAGCCTCCGGCTGATCAACAGGAGAGCTGAGTGACCGAACATGAAGCATTGGAGTAAGATCATGGGAGTGGGCGTGATGTCGCTGATGCTTCTCAGCGCATGCGGCAACGCACAAACCGGCGCCTCCGCTCCGGAAAGCGGGAACGGCGGTTCGGCTGCGGCAGGCGTCAACGCTGCGGCTTCCCCGGGTCAGCAAGGGGGACGGGGTGGACAATTGGGCGAAGGCATGATGACGATGATGACCACCTTCCGTACCTTGATGATGATGGATCAACAAGACGGCTTGGAGATAACCAAGGCTGAAGCCGAATCGATGCTGCCGATTGTGCAGGATGCGG
>NZ_JBKFGG010000038.1:0-41662 GCF_056171975.1 Paenibacillus terrisolis | reverse complement strand
GATGACCACCTTCCGTACCTTGATGATGATGGATCAACAAGACGGCTTGGAGATAACCAAGGCTGAAGCCGAATCGATGCTGCCGATTGTGCAGGATGCGGTAAAAGGAAACGAGCTTACGGATGTTCAATCGGCAAGCTTGACCGCGCTGCTCACAGACAAGCAAAAGGCCTATATGACCGAAGCCGCGAGCCAAAGATCGGGCCGGTTCGGAGGCCGCTCGGGGAATGGTGCGAATACGCAGGACGGTGGCTCAGGGACCGGCGGCGCAAGCTCCGGCGGAGACCAGACGGGTATAGGCGGATCAGCTACGGGATCAGCTTCCGGGTCAACCGAGTCCGGCGCGAAAGGAACGGTCACGCCGGGCAACGCGGGACAGCCAAATAACAGTGGCGGCAATGCGGGAACCGACGGTCCCGGCTCCCGCAGCGGTGCAGGCAGACAAGGATGGACGAGAGGTTCAGCCGATGGCGGTCAGGCTGGCGGGAATTCTACCGGGGCCAGTGGAGAGAGACGCGGCGGCCCGGGCGGATTCGCGAATATCGGCGATCAGTTGGTTGAACTCCTGCAATCCAAAGCCGGAACCGCCGAAAAGTAACTCGGAAAAGAGCTGCCACCTTACAATTCATCCCATGAAATAACGAAAAGCCGTCATGCTGTGCGTGTAAACCCACAGCATGACGGCTTTAACTTTGCCCGGACAGGGATTAATAACGCTCCAGCACTTGGGTTGTCTTCAACGAATCGGCATGTACGAGCCAGCCTTTGGCGTCAAGCAGCTCCATTAAATCGGATCTGTTATCCGCCGCTACATTCGTGTCATCGGTTTTAAACGAAATTTCCACCAGCATTTCCATGCCGGAACCGCTTGCGCTTCGGATCGGCCATACTTCGATATCGGTGTCGAGTCCGTTAAAGGAACCGGCATATTTGCTTACCGATACCGGACCGTGGGCACGTGAATCTTCCAGCGTGTCTTTTCCCCAGTTGCTCGAATTTGCGTCTTCCAGTTTGCCGGGAATATTTTTCACCAGCAGTTTTAACGTATCTTTTTCGGATGGGAGAGAGAGGCCTTTGGAGGCGGATTCCTCTTTGTCATTGGAGAAGCTCAGCGTTTGCTTGCCGTAACCCCAATCCACTTCCGCCTCATAATCATCCTCGTTTGCGTCAAAACCGGCATGATTTGCTTCGGTTAAAGCTGCGTTCAGATCGCCGTTCACCACTTCAAAACGTCTTTTGTAGGTCAGTTCGTATTTTTTCTTGTCCTCTTTTTTGCGGAACCGGACATTCCAGCCCGCTTCGTTCAAATCCAGGGCATCGGTATCAAAAAATTCCACCAGCTGTTTTTCGGCGGGGTCGTCCACGTCGAAGGCGTCTTCCACCGAACCCTGCAGCGAGCCGTCGGTTTTCAGCACCTTGCCGGCATCGAGCAGAAATTTTACTTCATACGAAGGGACGGCGTTGCCGGCAGCTTGGGCCGACGGAATCGCGCTGAAGCCGGTAACCAGCAAAGCAGCGCTTAATACGGCAGTGGTACAGGATTTTGCGAGACGAACATGGATTTTCACGAACTCAGCTCCTCTAAATATTGGAATGTTGTACAGGATTTACTTTAAAGGAGGAGTGTGAGTCGAATGTCAATCGGGCTGAATGGACAGGTAAAAAATCCCAACAATTTCTATGGGGAGGTTAAGATTTTCTCTACGCCGGTGATGGAGTCAGTTGCCAAAAACTCGGCGAATCTGCCGATTAAGGCGGACCGGTGCCTATCCCGGTTCGTAACGGCGTAAACATAGCGCTTCTCGAGTTGATCCGGGATCGAGCGCATTTGCAGCAGCCCTCGCTCCACCTCAGCCTGAACGGCCATGCGGGATACGAAGGACACATGCTCGCCCAGCATAACCGTCTGCTTGATCGCTTCCAGCGAATCGAATTCAAGACGGGAGGGCAGGTTCGGCCGGTTGGAGTCCAGCCATTTTTCCGTGAGACGCCGAGTGCTCGATTCGTGGCCGTGAAGGACAAAGGAAGAGGAAGCGATTTGTCCGGGAGTCGGGTGAGTTACGGAAGACAATGGATGATTTGGCGCAAAAATGAGCACCAGATCGTCTTCGCAGATCGTTTCGGCGGTAAAGCCCGTTTTGGCAAAAGGCTCGGTGGAGATGATGCCCATATCGATTTCGTGGCGTTCCAGCATGCCCAAAATAACCGGCGCGGTTTTGACGGACATCGATACTTGTATGCCCGGAAACGCTTCGGCAAAACGGTGAAGCACTTCCGGAAGCACATACGTTGCCGGCACGTAGCTCGCGCCGATAAGGAGGCTTCCCTGTCGCAGCGAATCGAACTCCGCAACGACACGCTGCGCTTCCGCGGCAAGCGCATTGATTTTGCCTGCATAATGATACAGGGCGTAACCGGCGTCGGTCAAAATGATTTTGCCCATCCGGGATTCAAACAGCTTAACGCCGAAATCGCGCTCCAGATTTTTCATATGAAAGGTGACCGTCGGCTGCTTCAGATCCAGCAACTCCGCCACCGTGGTGATTTTATGGTGTTTTTCGAGCAGTTCCACGATTCTCAGCTTCAGCAGGTTCAAGTTCATCATGCGGCAAATGTCCCCTTTGATTCGAATGACTTTCGAAGTCTCTATTTATAGATTAAATCGATGAATGTTAGGGCAGTTCATTGAAAAGATTAATTCTCCTAAATAAGTTGAACGTGAGACGGGAGGATTGAAGCAAAAGTGTGAGATGTTCTAGAAGAAATCCTCCTCTGATTGACATGGCGCGTTAATTTTTTCTTACGAAGTGGTTGTATTTATATAAGCGCAATCGTATAATAATACATATTTAATACGGATTTATACATTCGGTTGATTGAAATAGATATGAGAGAAAGCGAGGTCAGGTTCGTGGGCGGGGAAAAAGTAAAAGTCGCGATCGTCGGTTCCACCGGATATGGAGGGGTGGAGCTGATTCGTTTTTTATTGGGGCATCCGGGAGTGGAGATCACTTCGGTCATTTCAGCCTCCAGCGCGGGGGAACTGCTCGAGGCCGGATACCCGCATCTTACCGGTATTATCGTACAGCCGCTCGATGGCATTAACCCGGAGGAAATCGCCGCGAAAGCGGATGTCGTATTTACGGCAACGCCTTCGGGGGTCAGCGGCAGGCTGGTGCCCGAGCTGATGCAGGCTGGCCTTAAGGTGATAGACCTGTCGGGCGATTTTCGCCTGAAAGACGGGGATGTTTATCAAACCTGGTATGATCGCGAAGCGCCGGAGAGCAAGCTTCTGGATCAGGCGGTATACGGCTTGTGCGAGTGGAACGGGGAGCAAATAAAGGGAGCGGAGCTGATTTCCAATCCGGGCTGTTATCCGACCGCTACACTGCTCGGACTGATTCCGGCGGTAGAAGCCGGGTGGATCGATCCGGAGAGCATCATAGTCGATGCCAAATCGGGGGTATCGGGTTCCGGAAGGGGCGCAAGCCTCACGACGCATTATGCCGAAATCAACGAAAACTTCAAGGCCTACAAGGTGAATAAACATCAGCACATTCCTGAAATCGAGCAGACCTTGTCGTCCGTTGCGGGAAACCCGGTAACGGTAACGTTTACGACTCATCTCGTTCCAATGACACGGGGAATCATGAGCACGATTTACGCCAAGCTTAACGGAGCGCATCAAGACGAGGAATTTGCCAATCTTTACCGGCAGTATTATGAAAGCAGACCTTTTGTGCGCGTGCGGAAAAGCGGAACCTGGCCGGCGACCAAAGAGGTATTTGGCTCCAATTTTTGCGATATCGGCTTTGCGGCGGATGAGCGTACGGGGAGAGTCACGATCATTTCCGTGATCGACAATTTGGTTAAAGGGGCGGCGGGGCAAGCGATCCAGAATCTGAACCTGATGATGGGCTGGGATGAAACGACCGGCTTGAAGCTGTTCCCCGTGTATCCGTAAGCCAATAAACCATTATTCAGTAAAATACATTGCATCCGACTACAAGAGTTGAAAGGAGAACGTCATGGGAGTGGTTAGTTTATTTCGTGCAGCGCCGGAGGGCTCGATTACTTCGCCCAAGGGCTTTCAGGCCGGCGGCCTCCACTGCGGCCTGAAGAAAACCTCGCGCAATGATCTCGGCGCGATTGTGTGCGAGGTGCCGGCGGTGGCGGCGGCCGTGTATACGACGAACGTGTTCCAGGCCGCACCGCTGAAAGTGACGCGAGACAGCATCGCGTCAGGGGGGCGGCGGCTGAGGGCCGTCGTCGTTAACAGCGGCAACGCCAACGCCTGCACCGGCGTGCAGGGCGAGGCCGACGCCTACGCTATGCGCGCGTCCGCCGCAGCCGCGCTCGGGCTCGGCGAAGCCGAGGTCGCCGTCGCGTCGACCGGGGTCATCGGCGAGATGCTGCCGATGGACCGCGTGCGCGGCGGCATCGCCGGGCTGCCCGGCGTGCTGTCGGCCGGCGGCGCAGGCGCCGAGGGCTTCTGCCAAGCGATACTGACCACCGACCTCGTCAAGAAAGAGGTGTGCGTGACGCTGGCCGTTGACGGGCGCGAGGTGACCATTGCCGGAGTGGCCAAGGGATCGGGCATGATCCATCCGAACATGGCCACGATGCTCGCGTTCGTCACGACCGATGCCGCGATTGAGCCGCAGGCGCTGCAGGGGCTGCTCGGGGAAACGACAGAGGTCACGTTCAACATGATTACCGTGGACGGCGATACGAGTACCAACGACATGCTGCTGGCGATGGCCAGCGGCCTGGCCGGCAACCGCGAGCTGTCGCCCCGGCATCCCGATTGGGACGCCTTCGCCGCCGCGTTCCGGCACGTGTGCCAGACGCTGGCGATGGCGATTGCGCGCGACGGCGAAGGCGCCACGCGCCTCGTGGAGGTGACGGTCACCGGGGCCGTCACCGAGCAATCGGCCCGTGGGATCGCCAAGACGATCGTCGGCTCTAGCCTCGTGAAGTCGGCCGTATTCGGGGCCGACGCCAACTGGGGCCGCATCATCGCCGCGGTCGGCCGCGCCGGAGAGCCCGTCAATCCGGAGACGGTGGATATCTCGCTTGGCGAGATTCCGGTATTGACGGGCTCCCGCCCGATTCCTTTCGACGAAGATGCCGCCCTGGCCTACCTGAAAGGCGACGAGGTCGCCATTCAGGTCGATCTGCACAACGGCAGGGGAGAAGCGACGGCCTGGGGCTGCGACTTGACCTATGATTATGTACGAATTAATGCGGCATACCGCACTTAATATTCGATATTGCGGAGAAATCCGCTTCTAAATAAAATAAATCTTTTTTTGGGGAGAGAGAGGAGCTGAACAAAAGTGACTACGACCTCGTCAATGACGACAGCGGCAACGGTATCAGCAACGGCATCGGAGCATAACGGCTTGGGCAAATCCGCCGAGGAGCTTTCCGGGAGCCGGACCTTCGTGATGAAATGCGGCGGAAGCACGCTTGCGGAACTGCCGGATTCTTTTTTCGGCGATCTGGTGAAGCTGCAGCGGGAAGGAATCGGACCTGTCATCGTCCACGGCGGCGGACCGGCGATTTCGGAAACGCTGGGCAAGCTGGGGATTGAGAGCAAATTTGTGGGCGGATTGCGCTACACCTCGGAAGAGGTGTTGGATGTGGTGGAAATGGTGCTTGCGGGCAGCATCAACAAGAAAATCGTCGGCCGCATCAGTCAGGCCGGAGGGAATGCGATCGGATTATCCGGCGCGGACGGCGGACTGCTGACGGCCAAACCGGTTGCGAACAGCGGCGAGGTGGGCCTCGTCGGAGACGTAACGGATGTTAACGCTGAGCTGATCGCCGGCATTTTGACACTCGGATACATGCCGGTTATTGCTCCGGTAGGGATCGGCGCTGACGGCCAGCGCTACAATATTAACGCAGATACGGCCGCGGGAGCGGTCGCCTCGAAGCTTGGCGTAGCGCATATGATCGTGGTTACGGATGTCCCCGGGATTTTGAAGGTGACAGGCGGCGAAAAACGCGTGCTCGCCTCGGCAACGGTGCAGCAAATCGAGGATATGATCCAGACCGGTGAAATTTACGGGGGCATGATTCCGAAGGTTCGCGCGGCGGTAGCCTGCATCAGCGGAAATGTAAAGGAAGTCGTGATCGTGGACGGGAGCGAGCCGGGCGTGCTTGGCAAAGTGCTCTCCGGGGAGCCGATCGGCACCAGAATCGTACGGATGTAACGATAATAAATCGATAGGAGTGAAAAGCAATGGCCCATAGCGACCTTGACCTCAATATAGCAAAAACGGATTTGGCGGATGCTCAGGCGTCCAAAGCGGTCGACCCGCTTTTTCCCAGTTACGCGCGTTATCCGCTAAGTCTGGTGAAGGGGAGCGGAAGCTGGCTCTGGGACGATCAGGGCAACCGCTACCTGGATTTTATGAGTGGACTCGCCGTGACCAACCTGGGGCATGCGCCGGAGAAAGTGAAGGCCAAGGTCAAGGCTCAACTGGATGAGCTGTGGCATGTGTCCAACCTGTTCCGGATTCCTCAGCAGGAGGAGGCGGCGCGGCTGCTGACTAAGGTCAGCTGCGCCGACGTGGTGTTCTTTTGCAACAGCGGGGCTGAAGCGAATGAAGCTGCGATCAAGCTGGCGCGGCGTTATCATCAGAAAGTGAAAGGAACCGGGCGCTACGAGGTGATCACGTTCACGCAGTCCTTCCATGGCCGGACGCTGGCGACGCTGACGGCTACCGGGCAGGAGAAGTTCCACGATGGTTATCTGCCGCTGCCTGCCGGATTTACAACCGTTCCCCTGTACGACATGGGGGCCTTGAAAGCGGCGATCGGTCCGCAGACGGCTGCGATCATGCTGGAGATGGTGCAAGCGGAGGGCGGCGTATATCCGGTGGAACGAGGTTTCGTGCAAGAGCTTGCCGCACTCTGCAAAGAGCAGGAGCTGCTGCTGATCGTCGATGAAGTGCAGACCGGAATGGGCCGGACCGGCAAATGGTTCGCTCATCAGCATTACGGCATTGAGCCGGATATTTTTACGGCGGCCAAAGGCATTGCCAGCGGCTTGCCGGCTGCCGCGATGCTCGCGAAGGAGTATCTCCGCGAGACGTTTACGCCGGGTACCCACGCCTCGACCTTCGGCGGCAATCCGGTTGCCGCGGCGGCCATCGTGGCCACGCTGGAAACGATGCTCGAAGAGCATGTTCCGGAGCACGCGGAGGAGATGGGCCGTTATTTAATGAGCCGCCTGCAGGAGGCGCTCCGGGGCGAGCCGTTCGTGAAGGCCCTTCGCGGCTCCGGACTGCTGATCGGAATCGAATGCGCGGAGCCGGTGGCTGAACTGGTCAAGTCGGGCCAGAAGCAAGGACTGCTGTTCGTGACGGCAGGCCCCAACGTCATCCGGCTGCTGCCGAACCTCAAAGTCAGCCGCGAGGAAATCGATCTGGCGGTGAATACCCTCACAGCCATCATTCAGGCGCATACATCGAAGGAGGAGTAGAAACTATGAGCTTACTGGAGAAGGCCCAACAGAGCAGCATCAACCTGCGCGGCAGGGATTTTATAGAGCTGACCGATTATACGACCGAAGAGATTCATTATTTAATCGATTTGGCGATTGAGCTTAAACTGAAGCAGAAGAACGGGGAAGAGTATCAGCCGCTAAAGGGAAAAACGGTGGGACTCATTTTCGAAAAATCGTCTACGCGGACGCGGGTGTCTTTTGAAGTCGGAACCTATCAGCTAGGCGGCCATGCGTTGTTCCTGAGCAAAAACGATATCCAGCTCGGCCGCGGCGAGACGATCGCCGATACGGCCGGGGTGATGTCCCGCTATCTCGACGGCATCATGATTCGTACGTTCGGGCATGACAAGGTCACCGATTTGGCTCGTTACGCCTCGATTCCGGTCATCAACGGGCTGAGCGATGCGGCGCATCCCTGCCAGGTGCTGGCCGATTACCAGACGATTTACGAGTATAAGGGCAAGCTGCAGGGGTTGAAACTGGCGTACGTGGGCGACGGCAACAATATGGCTCACTCGCTGATGATCGGTGGAGCGAAGCTGGGGGTTCATGTCACGATAGCGAGTCCGGAGGGCTATGAACCGGATCCGCAAATTACGGCGGAAGCGCAGGAAATCGCCAAAGCGACGGGGGCCGTCATTCAGGTGGTTCGCGATCCAAAGGAAGCGGTGGCGGACGCCGATGTCATTTACTCGGACGTTTGGGCGAGCATGGGCTTCGAAGAGGAGCAAAAAGCGCGGGAGATCGCGTTCAAGGACTATCAGGTGGACGAAGCGCTGGCGAAATTCGCCAAACCGGATTATGTCTTTATGCACTGCCTACCGGCTCATCGCGGCGAGGAAGTAAGCGAAGGCGTGATCGACGGCGAGCATTCGATTATTTTTGACCAAGCGGAAAACCGGCTGCACGCCCAAAAGGCGCTGATGGCCGCTCTGATCGGATAAATTTACGGGAGGCTGTTCAACATGGCAAAAGATAAAATCGTGCTGGCGTATTCGGGCGGACTGGATACGTCGGTCATTCTGAAATGGCTTAAAGAGACCTACGACGCGGAGATCATTACGTTTACGGCGGACATCGGGCAGAAGGAAGAACTCGACGGCCTTGAAGAGAAGGCGCTCGCGACCGGCGCATCGAAAGTCTATATCGACGACCTTCGCGAAGAGTTCGCCAAGGACTTCATCTTTCCGATGTTCCAGTCGGGGGCGCTTTACGAAGGTCAATACCTGCTCGGCACCAGCATTGCCCGCCCGCTGATCGCGAAGCGCATGGTGGAAATCGCCCGCGCCGAAGGCGCGATCGCGATTGCGCACGGCGCTACCGGCAAAGGCAACGACCAGGTGCGTTTTGAGCTGGCAGCGGCGGCGCTGGCGCCGGAAATCGCCGTGATCGCCCCTTGGCGGTCAAGCGAATTCCGCGAGCGGTTCCCGGGCCGCGCGGAAATGATTGCCTACGCGGAAGCGAACGGCATTCCGGTAACGGCTTCGGCGGCAAAGCCGTATTCGACGGACCGCAATTTGCTGCATATCAGCTACGAAAGCGGCGTTCTGGAAGACCCTTGGTTCGACGCCGCCGCTCCGGAGAACAAGGATATGTATTTGCTCAGCGTGTCCCCCGAGGATGCGCCGAATGAGCCGGAATATTTGGAGTTGGAATTTGAACAAGGCAACTGCGTGGCGCTGAACGGAGAACGCCTGAATCCGCTCGGCGTAATGGAGAAGCTCAACGAAATTGGCGGCAAGCACGGTATCGGCCGTGTCGATATGGTTGAGAACCGTTTTGTCGGAATGAAGAGCCGCGGTGTATACGAGACGCCGGGCGGCACGATCCTGTTCACGGCCCACCGCAAAATGGAGTCGCTGACGCTTGACCGCGAAGTGATGAATTTGCGCGACAGCCTGATTACCCGTTACAGCACGCTTGTGTACAACGGCTTCTGGTTCGCGCCGGAGCGTCTAGCGCTCCAGTCGCTCGTAACCGAAAGCCAGAAGAATGTGGCCGGAACGGTTCGCGTTAAGCTGTACAAAGGCAATATTATCGCGGCCGGCGTAAAAAGCCCGGTCAGCCTGTACAATCCGGATATCGCCACGATGGAGGCCGATCCGACACAGGCATACGACCAGGGCGATGCGACGGGCTTCATTCATCTGAACGCGCTGCGTTTGAAAGTCGGTGCCGGTGTGGCACAGAACAAGACAAAGTAAACAGCCGTATAAGTTGAGCATCGAAAGAGCCATTCGCGCGACTGCCTTTACGCGCAATCGTCAGTTCAACTTGTAGGGAAAAAATAAGGAGTGGGTTCGGGTGAGCAAGCTGTGGGGCGGCCGTTTTACGAAGCAGACCAACCGGTTGGTGGAAGAGTATACGGCATCCATCGGTTTTGATAAAGCGCTGGCGGAGGAAGATGTCCAGGGAAGCCTGGCGCATGTAACGATGCTGGGCAAATGCGGGATTCTCCCGGAGGAAGACGCGGAGACCATCCGGGAGGGCCTGCATCGTATTTTGAATAAGATTCGCCGCGGCGAACTGGAATACTCCGTTTCGGACGAAGACATTCATATGAATATCGAAAAGCAGTTGATTGACGAGGTAGGCTCCGTCGGAGGTAAACTTCACACCGGGCGCAGCCGCAACGATCAGGTGGCGACGGATATGCATCTTTATTTGCGCAAACGGGTCGTCGAGTTCGCCGGATTGCTCGGAGAGCTGCAGGATGCGCTGCTCGGACAAGCCAAAGCGAATCTGGATACGATTGTTCCGGGCTATACGCATCTGCAGCGGGCGCAGCCGATTTTGTTCGCGCACCATCTGCTGGCTTATGTCTCCATGTTCCAGCGGGACATCGAACGCCTTCAGGACAGCTACAAACGGATCAATGTGCTCCCGCTCGGAGCCGGAGCGTTGGCGGGAACGACGTTTCAGATCGACCGGCACTTCGTGGCTGCTCAGCTGAATTTTGACGGCGTGTACGAGAACAGTCTGGATGCGGTAAGCGACCGCGATTTCATCATTGAATTCCTGGCTGACGCGTCCATGCTGATGATGCATCTCTCCCGTCTTAGCGAGGAGCTCGTCCTGTGGAGCAGCACGGAGTTCCGCTTCATCGAACTGGACGACGCCTTCTGTACGGGCAGCAGCATTATGCCGCAGAAGAAAAACCCCGACGTTCCGGAACTGGTTCGCGGCAAAACGGGGCGGGTCTACGGCAATTTGATGGGCCTTCTTACCGTACTGAAGTCACTGCCGCTTGCTTACAACAAAGACATGCAGGAAGACAAGGAAGGCATGTTTGATACGGTAGCTACGCTGCAGGGCGCTCTGCAATTGTTCGCCCCGATGGTATCGACCATGAAGATCAACAAGGATCGGATGCGCGAGGCGGTCAATCGGGACTTTTCCAACGCGACCGACATTGCCGACTTCCTGGCGGGCAAAGGGCTGCCGTTCCGCCAGGCGCATGAGGTGATCGGCAAGACGGTGCTGTACTGCATCCAGAACGGTAAATTTTTGCTGGATCTGACGCTGGAAGAGTTCAAGCAGTTTTCTCCGCTTTTTGACGACAGCATTTATCGGGTGCTTCAGCCGGAGTCGGTTGTCAATGCAAGGAACGTATATGGAGGGACGGCGACAGCTCAGGTGTCCGCGGCGATTGGCCGGGCGGAGCGGAAGCTGGAGTCTACCCGCGAATGGGTAAAGGATTTTGCCGAGAGAAGCAAGTGATTATTAACCCCGTAAAATAATTGAAATTTTCACGAATAGCCTTTCTTTTCAAACTTGAGTACTTGTTTTCCGATTAGACGGAGAGAAGCTCAAGGACGAAAGAAAGGTTATTTTTCTTTTTCGGAATTTTCTGAAAGCTTATAAAATATTAATCGGATTTTGTCGAAATATAAGATAAGTTAAGTATTTAGCCTGACTTAATTTTATCGCTTTCAAATTTTGAATTACTGAACAGGGAAAATCAGCAAGTTTGCGGAAAGGGGGCGTCAGTGGATTTACATATCGCAATAAAACGGCTTTTTGCCGGAGACAGTACGGCCCTTTTCGTATTCAACAGGCTGAACCCGCGGAGCCCGTTTCCATGCCGCATTCGACATCCGTTTATTCAGCATTCAACCAGATCGCCACAAAAGAAATATGCCGTTATCCATTCGAGGGGGAGATTTTATGAACAACGTATTCACCCGCATGAAACGTAATCTGGGAACACAGAAGCTGCGCAACCGGATGCTGATTCTTTTCGCAATCATGCTGATCATTCCTAACCTGTTGATTACTTATACCAGTTACACCAGCGCTAAGGAACAATTACATAACAAGATGAACCAAAGCACGAAATCCAGCGTCGATCTGCTGAACGACAACTTGAATAAAATCGTGGAAGCCGAGATGTTTAATGTTCAGCAGCTGGTGAACGAAATAACTTCGGAGCAGATCGATACGAAATCGCCGGAGCTGAGAAAGCTCATAGATTTATTTGTCGAGAAGCATCCGGAGCTTGAAAATATGACGGTCGGGAACGAAAACGGCGCTTGGATGAAAGCCCCGGATCCCGGGCAGCAGGATTACGACCCTCGGGACAGAGATTGGTATAAAGCGTCGATGAAAACCCCGGACGAAACAGTGATCATCGATCCTTTCAAATCGGCAACCACCGGCAATTACAACTTGTTCGTCAGCCAATCACTTCCGGATCATAAAGGGGCGATTACCGTCTCCCTCGACTTAAGCAAAATTAATGAAATGGTTAAAAAGGTGAAGCTGGGCGACAAAGGATACATTTATATCCTCGACCGGACCAATAAGTATACTTCGCATCCGACGATTGCGATCGGTGAAGAGGCGAAGGGAGAATATTTGGCCAAGCTGAAGGATGCCGATTCGGGTTTCCTGACTTATGATAATCCGGCCAACGGAAAGCCGGAAAGCGCCTATTACAACACCAATAAACTGACCGGCTTCAAAGTGGTGGGCGTACTGGACATGACGGAATTCAGCGAAGCTTCGGCGCCTATTTTGCGTACCGCCCTCATTGTGCTCGGCGCAACGCTGGTGATTGCGGGAGTATTGCTATTCTTCGTAATTCGACAAATTACGCGTCCGATCGAACAGCTTAATGATTCGGCCAAGCGGGTTAGCGAAGGTTATTTAAGCGGCGATGTGAAGACCAAACGCAAAGATGAAATCGGGCAGCTTGCGGGCAATTACAACCTGATGCTGGATTCCTTGCGGAATATGGTTCAGGATATGGCGGAAACCTCAAGCCAGTTGTCCGCCTCCAGCGAAGAACTGACTGCCGGTACCGAGCAAAGCTCCAAAGCAATCGAATATATCGTGGAACAGGTCCAGGAGGCGTCCAACGACGCGGAGAAACAAGCCGCCGTTTCTGCAGACAGCACCAAGACGATGGAAGAAATGTCGATGGGCATCCGCAAAATCGCCGAATCCTCCGGCACGATTGTCGAATCCTCTTTCCGGACGGAGGCCGATGTGCGCACCGGCAGCGAGAAAGTGCTGCAAGTCGGCGAGCAAATGGAAGAAATTCGCCGCACTACCCAGGAATCGGCCGACCTCATGCAGCAAATGAACGAGCTTAGTGCCCAGGTTGCGGAGATGAGCAGCGCGATTACCGATATTGCCGTACAAACCAATTTGCTCGCCCTGAATGCGGCGATCGAAGCGGCCAGAGCCGGCGACGAGGGCCGCGGCTTCGCGGTTGTCGCCGCGCAGGTGCGGAAGCTTGCCGAGCAGTCGAAGCAAACGGCCGAAATGATTCAGGGCCGTATCGGAGAGATGACCGAACTGACGGGAAAAGTCTACGATGTTATGAACAAAGAGGTCACGGCAAACGTTGAACGGGGCATTTCCGTGACGACCGAAGCCCAAAGCGCCTTCAAGCAAATCGAGCTGTCGACAAAACAAATATCGGAGCAAATTCACGAGGTTTCGGCCATTACGCAGGAAATGTCGGCCAGTGCGGATGAGATCGTGAATTCGGTGGAACATATCGCCGCGACTTCGTCGAAGAGCCTCGATGCTTTCCAAAGCGTAACTTCCGCGACGGAGCAGCAGCTCGCTACGATGGAGGAAATCTCCTCCGCTTCGGAAGGACTCGCCCGGATGGCTACGGATTTGCATCATAAAATCGACCGTTTCAAACTTTGAAGTAGCGATTGAGCATCAGAAGTGAAGTTGAGAACCTTAAAAACCGCCCGGATATGTACGGGTGGTTTTTTTTTATAGTTTACAACGTAACAATGTTATGTTACGTTATTCTTGCAAGAAAGGAGCATTGCCATGAATGAGGAACTGATCTCCAAGAAAGAGCTGCTTGATTTGACGGGCATCTCCTATGGCCAGTTATACCGCTGGAAACGCAAAAATCTGATCCCGGAGCAATGGTTCATCCGTAAGTCCTCGTTTACGGGGCAGGAGACGTTTTTTCCCCGGGAAAAAATACTGCTGAGGATCGACCGCATCCTGAATATGAAGGACGATTTGTCATTGGATGCTCTGGCGGACGTCTTTTCCCCAAGCTTGGGAGAAATGAGGCTAAGTGCGGGAGAAATATTAGAACGGAACATTGTTACATCAACAGCGCTGAATTTATACGTCGAAACCGTTGATCCATCTGCCCAAAACCCAACGTTCGGTTTCGATAAAATTCTTATCGTTTATATTCTGGATAAGCTTTTGCAAAGCGGAGACATTTCGCTGGATGAAGGACGTTTGCTGGTTCGTACACTGGAAGACTATTTGCCTGAGCTCGCGGGAAAGGATTGCGGTATTCTTTTGATTCGGAAGATGGGGGTGGCCGCTTTTCTGCTCGTGCCGGGCGATATTGACATTTATGCCGATCACAGCGTAAGAACGGTAGCGCGTTTGTCTTTGGCCCAGTGCACGGAAGGTTTGAAATTACTCGTAGGCGGGAGTGAGTTTTGAGGGATGGAAAATAATGCGAAGGATTTGACCATCAACGGGATCGGGCAGGCTGCCGGGGGAACCTACAGAAAGATAGACACGGAAGGGATTGCGACTTTGAACGGAAGCGTTGTCTGCTCCGTTCTGACGGCGAACGGTACGCTGAAAATGAAGGACACCGTCGAAGCGGAAGAATTCCGGCTTAAGGGAACCGGCTCGGCGGCGGGGACGATTAGCGGAAGACAAATCGTCTTGGACGGAATGCTCAAGGTAAAGGGCGATGTGAAATTCGCGGAAGTGAAGGTGAACGGAATGCTGACGGGCGGCTTCGGGGCGTCGGGCGAGAAGGCGACCGTCGATGGATCCTTTAAGCTGGACGGCAACGCCGAATATGAAGAATTGAAGGTTCACGGTCAAATTCAGGTCGGCGGGCTGCTGAATGCCGGAGTCATTGACATTTATATGGCCGGGCCCTGCCGCGCCAAGGAGATCGGCGGAGAGCGCATTCATGTGCGGAAGAAAACGGGCTCCCGCAATCTTCTCTCCTTCCTCTCTCCAGCTCTTGCCACGGGTCTGACCGCGGAAGTCATTGAGGGTGACGACGTCGTACTGGAGGAGACCAGGGCTTCGGTGGTCCGGGGAAATTCGGTTGTTATCGGCCCGGGGTGCGACATCGGGCGCGTAGAATACAGGGACCGGTACGAGAAGGCTCCGAAGGCGTCGGTTGCTTCAGCCGAACAAATATAGGAGGGAAACAAACATATGGCTACGGAGGATATGAGAGAGCGCGTCTCCGATTTGAAGATCGTCGGCAACGGCAGATCCAACGGCGGAGCGTTTAACAAAGTAAACATTGTTGGGGACGCAGAAATCAACGGCGACATGGATTGCGTCTTCCTGAAATGCACGGGGAACCTCAGCGTTGAAGGGGGGCTAAACGCCGATGTTTTGAAGGTAACGGGAAACGTGAAGGTGCTCGGCGGCTTTAGCGGCGGCGAGTTGAGCGTTACCGGAGGCGTTGAAGTCACAGGGGGGTTCAAAGCCAGAAAAACCAAAGTTAGCGGCGAGGTTTCGATCGGAGACGGCATTTCCGGAGAAGAAATCAATATATATGGGAACTGTACGATCAAAAACGGATGTCAGGCCGAGCAGTTCTTGATGAAGGGCGCTCTCCAGACCGAAGGGATGATCAACGCCGAGCGGGTGGAACTCCGAATGTTCGGGAGAAGCCGAATCGCCGAAATCGTCGGCGGGCAAATCACGGTTGGGCCGCATGCCTCGTGGAAATGGGCTTCCTGGTTCAAATCCTGGGGAACCCCGGATTTGGAGGCGAAAGTGATCGAAGGCGACGTCGTCCGCCTCGAAAATACGACCGCGGACGTGGTACGCGGCGGGGATGTCACGATCGGCCCGGGCTGCCGGATCGGGCGGGTAGAATATCGAAACGCTTTTCATCAGGATAGACAATCCGAAGTTACCGAAAGCATTAACGAGTGGAGGTAAAGCATGAGAGAGAATAGAAACCGGCTTGGATTGGTAGTGGCGGGGTTGTTGCTGGGCATTTTGATGGCTGCCATGGATAACACGATCGTGGCCACCGCGATGGCGACCATCGTCTCCGAATTGGGCGGACTCGACAAATATGTATGGGTCACCTCGGCTTATATGGTGGCGGAGATGGCGGCCATGCCGATTTTCGGCAAGCTGTCCGACATGTACGGACGAAAACGGTTCTTCGTATTTGGAATCGCCATGTTTTTGCTTGGCTCGGTCTTGTGCGGGACGGCCGACAACATCGTGCAGCTCAGTATTTACCGCGCGATTCAAGGGATCGGCGGCGGCGCTTTGATGCCGATCGCTTTTGCTATCGTGTTTGATGTATTCCCTATCGAGAAACGCGGCGCTATGGGCGGTTTGTTCGGAGCCGTGTTTGGCGTGTCCAGCTTGGTGGGGCCGCTGCTTGGCGCGTTTATTACCGACCATTTGAATTGGAGATGGAATTTCTATATCAATCTGCCGCTTGGCGTCATTGCGCTGCTGCTGATTATCGTGTTTTACCACGAATCCGCGGTGCATGCGAAACAGAAGATCGACTGGTGGGGTGCGATCACGCTGGTTGGTTCGATCGTAGCGCTGATGTTCGCTCTGGAGTTTGGGGGTCAGATCTACGCTTGGGATTCGGCCGAAATCATCGGATTGTTCATCGCGTTTGCCGTGCTGTTTACGGTTTTCCTGTTGGTGGAACGGACCGCGCAGGAACCGATTATTTCTTTCGCCATGTTCCGAAAACGGCTGTTTGCCAGCAGCAATGCCGCCGGAATGTTCTACGGGGCCGCGTTTATCGCCGCTTCCATATACATTCCGCTGTTTGTGCAAGGCGTGACCGGCGGAACGGCGACGAACTCCGGCCTGATTTTGCTGCCGATGACGCTGAGCTCAGTGGTTGCGGCCCAGATCGGCGGATTCCTTGTTCAGCGTACGAGTTTCCGCAATGTGATGATTATGTCTGCACTGATTTTTATTGTGGGGATTTTCCTGCTGTCTACGATTACGCCTGAAACGAGCAAGACCGTGCTCTCGCTGTATATGGGCATCGCCGGTTTTGGAGTTGGCTTCTCCTTTTCCGTGCTTGGGATGTCGTCGATTCAGGAGTTTGGTCCGCAGCAGCGGGGGGCGGCCAGCGCTACCATGGCTTTTGTCCGTTCACTGGGCATGACGGTCGGGATTACGATTTTCGGGATTATTCAGAGAAACGAATTCACCAGCCGGATGACCGAGTCTATGGCGGGGATGCAGGGAGCGGGGGCGCAAGGAATGCCGTCGGTCAAGGACCCGCGGGCTCTGTTGACCTCGGACGCGCGCAAAGCCATTCCCGCTCCGGTGCTGGACCGGATTGTGGGCGATTTGTCGGCATCGATCACGAATATGTTTTTATGGACTTTGGTGCCGGCGGCGCTGGCGCTGATTACGGTTTCTTTGATGGGCAGAGCCAAAATGCTGGGAACAGACGATTTCAACCTGGACCAAAATCAAAGCTCCACGTTGGTGGCGCAAAACAAAGCCGAAAGTTAAGTGAAAAGGAGTGCTGGAAGATATGACTACTGATGCACAGGTCTCTCCCGCTTTCGGCAGCTTGCTTCGGAACCGGTTTTATCAAACGGTCCTGCTGTCCAATCTATTTTTGCAAATTGGGATATGGGTGCGCAATTTCGCCATTTTGATGTTTGTTACGGATAAAACCAATAACGATCCTTTGGCGGTTTCGCTGATCTCGGTCGTCGAATTTGCCCCGATCTTCGTCTTTTCGTTTATCGGCGGCGCTTTTGCCGATCGCTGGAAACCGAAAAAAACGATGATCTGGTGCGACTTCCTGTCCTCCGTTTCGGTGTTTGCCGTATTGCTGACGCTGCTTTACGGATCCTGGGAGACGGTCTATTTCGCCACTTTTATTTCCGCTATTTTGTCGCAGTTTTCGCAGCCGTCGGTCATGAAGCTGTTCAAGCAGCATGTTCATCCCGATCAAGTCCAGCAGGGCATGGCGCTGTTTCAAACGCTTATGGCCATCTTTATGATCCTCGGACCGTCGCTTGGTATTTACGCTTACCATCAATTCGGAATTTACGTCTCGATCGGCGTTATGGGCGTGGCCTTTCTGTTATCCGCGCTCACGCTGTTCCGGATTCCTGCTGATGAGGAGCAGCCGGAGGCGGAGAAATCGAAAACGGATTTCCGCCGGGAGATGACGGACGGTTTCCGTTACGTCTGGCGCAGCCCGGTGCTCAAGGTACTGGGAGCCGGATTTGCGATCGCCGGTTTTTCCGTAGGGATCATCCAGACGCTGGGGTTGTTCGTTGTAACGGAACGGCTCGGAGAGCCCAAGGAGTTCCTGCAATTTTTATCAATGGTCAACGGGGGCGCCATGCTGATCGGCGGAGTCGCGGTAATGATTTTGGCCAAAAAAATGTCTCCGCAGATGCTGCTTGCCCTCGGCATGGCGATCAGCGCCGTTTGCATTGCCGGAATAGGCTTTTCCACCAGCGTTCCGCTGACATTGGCTTTGCAATTTCTGAACGGGCTGACGATGCCTTGCATTCAAATCGGCATCAACACGATGATCCTGCAATGGACGGAGCAGTCTTACGTAGGGCGCGTTAACGGTGTGCTCAATCCCATGTTCATGGGCATGATGGTTATTATGATGTCATTGTCCGGCGTGCTTAAAAACGCGTTCCCGTTGGTCGGAATCTACGCGGTTTCGGGAATTGTGATGCTGCTTGGCGCGACGATCCTTATTCCGATCTTCAAGCATAAGCCCGAAGCTTTAGTGCAAGCGGCCGAGGTTTCTTGATATAGACGGAGGACTCAAAATGATAAAAGCTCCGCTTCCTTAGGTTCAGGGAACGGAGCTTTTTGGCATGGCATCGATCACTTGCGTTACTCGGAACTGACGTAGCCTTTCCGCCCGGCAGTATAGCCGAACACGACGGTAAACACCGACAGGCCGACCATCAGAGCCAGCGGCGTATTCCAGCTTCCGCTTTGGTCATGGATAAACCCGAACAGCGTTGGGCCAACGGCGGCCAGTAAGTATCCGACCGCCTGCGCCATGCCCGACAGCTCGGCAGCCTGACCGGCTGTCCGCGTACGCAGAGCGAAGAATACCACGGCAAGGCCAAAGGTAGTACCGCAGCCAAAGCCGATCAAAATGATGAAAAGCGCGGCCAAGGCATCGGAGCCCAGCCAGATTCCGCCGAAGCCGAGTAAAAACAGGGCGGAGGAAGCCGCAGCCAGCAATTTCTGGTGCTGGGTTTTTGCGGCGATCAGCGGCATGAGGAATGAACCGGCCATGCTGACGATCTGCATGAGGGACAGCATCCAGCCGGCATTTTCCGGGCTCATGCCCCGGTCATGCAGAATCTCCGGAAGCCAGGAAACGCCGACATAAAACATGATGGACTGAAAGCCCATAAATAAGGTGACCTGCCAAGCCACAGAAGAGCGCCAGATACTGCCTGTTTTACGGCGCTTTGCTGCAGGTTCTTGCGATTTCCGGTTTGCGGCTGCGGATGAATGCCGCAGCAGCGGAAGCCACGTAATTGCGGTGATGAGCGTCAGAATTGCCCAGCACCCTAAAGCGCCGCGCCAGCCGAAGGCGCTGCGGGCGATCGGCACGCTGATCCCGGAAGCGATTGCGGCCCAGAGATTCAGAAATGACGTATAGAGACTCGTCATGAGTCCGATGTTATGCGCGAAATCCCGCTTGATCAGTCCGGGAACCAGCACGTTGCATACGGCGATCGCGATGCCGATCAGCGCCGTTCCGGCAAAAAGCGCCGGCACGGAAGGCAAGGAACGCACGATAATTCCCGCCGTCATCAGCACCATGCTGTACAGCAGCGTGCGCTCCATCCCGAAACGGGCGGAGAGGGCCGGCGCCGCCAGCGCAAAGACGGCAAAAGCGATCAGTGGCAGCGTGGTCAGCATGCCCGACATCGTATGGGACAAGCCTGTTGCGGCCTCAATCTCCCCGATCAGGGAACCGACGCCAGTGATCGGGGAACGCAAAGTGGCGGCGGTGAGCAGCACGGCGGTGACCAGCAGCCAAGCGGCTGTCCGATTAGATTTGGCCGTGGAGAAAGCATCGATTTTGTTCATTTGATTTCTTGTTTCCTCCTGATGAAAAAATGACAGCAATGACTGCTGTAATCGTTAGTAAGAATTTAAAATAAGCAGAACTGAATCACCATAACACGCCATTCTTTTATAATCAATAGCTTGGGAAATTCTTTGCCTGTTTTATGTGAAAGAATGAAAATTAAATGAAACCAATCACAGCCTTGGATGGGAAAACAGCCAATGCTCCCATCACCACTGTTGAAAAACCCAGAAGCATCTCAGAAGCACTCAGAAGCATCTCAGGGGTATCTCAGAAGCATCTCAGAGGTATCTATAAGGGAACAAAAGGGTTCTAATGGGCTGATATCTCTCGTTTTGCGTGAAATAGAGGACTGAAAGGGCGCTATTATCTCGAATCGCCGGGGAATGGCCGCTTTGTGCCCCGTTTGTCGGAAATTAAGGTCCATTTATTCCTCTATTGTTGCTCAACACGCAGGAAACCCGAAAATAAGACCCTAACATGCCGCTATTTTTATTCGGTACCCTTAGCCATGGAGCACAACTGGTCATGGAGGTACCACCAGCCGCGTTATTTCTAGTTCGATCACCTGGTAATCATTAATAACACTTGCGCCAATTTTTGGAAACGTGATATTCTATTAAAAACTGACTGATGTATCATTAATGTCGTGAAGTACACGCCTTTTGTTTGCGGTAACCCCGTGGACAAAGGGCGTTTTTACTTCTCTGGGGACGATTGACGCACTTTGTCTTTCTGTTCTGCGAGTAAAGAGGTATTTGAATCTTCCGGGAAACGAGGGCTGAAAATGGTACTTGATGATGCTTATAGGAATTTTGTGGCGGTACATTTGGCGAAACGGCAAGGTGAACGGGCGAGGAGGCTGGAGGATGGAATCGGGCATGCGGAGGAGCAGTTTTTGAAAAAGGTTTGGTGGCCGGCCTTTGCACATTTTCACTTTCTGCACCCCGAATATGAAGTTAACGATTTCAAAGACGGCAGTCGGTTCCTCGACTTCGCTTATCTCCGGCAGGGGATGAAACTGGCTATTGAGATTGACGGGTACGGACCGCATCTTCGAAATATCAGTCGTTTTCAATTTTCCGACCAGTGCAGGCGGCAGAACGATCTGATTTTGGACGGGTGGAAGATACTCCGATTTTCGTACGATGACGTGCAGGAAAGCCCGAGGTACTGTCAGCAAACACTCCAGCAGTTCATGGGCAGATGGCTTGGCGAGGAGGATCGGGGTATGGAGGAGGCAAGCTGGTTTGAAAAAGAAATCATCAGGCTGTTTCTGCGTGCATCCCATCCGCTTACACCGAAAGAAATTTGCCTTCATATGAAAGTGGGGAGCAAAACGGCAAGAAAGTGGCTTCAATTATTGACGAGGAAGCAGTGGGTGGAGCCGGCCAGCGGAAATGAACGCATACGTGCTTATCGCTTAAGCCCGGCGGGGGAGCGGCTTTTGCTGTGAAAGAACGAATTGGCTTGGAGCGAGACAATGAAACGGTTTATAGTATACGACGGTAACAATTCATATACATACGTCTGCACTTGCTGGAACTTTATCGGAGCACGCAAGAAAACGGGGCATAAAACCATACTTGTCGAACACCACCAACAACCGAAACACCGAAACATTACAGCACCACCAACAGCACCACCAACAGCACCACACCAATACCTGTTTTAGCTTATAACGCCCTTATTTACCGCTATTTGACCCCGATAGACAATTTCCGGGGAAATAAAGGCATAAAATGGCCTTACTTTTGCATCATTGGCGTAAAAATAGCGAATTTATAGCGATAATTCCACAATAGCGCCATATAGTGCCCTTATTTTCCTTGAATGTGGCGAAAATGCTGAAATAGCGCCACAAATTACCTCTATTGGGGAGTTGAGGCTTGACGACAAAAGCAGACGCTCAGTTTCTCTCCAAAACGTCTGCCAAACGTCCGTCGAAACGTCTTCCAAAGGTCAGTTAAAATGCCCGTCCCCTGCAGTAACCTTCCCACCGGCTCATTCTAGAAATCGGGTCCCTCAACCCCGTCTTCCAGGATGATTTTCGGTGTCTTTACTCGGTCTTCTTCAGGCCGTACGGAACGCGGCGGCGTTTCTTTTTGGCGGACGGCAATTACGGTAGGCTGCGCCGGGTATGTGTCGCTGGAGAGCAATGTCGTTTCCGTCGCTTTGCCGTTCACTTTCTTGATTCGGTAAGTGTCCACCTTGTATCCCGGCTTTCCCTGGAGGAGGACCTGCTGGCTGCCTCGGGGCAGCGAGCTGTTGACTACATATTTGTTCGGCGCAGGCAGCACCTTTGTTGTGCGCGATTCAATGCTGTAGCTCACGTTTTGAGGTATGTCTCCAAAAAACTTAATCGTGAGCTGGCGATTTTCGACCTCGGCGCGGATGAGAAGATGGTGGCCGGTAGTGTTTTTGAAACGGAAATTAATGTAACCTTTAGCAAACGTCGCATCCTGTCCTTTGGGAACATAGCTGACCGGAAGCGAATGATTGCGCCGTTCGACGATGGTGAGCCCGGCGCGGATGGCCGCGTTATACAAGGTGCTTGAAACCTGGCAGATTCCGCCGCCGATTCCGGGCACCAGCTTGCCGCCGAAGATGACCGGAGCATTTCGGAAGCCGTAGGTTTTCTCGGCGTATTCGATCGCTTTGTCGTAATCGAAGATTCCTCCCGGCGGCAGTACGATGCCATCCACGCTGCGAGCTGCCGCATCGACATTATGCACGCGCCCGCTCCCGCTTGTCGCAAGACTGCTGGAAAATTGCATGATTTTCCGCTTAATGCCCTCTTGCTTCAAGCTTTCAATCGTCACCTTGGGCTGAGCTAGTCGCAGCGGTACGATAATTCGTACCTGGTTCAAAGAAGCTGCGCCGTTCCCGCTCCCGCCGCTTTCGCCGCGGCCGGCGCCAGACCTCGGCAACTGCCGCGGAGCAGCTTCTGACACCCGGACCAGAAATAGCTCCCAGTCGATTCGCTTGGCGGGCTGGCCCGGCAAATAGCGGATGCTGTCGTCCGGCATGATCGTCCGAACGGCATTCACGGGATCGCCGAACTCCGCTTTTTCCCACTTGGGAGAAAAAATTTTTCCGAGCTGCTTCCGGTCCACCGACGTCTTAAGGTTCCATTCGCGGGGAAATTGTTTGCGGGCTCGTGCCCGTTCCCACAAGCTCCCTTCCGTAATGCGATTTACCTCAGCACGGAAGGCCCCCGCAGACCAAACCACACCCGCTTGCTGCCAGGTTAACTTCATTTCCGAGTCCTGAATGACGAAAATCGCTTGTTCTTTCCGCAGCACTAACAGTTCCCGCTCGAGCTCGTGCATGGCCTGATCGATTTTCATTCCCCCCAGCTTCATACCTGCTACCGTGGTCCCGGGAGGAATGGTATCCTGCCGGGCATACAGCCACAGCGAGCCAAACAGCACCAAACCAAGCAGAATCAGGGCGCCGACAGCGGTTCCAATCCAACGTATTTTTTTCATCGTCTGCTCCTTTGTTCGAATGAACGGTATCGATTGGAAAAATCCTTGTACAACCATATATATGATGGAATTCAGGAAACTTTCGGGTACTCAAGAGGTAACATCTTTGTTACAATAAATAGCGGACGAAAAGGAAATTCCTCAACTTTTAAAGGATTTGGCGGGAACATGTCGAAAGTAAAGTATGGCGATTCAAAGGATCAGGAATCAAGACTTAGGACGTGATTAAGTGATTGAAATGCAGGATGTATGGAAGACGTATCCGAATGGAACTCATGCCCTGAAGGGAATATCGGTCAAGATCGATCGCAATGAATTCGTATATCTGGTCGGGCCCTCCGGAGCGGGGAAATCGACGTTCATGAAGCTAATTTACCGGGAGGAAGTGCCTACGAAAGGGCAAATTTCCGTGAACGGTTTTAATATCGGCAAGCTCAAGCCCCGCAAAATCCCTTATGTCCGCCGGAACATCGGCGTTATTTTTCAGGATTTCCGCCTGCTTCCGAAGCTGACGGCTTATGAAAACGTGGCTTTTGCCCTTGAGGTTATCGAAGCTCCCAAGAAAGTCATCAAAAAACGCGTGACTGAAGTGCTCGATCTCGTCGGGCTGAAAAATAAAGCGAGCCGCGACCCTTCCCAGTTGTCGGGAGGAGAGCAGCAGCGCGTGGCGATCGCCAGGGCGATCGTCAACAACCCGTCCGTCATCATTGCGGACGAGCCTACCGGGAATTTGGACCCGGAAACGTCCTGGGGCATTATGCAGCTCCTCGACGAAATCAATTTCCGGGGCACGACGATTGTCATGGCTACGCACAACAAAGAAATCGTAAATACGATGCGCAAACGCGTTATCGCCATCGAGCACGGCAACATCGTGCGAGATCAGCTGAGAGGGGAATACGGCTATGATTTTTAGCACCCTCTTCAGGCATCTGCGCGAAGGCTCCAAGAATGTATTTCGAAACGGCTGGATGTCGGTCGCTTCGATTACGTCCATCGTGGTTTCTCTATTTATCCTGGGCGTGTTTATCCTGCTGGTTTTGAATGTCAATTCCTTTGCGGATGAAGCGGACAGCCAGGTGGAAATCAAGGTTTACCTCAACTCCGACGTGACTCAGGCGGAAATCGACAAGCTGAACACCGACATCGGCTCGATGGAAGAGGTCAGCCGGGTTACGCTGATCCCGAAGGCGGAAGGTTTGGAGGATTTTAAAGAAAAACTCGGCGATGAGGGCAAAGAGCTCCTCGAAGGATACGACGAGAAAACCAATCCGATTCCCGATACCTTCAAGGTCCAGGTGGTCGAGCCCACCACAGTGCCTTTTGTGGCCACGAAAATCAAGGCCTTGAACGACAATTACAAGGACAAGCCGATCTATAAAGTGAATTACGGTCAAGGAACGACCGAAAAACTGTTCAAAATAACCCGGGCCGTACGCAATATCGGCTTTGCGTTTGTCGCGGGGCTCGGACTCATGGCGATGTTCCTGATCTCCAACACGATTCGGGTTACGATTTTGGCCCGCCGCCGGGAAATCGGCATCATGAAACTGGTTGGCGCGACGAACGCTTTTATCAGGGGGCCGTTTTTTGTCGAGGGCGCGCTGATTGGGCTAGTCGGATCGCTGATTACCGTAGGTGTTCTGTTTTTCGGCTACAGTGAACTGGTCGGTTCCGTCAAAGCGGACGTTACCCTCGCTTTCCGGCTTGTCCCGATTAGCGAAATCGGCGTTCAATTTGCAGTGCTGCTGGTTGGGCTCGGACTCCTGATCGGAATTTGGGGCAGCACCATGTCGATACGCAAGTTTTTGAAAGTGTAGAGCGTTATTGGTTAATCAGGTTAATGGTAGTGGGGGAAAGCACGGCGGGAATTTCGGACGGAGAGGAAATTTGGAGCAGGAGAAGTTAAAGCTTTCTGCAAGAAAGCTGCTTCGGAAGCATTTGCTTAGCGTTCGCCTTTGCAATTGAATTGTCACCTTGTCGAACTTTACTCGACCAAGACCATTCAATTGCAACAGCGATCGATGGCTCACATTTTCTTGCAGTTCGTTATTTCCCGCCAAGCTTTCAGAAGTTGATTAAGAAGGACGGGGAAGCCAAATTGAAGAAATGGATATCCATTGTTGCCGTTGTCGCCTTATCCGCTATGATCTTTCATCCTACCGAGGGCTATGCCAAAACGAAAACGATCAGCCAGATCGATAAAGAACTCAAGCAGCTGCAGGAGCAGGCCAAGGCGGCCAAGAAACAGCAAGATCAAGCCGCAGCGAACAAGCAGTCGGCTCAGCACTACGTCAACAAGAACACCAACTATCTGCAGCAGCTGATAGGGCAGATTAACACTGTCAGCAACGAGCTGACTAAAATATCGGTCCAGATCGACAAAACGGAAACTGACCTGCGCAATACCGCAACGAAGCTGGATGAGACGCAAGCTCGGATCCAGGAACGTTCGAAATTGCTGGACTCCCGAATCCGGTTGATGTATACGGACGGGGCCGTTTCATACTTGGATGTACTTCTGTCCTCCACCAGCTTTACGGATTTCCTGGAGCGCGCCGATTCTCTGCAAGCCATCGCCAACCAGGATCATGTCCTGCTGGACGAGCATAAAAAGGACAAAGAGCTCATTCTGACACAGCAAAAGCAGCTGAACGACGATTACGCCAAAGTCAAAACGCTTTACGCGGACGCGGAATCCCGCAAAAGCGATCTGGAGCAAAAGGAAGATGAAAAGCAGCAGCTGATCGCTAAATACAACGATCAAATCGAAGAATCCGACGATATTAGCGCTGATCAGGAGGCCCTGCTCGTTGAACTGGCCACTAAACGCGCTGCGCTCGAGCAAGAGAAAAACAAACTGAAAGCCGCTCAGGTTTATACCTACAAGAGAAGTTCTTCAGGCTCTGGCGGCTTTAAAGGAAACGGCGGCTCAATGGGACTGCCCGTCGACGGAGCCCGCATTTCCTCTGGATACGGTTACCGGATCCATCCGATTACCGGGGTAAGAAAACTCCATGCCGGGGTGGACTTCGCAGCTCCGCAGGGTACGGACATTCATGCGGCCGAGGGCGGCGTGGTAATCGTAGCTGAATGGTGGAGCGGCTACGGCAATACGGTTATCATCGATCACGGCGATAATGTCTGGACATTGTACGGCCATATCCGCAACGGCGGAATCAAGGTGGAAAAAGGGCAGCAGGTGAAAAAAGGCGAAAAAATCGCCGAAGTGGGAAGTACCGGGGATTCGACCGGACCTCACTGCCACTTTGAAGTCCGTATTGACGGCAAGGCGGTAGACCCGATGCCTTATTTGTAATAAAATAATTTTGTGTTCGAGATTAACGGATACCGCCCGTAAGGGATGTGTATCCGTTTTTTCCTTCATTCGGCTTGAAATACAAATATTTCGTACAAGCTGGACATATACTATGAAACATTCCAACTTGGACTTGAGGCGGTGAATTTCATTCATGTTTAAAGGACGTACGGTGGCTTTTCTCGTCCTGGCTGCGATGCTGGTCAGCAGCTTGCTTACCTTAACGCTTACGGGCGAATGGAGCTTTGCCGATTCCGGTCCCTTGCGAAGCGGCGTATTTGCGGATAATAGCACGAGCCAAAGCTCTAAGGCGGGCGTCAAAAAGATCGAGAAGGCGCTTGATCTCGTGGAGAGCAATTATGTCGAGAAAGTTGACCAAACCAAATTGATCGACGGAGCGATTGACGGTATGATGAATGCGCTTGGCGATCCGTTCTCCACTTATATGGCCCCGGATACTGCCCAGCAATTCTCGGAGGAGATCGAAGGTTCTTTTTCGGGAATCGGCGCCGAGGTTTCGCTGGAGGACGGCAACGTGGTGGTGGTATCCCCCATCAAAGGCTCGCCTGCGGAAAAAGCCGGGATTAGACCTAAAGATATTTTGATTTCGGTCAACGGGGAGACGTTTGAAGGACTTAGCTTAAATGAAGCGGTGGCTAAAATCCGCGGTCCCAAAGGTTCGGAGGCCAAAATGAAAGTCAAGCGGACGGGTAACACCGAAACGTTGGAGTTTACGATCGTTCGCGACGATATCCCCCTGGAAACCGTGTATTCGCATATGGAGGACGGAGGAATCGGCGTTATTGAGATCACTGAGTTTTCGATGAATACAGCTGATCGTTTTAAGCAGGAAATAGCTTCTTTGGAGAAAAAGGGCCTGAACGGGTTGATTATCGATGTTCGTAACAATCCGGGCGGCGTGCTTCAGATTGTAACCGAGATGGCGGAGCAGTTCGTTCCGAAGGGAAAGACCATCGTCCAGGTCGAGGATAGGGCTGGGCGACGCGAGAAAACCGTGTCGAACGGCAGCGGCAAATCGTATCCGGTTGCCGTATTGACGAATAAAGGCAGCGCAAGCGCGTCGGAAATTTTGGCGGGAGCCCTGCAGGAATCGGCGGGCGCCAAACTGGTCGGTGAAACGACTTACGGCAAAGGGACGGTACAGTCAAGCTTTAGCCAGGAAATGGGCGACGGCAGTTTGTTGAAGATTACGATCGCCAAGTGGCTGACGCCTAACGGTGAATGGATTCATAAGAAAGGCATCAAACCGGATATTGCGGTAGCTCAGCCGGATTATTTTTCGGTAGCGCCGATCAACAAGGAAAAGACGTTCAAATTTGATATGCTTGGCGAGGATATCAAAAGCGCGCAGATCATGCTTAGTGGTTTGGGAATAAACCCGGGACGCAAGGACGGCTATTTCGATAAAAATACGGAAAACGCCCTGAAAGAGTTCCAAAGCAGCCATAAACTTTCCGCAAACGGCGTTCTGGACACCAACACGGCGAAGTCGCTGGAAAGCAGCCTGATCGATAAAATCCGCGATCCGAAGAACGATGCGCAGATGAACCAAGCCATCACCGAGGTCCGGAAGGAAATCGCGCCCTAGGCGTCGAATAAAGTAAGAAGGCTGATTTTCCGGCCTTCTTTTTTTCTTGTCCAGGACGTTTATTCAGTTGGACAACAATGTAACGAATTAAGGAGCGTGAAGACCCCTTGGATCTGGTGCTTGAAGGATTATGGAGTTTGGCGTTAGCGGGAGCCCAATTGTTTCTGCAGCCCTTTTACTATATTTCGATTATTTTGATTATGCTGCTGTACCGAAGACAAGTACTGCTTGAGCGGAAATTGTTTCATGTCCGGCTGCACGGCTGGGGAGCGCAAACCTGGAGGACGGTGCTTGGCGGCCTGCTGGCAGGGATTGCGGTATCTTTGGTGTCCGCGTTTCTCGGGATGACGCTGACGGTGGAGGGCATCGTTTGCATATGGGTGGTTACCATTGTGCTGCTGCTGTTTCGCGTCCGTTATTTGTGCATGGCTTATTCGGTGGGTCTGCTTGGCGTTATTCAGTTTACGCTGAATTTGTTTCCGGATTTCCAGGGTTCAGGCTGGATTGGAGATGGCGTTCGGGTCATTCGCGAGCTGAATATTCCGGCTCTCTTATGTCTGGTCGGGCTGCTGCATTTGGCGGAAGGACTGCTTGTACGGTGGCAGGGGGCCGATTTTGCGGGGCCGCTGTTCTATGAAGGCAAACGCGGAAAGCTGGTCGGCGGCTACCAAATGCAGAGCCTATGGCCGGTTCCTTTGCTTTTGCTGATCCCGGCCCAAACCTCCGGGGGCGTGCTGCCGTGGACGCCTTTCTTCGGCGGCGACGCCTGGCAGGGGGGCTTTGGCATTGTGGCGCTGCCGATGATCATTGGCTTCTCGGAGATGACGATTGGAATGCTGCCGGGAGAAAAGGTCCGGATCTCTTCCGGACGCCTGCTGGGATACGGCTTTGTGGTGCTTGTGTTAGCGCTGCTGTCGGCCTTTTGGAGCCCGTTGGTTCTGCTCGCGGCACTGGCCTCGTTCTTGCTGCACGAAGGGCTCGTTTGGCTCAGCCGCTTTGAGGAGCAGCACCGCAGTCCGCTGTTCGTCAACCCGCAAGGCGGACTGAAGGTGCTCGCCGTGCTGCCGGGAAGTCCGGCCGAGGAACTGGGTATCCGGGCGGGCGAGACGATCGCTAAGGTGAACAGCGTGGCCGTGCCGACGAAGGAGGATCTGCATGCCGCGCTGCGGATCAATCCGGCATTTTGCAAGCTGGAGGTGCTGAATCTCGCGGGCGAGAGCAAGTTCCTCCAGCGGGCCATTTACGCCGGCGATCACCATCAGCTCGGCGCCATTCTGGCGCCGGACGAGAAGGCGCCGGTGGCGGTAAGGCTGCAGCCGCTGTCGCTGCTGCAGCTGCTTCGGCCGCGCAGCGGCGCCAAGTCGCCCGCCCGCGGCGGGGCCGAAGCGAGAGCGCGCCGCGAAAGCGACACGGGCGCGTGACGCGCAGGGGGCGCGCTCTGACGGTTCTGCCCTGGCGCATCAAGTGCGGGCAGTTCGCAATCCGGTCGCATTCCATTCGGATTCGGATGGCCTCCGCATTTTGAACCGCATCAATTTTAAAATCTTGCATAACATGCAAGATTTTTGATCATACCGTGCGACTGGCGGCCAATTGCTGCAAAAAGTGCAACATATCGGATGCATACGGACCCAAAAGCGGCTGCTAAGTCTCAAATTGTTGTAGGAAATACAACAATTTGAGCAGCATCGTTTGTTCTACGCCTCAAATGCTGCATAGAATACAACACTTTGGCTTTAAAATTATTCACGTTTCCTGCGCCAATCAAAAACACGGCTGGACCAATGAGAACTTTCACTGGTTAAGGCCGTGTTTTTCATTACTGCTGAAGCTGGCGCAAAACGGTGATTTCCACGCGGCGGTTCTTTTGCCGGCCCGCGGCGGTGCTGTTGTCAGCAGCCGGGCGAGTATCGGCGTATCCGGCATATTGGAAGTTTTTCTGGTCGAGCTTCTCTTTGTCGATAAAGAAGCGGAGCACCGACAGCGCCCGGGCGCCGGACAGTTCCCAGTTGTCTTTATACTCGGAGGAATATACGATTGGCAGATTGTCGGTATGGCCCTCGATACTGATGGCCGTGTCGAGCTGGCGGAACAAACTGGCCAATTGGGACAAGGTTTTGGCCGAACCGCTTTTCAGATCGGCTTTGCCGGTATCGAACAGGAAGCGGTCGCTTAATGTAATCGATATGCCTTTGGGCAGATCGGCAACCCGGATTTGATCCTCCAAATGGTTGGCCTTGATGTAGGACTGAATCATTTTCATCAGGTTGCTTAGCTGCTCTTCCTGCTTGCGAAAAGCAAGCTCCCGCTCCGTCATCGGGGTCTGATCGGTTTTGCCGTTAGCCTGGTCTTTGCCTCCGCTGCCCTGGCTGTTCCCTTTGTTGTCCGTGTCAGGCGGGTTCTTGAACTCGTACTTATCCTCCGTGCCGTCGATTCCGGTGCCTTTTTCCAGCAGGGAATCACCGGTTCTGAATGTCGACTGCAGAGACTGGGTGACGACTTGATATTTTTCAACATCCAGGCGGCTCATGGCATACATGACGACGAAAAAAATGAGCAGAAGCGTGATCAAGTCGGCGTAGGTAATCATCCAGCGGTCTTTGGTGTCGCGGCGTTCCGTTTTGTGCGAACGTCTATGGGTTCTCATGCCTGACTCTCCCTGGAATCGGCGTCAATCGCGGTCCCCGGCGCCGGACGGTTTGAAGCGGGCGGAAGCAGCTTCGAATGATCCGCCTCCTGGAACGATTCCAGCTTGCGGCGAATGAGCAGCGGGTGATCCCCGTTCTGGATCGACAGAATTCCCTGGAGCAGTAATTCCAACCGGTCGACCGCGTCTTCACCCCGGGATTTGATTTTGGAGGCGATCGGCAGGAAGATCAAATTCGCGCTGGCGACGCCGTACAAGGTCGCGGTAAAAGCAAGCGCGATGGAAGGACCCAGCGCCGTCGGTTCGGTAAGGCTGCTCAAAACATGGATC
Organism: Paenibacillus terrisolis; assembly: GCF_056171975.1. NCBI lineage: Bacteria > Bacillati > Bacillota > Bacilli > Caryophanales > Paenibacillaceae > Paenibacillus > Paenibacillus terrisolis. Next base: position 10,170 of record NZ_JBKFGG010000038.1, on the reverse strand, counting down.
AATCCCATGACAGTGCCGATGATCCCCATGGTTGGAGCGTATCCACCGGCGGATTCGAATATTTTGGCATAGTCGTCATATTTTTTCTCCACGGCGTCGATTTCCAGCCCCATGATCTGTTCGACCATGCCTCGGTCCGTTCCGTCAACGACCAGCTGAATGCCCTCGCGGAGAAAAGGTTCCTCATGCTCGGACGCTTTTTTCTCCAGCGCCAGCACGCCTTCGCGCCGGGCAATTGAAGACATGCCGACGATATCTTCGATTAAATTCTTCGGCTCGCGTACCCTCGAGGTAAACGCCAGCGCCAGGGCGCGGGGCACGTTTTTTAACTTTGCGATCGGGAAGCTGATCATTACGGCGGCAACGGTTCCGCCAAAAACGATCAATGCCGCCGTGATTTGCATCAGGCCTGCCAGTTCTCCACCCTCCCACAAAAATCCGCCGATCATAGCCGCGAGTCCTACAATGATGCCTAGTATGGTTGCGATATCCATAATAATGTCCACAGCTCCTGTTCTCGACTTATCGTTTGCATCTGCAGCACGAAAAAGGTATAATACATGGGAACACCCATTCCTATTTTACAAAATACGGTATAAGCCTGGGTTAACCATAACGAGGGAGAAATCTCTGTTTTTATATAATTCGACAAATTTTTAACCCTCTAGAACTTCATTTTAGACGATAAGGGTGATATTGGACAATGAGTGAAATTGTATTCAGCGATAATAAATTTGAGCTCATCTCCGAGTTTACGCCGCAGGGCGATCAACCCGAAGCGGTGAAGGAGCTTATTGCGGGCGTACGCACTGGAAAGAAGCACCAAACCCTGCTGGGCGCCACCGGTACGGGGAAGACGTTCACGATCGCCCATACGATTGCGCAGTTGGGCCGGCCAACTTTGGTCATCGCCCATAACAAAACACTGGCCGCGCAGCTCGCCAGCGAATTCAAAGAATTTTTCCCCAACAACTCGGTAGACTACTTCGTCAGTTACTACGATTACTATCAGCCGGAAGCCTACATTCCGTCGTCGGATACCTACATTGAGAAAGACTCCAGCATTAATGAAGAAATCGATAAATTGCGGCACTCCGCGACGAGTTCCCTGTTTGAACGGCGGGACGTCATTATTGTGGCGAGCGTGTCGTGCATCTACGGTCTCGGTTCTCCTATGGAGTACCGTAATCTCGTTTTGTCTCTTCGTGTAGGCATGGAGAAGCCGCGGAACCAGATTTTGAGCCGGCTGGTAGACATCCAATATCAGCGGAACGACATCAATTTCGTACGCGGCACGTTTCGCGTACGCGGCGATGTTTTGGAGGTTTTTCCGGCTTCCCATGGGGAGCGCGCGATAAGAGTGGAGTTTTTCGGCGACGAAATCGAGCGGATTACCGAAATCGACGTTCTGACCGGCGAATTGGTCGGAGAACGGGATCATGTCGCGATCTTTCCGGCCTCTCACTTCGTGACCCAGGAGGAGACGATGAAAATCGCCATCCAGAATATCGAAAGAGAGCTGGAGGAGCGGCTTGAATTATTCCGCGCTCAAGGCAAGCTGCTGGAAGCCCAGCGTTTGGAACAGCGCACGCGGTATGATATCGAAATGATGAAGGAAGTCGGTTTCTGCTCCGGGATCGAGAACTATTCCGGGCCGTTGACCTTCCGGGAACGAGGGGCGACTCCATATACGCTGATGGATTATTTTCCGGACGACATGTTAATCGTGATCGATGAATCCCATGTCACGCTGCCTCAAATTAGAGCCATGTACAACGGTGACCAGGCGCGTAAAAACGTGCTCGTGGACCATGGGTTCCGCTTGCCTTCGGCGCTCGATAACCGCCCGCTTCGGTTTGAAGAGTTTGAGGATAAAGCGAACCAGCTCATATACGTTTCCGCGACGCCGGGACCTTATGAACTAGAACACTGCAACACGATGGTGCAGCAGATTATTCGTCCGACCGGCCTGCTTGATCCGGTCATCGAAGTTCGTCCGACCAAAGGCCAAATCGACGATCTGATCGGCGAAATCCGCGAACGGATCGCCAAGGATGAACGCGTCCTGGTTACGACCTTGACCAAAAAAATGTCCGAGGACTTGACCGACTACCTGAAAGAGGTTGGCATCAAGGTAAGATACCTGCATTCGGATATTAAAACGCTGGAGCGGATGAGCATACTCCGCGACTTGCGGCTGGGAACCTTCCATGTTCTGATCGGGATCAACCTGCTGCGAGAAGGACTTGATCTGCCGGAAGTTTCCCTGGTTGCGATACTGGACGCCGACAAGGAAGGATTCCTCCGCTCGGAGCGATCACTGATCCAGACGATCGGCCGTGCCGCGCGGAACTCGGACGGCCGCGTATTGATGTACGGCGATGGCATTACGGAGTCGATGGATAAGGCCATTAAGGAAACCGAACGCCGCCGTTCGATTCAGATCGCGTATAATGAGAAGCATGGGATTACGCCGCAGACGATCCGCAAGAAAATTCGCGACGTCATTGAAGCGACCAAAGTCGCAGAGAGCAAAAACGATTATCTGGCGGACGCCAAGGGCAAGATGTCCAAACGCGATCGCGAGGCAATGATCGGAAGACTGGAAGTCGAGATGAAAGAAGCCGCCAAGAACCTGCAATTTGAGCGTGCCGCCGAACTGCGCGACGCCATTCTGGAGCTACGGGCGGAATAGATATATCGATATTTTTGCAATAGAAATAAAGCGGCGTGCCGTCGCTAAAGGAGTGAAAGGGATTGGCTAGTGATAATATTGTGATTAAAGGCGCCAGGGCGCACAATTTGAAAAATATCAACATCACCATTCCGCGCGACCGGTTTGTGGTGTTGACGGGGCTCAGCGGTTCCGGTAAATCGTCGCTTGCCTTTGACACGATTTATGCCGAAGGACAACGCCGTTATGTGGAGTCGTTATCCGCGTATGCCCGGCAGTTTTTGGGTCAGATGGAGAAACCGGACGTGGATTCGATCGAAGGGCTGTCGCCGGCCATTTCCATCGACCAAAAAACGACAAGCCGCAACCCTCGTTCCACAGTGGGAACCGTAACGGAGATCTACGATTATTTGCGTTTGCTGTTCGCCCGAGTGGGACATCCTCATTGTCCTGATCACGGCATTGAAATTACGTCCCAGACCGTTGAGCAAATGGTTGACCGCATTATGCAGTATCCCGAACGGACGCGTCTGCAGATTTTGGCGCCGGTCGTATCCGGGAAGAAGGGAGAGCATAAGAGTCTCTTCAGCGAAATTGCCAAGCAGGGCTTCGTTCGGGTTCGGGTCAATGGCGAGCAGCGCGACTTGTCGGAGAATATCGAACTTGAGAAAAATAAAAAGCATTCGATCGAGGTTATCGTCGACCGGATCGTGGTGAAGGAAGACGCGCGCAGCCGTCTCGCCGATTCCATCGAGACAGCGCTGAAGATGTCAGGAGGCCAGATTCTGGTCGACATCATCGGCCAGGAGGAGCTGCGTTTCAGCTCGAACTTTGCCTGCCCGATTTGCGGATTCAGCATTGAGGAACTGTCGCCGCGGATGTTTTCGTTCAACAGCCCGTTCGGCGCTTGCCCGGATTGCGACGGCCTCGGCGCCAAGATGATCGTTGACCCGGATTTGCTGGTGCCGGATATGTCCAAGAGCATCGAGCAGGGAGCATTCGAAGCTTGGGCGGGCAGTACGTCCAACTATTATCCTCAATTTCTGAAATCGGTGTGCGAGCATTACAATATTGCGCAAAATGTGCCGGTCTCCGAGCTCACCAAGGATCAGATGGATAAGCTGCTTTACGGTACGGGGACGACCCGGATCCGGTTCCGTTATCAAAATGATTTCGGCATGAGCAAAGACGCTTATGTTACGTTCGAAGGGATCGTTCATAATCTGGAACGGAGGTACCGCGAGACAAGCTCGGAGGGAATCCGCGAGTTTATCGAGGAATTCATGGGCTCCAAGCCCTGCGCAACTTGCAAAGGCCATCGCTTGAAGAAAGAGAGCCTGGCCGTTACCGTCAATGGAGAGAACATGGCTTATGTCACGGCGCTCTCCATAGGGGAAGCGATGCGCTTCTTTGACGGTTTGACGCTGAGCGAAAAAGAAACGACGATTGCCCATATGATCTTGAAAGAGATCAACAGCCGTCTCGGCTTCCTGGTGAACGTCGGTCTTGATTACCTGACGCTCAGCCGCGCAGCCGGCACATTATCCGGCGGGGAAGCACAGCGTATCCGGCTGGCCACCCAAATCGGCTCCAGCTTGATGGGTGTGCTGTACATTCTTGACGAGCCAAGTATCGGCCTGCATCAGCGGGATAACGACCGGTTGATCTCGACGTTGGCGCAAATGCGCGACCTCGGCAATACGTTGATTGTCGTCGAGCATGACGAAGACACGATGCTTGCCGCCGACTACATCGTCGATATCGGTCCGGGAGCGGGTATTCATGGCGGCGAGGTTGTTTCGCAAGGAACGCCGCAGGAGATCATGAATGATCCGAAGTCGCTCACGGGGCAGTATCTGAGCGGCAAGAAGTTCATTCCGGTGACCTCTGAGCGTCGGAAGCCGGATGGCCGCTGGCTGGAAGTCAAAGGCGCCAAGGAAAATAACTTGAAGAACATCAACGTCAAGTTTCCGGTTGGTGTGTTTTCAGCCGTAACCGGTGTTTCGGGTTCGGGGAAATCGACGCTGGTCAACGAGATTTTGTATAAAACGCTGGCACGCGACTTAAACAAAGCCAAAGTCCGTCCGGGGCAATACCGCGAAATCAAGGGCCTGGAGCATGTGGAAAAGGTCGTGGATATCGATCAGTCGCCGATCGGCCGTACGCCGCGCTCCAACCCGGCCACCTATACGGGCGTGTTCGACGATATTCGCGACTTGTTCTCGCAGACGAACGAAGCTAAAGTGCGCGGCTATAAGAAGGGCCGTTTCAGCTTCAACATCAAGGGTGGACGCTGTGAAGCCTGCCGCGGCGATGGCATCATCAAAATTGAAATGCACTTCCTGCCGGATGTGTACGTACCTTGCGAAATATGCAAAGGGAAACGTTACAACCGCGAAACGCTGGAAGTTAAATATAAGAACAAGAGTATCGCGGACGTGCTTGAAATGACTGTCGAGGATGCGACGGAATTTTTCCAAAACATTCCCAAGATCCACCGCAAGCTTCAAACGCTGCTGGATGTAGGTCTGGGATACGTCAACTTGGGGCAACCGGCGACAACGCTGTCCGGCGGCGAAGCACAGCGCGTGAAATTGGCATCCGAGCTGTATCGCCGCAGTACGGGCAAAACAATTTATATTTTGGACGAGCCGACGACCGGGCTTCATGTCGACGACATCGACCGTCTGCTCAAGGTATTGCATCGCCTCGTCGACTCCGGCGAAACGGTGCTCGTGATCGAGCATAACCTCGACGTGATCAAAACCGCCGACTACTTGATCGATTTGGGTCCGGAAGGCGGAAACGGGGGAGGCACCATCATCGCGACCGGCACTCCGGAGGAACTCGTGAAGGTGGAGAACTCCTACACTGGCCGCTATTTGGCGCCGATCCTCGAGCGTGATACGAGACGAACGTTGGAACTGGAAGGCGATATAAGAGATAGGGAAGTGGGTTAATCCAATAAGGCCGCTTTTCACCATTATATAAGGTGGAAAGCGGCCTTTTAATTTATCGTCTCTTTTATGATTAACCTTGACAACAGAATCGCTTGGATGGGCGGTCGGCTAGTCTCCTGCAAAGGAGGTGAAGCCCGTGAAGGTTAAAGATGCTTTGACATTGATGATTAGTTTTGGTGCGTTATTATTGCGCTCATAGGATTTGTCGTATGGATCGTCATGGCGTTGAACCAAGACAAAAAGAAATAGACCGCCCTTGGAAGGTGACCGGTCTATTTCATACGACATAAGCCTTTGAAAGCCTATCGCCCTTAAAAGCGGCTGTTGCCAAGTGAAGATGTTCGCGCATCTTCACTTTTTTAATGTATCCTTCTGGTCCCACAATATCACATAAATTAGTAAATTTGAAATAGGTTAAGAAGCGAGTTCGCTAGCCAAGATAATATTCAACTTATCCTGGAAGGCGGTTAAGCCCACACGAAGGTAAAAGCTGTGGAACGATTCCGCCGCGTTCCGGTTCTCTTTATAGAATAGCAGCAGTTGTTCCAGCACCTTACCCACCTGATCGCCTTTTACGCGGCCCTTCAAGTTTTGCGTAAATTGCGCTTTTGGACCGTTCTCACCTCCACCCAACGTTCCGCCCACCGCGATATCAAAGGCATCGACCATGCCTTCCGGCGTTTTTACGAGCGAACCCTGCAGGCCGATGTCGGCCACTTGCTTTTGTCCGCAGGCATTTGGGCAGCCGATAAAATGAATCCGAATCTTCTCGTCCAGTTCCAGATGGCGGTCAAGATATTCGGCGACTTCCACGGCCCGGCGTTTCGTTTCGACAATGGCCAAGTTGCAAAACTCGTTGCCTGTGCAGGAAACGGTGCGGCTCAAGAAATGTTTTGGATTCGGCGTCAAACGTTCCAGGATCGGCGCTTTGAGCGCTTCTTCCAATTTATCGTCTGGAATTCCGCTAAGCAAAATATTTTGGGACATGGTGGTGCGAATTTTACCGTCGCCGTATTGGTCGGCCACATCGGCAAGCTGCACCAGCTCATCCGAGTTAAGACGGCCGACGGGGACGTTTAGTCCGATATAATGAAGTCCGGCCTGCTTCTGAGGATGAACTCCATCGAAATATGCGGCTTGCCAGCCCGCAGTCTTGTCTTCCCCGCGTGAAGGAAGCTCGCCAACGAGCTCCACCAGCTTTTCTTTGAATTTGTCCGGTCCCCAGTCGGCGACAAGAAATTTCAGGCGGGCATGATGGCGTTTTTCACGGTAACCGTGATCCCGAAAAATGGTGGTCACGCCAATAGCAACCTTCAGAACCTCTTCAGGCCGTACGAAAATATCCAGCGGCTGCGCCAAATGGGGTTTGGCGGACAGCCCTCCGCCAACCATGGCATGAAAGCCGATAACATCCTCGCCATTGATCACTTTTATGGCCGGAGTTAGAGACAGATCGTTGATTTCCGCCTGCGCGTTATTATACACGTTGGAAGAGATCGACATTTTGTATTTGCGGGGCAGATTGGAGAAATCCCGGTTCAACACGAAAAAGCGGTTTACTTCTTCCACGATGTCAGTTGTGTCGAGCAGTTCGTCTTTATCGATCCCGGCTAACGGATTCCCGACGATGGTCCGCGGGCAGTCGCCGCAAGCCTCGAAAGAGTACAGCCCCACCTCATCCAGCCGCTTGAAAATATCCGGCAAGTTCTCTACGCGCAGCCAATGAAATTGGATCGCTTGACGGGTGGTCACGTCCACTAGTCCCCGTCCGTATAGATTGGAAATTTCCGCAAGAGCCCGGGCTTGCTTGCTGGTCATAATCCCCGTGGTGATCCGTACGCGCATCATGAAATGGCCGTCACGGGGTTTTTGCTGATACACGCCTGCCCATTTGAAACGGTCCATGTCGTCGGGGGTGATTGAATCATAACCTTCCACGGCGTATTTTTCGATAATCGTGCGAATAACGTCCAGCCCGTCTTTTTCCAGCTTGACGAATTCGAACTTGCTCAGCTTTTCCGGCTCAGCGGCCCAAATCGGTTCATAAGCCATATTTGATCCTCCTAATGATAAAGGAATAAAATAACGTAATTCCGACTAATCAACTTAGATATAATGGTTAATCGTAACACAGAACAGAGGTACCGTAAACCGATAAACGTGAGATGCATCATAACACTTCCTTATAAGAACCTAAAGAACTAATGATAATTCATGCGGCAAGGCATAAAATCATATTAATGAACAAAAAAGAAAGAATATCTGCATGAAAATTTGACGATATTTTGTCATTTTACTTGCGTACGGGCGGGCGGAACGATAACATAGAAACAGAATGTGTAAATTCGTGGAACGATGAAGAGGAGGGCTCGCGATGTTGCTCGCTGCTGCTGCGGGAGAAACCACCACGACCTACAACGGATTTGATATTTTCATGATTTTATTTACCGTGCTCATTTTTATCGGTGTCGTCCGTCTGGTGCTTCAGCGGCCAAAGAAAAATCTGTTTGCAATCGCTTTCGGGTTGTTTAGCTTGCTTGTATTTTTGGCTTCGGACGCGATCATGATCAAAGCATGGTTCAGTTAAGCATGAATAATGACGTTTAATAAAGATACTTGACACGGTCCCGTAAATTAGACGGAAAACTAAACCTTAACTCCGTATGTACGCAAGCTTTCAAGACGGTTCGTTCCGCTCCGGAACCAAGCGTCTTTTTTGCATTGTCCCGCTGGAATGGATATGTACTAGAGACTTAGAACGATGTCTGGTAAAATAGATGAGTTGTAGAAATCTTAAATTTAAATTATAGCATGGGCCAAAAGAAGCGCATGGGGAGGATATACATGAGCAAGACGAATATCACCAGACAGGATGTGGAGCTGCTGGCCCCTGCGGGGGACTGGGACTGCATGAGAGCCGCCGTAGCGAACGGGGCGGACGCGGTCTATTTCGGCGTAGAGAAGTTCAACGCCCGGGCTCGCGCCAATAATTTCCGGATGGAAGAACTGCCGGAAATTATGGCTTTTCTGCACAGCTATGGAGTCAAAGGCTTTCTGACCTTTAACATTCTCGTTTTCGAGGATGAACTGAAGGATGCTCGGGAATTGGTCGAGGTTTGTATCGAGGCCGGCGTCGACGCGGTCATCGTCCAGGATCTGGGGCTGGTGAAGCTGATTCGGGAGCTCTCGCCGGATTTTCCGATTCACGGATCTACGCAAATGACAATGACCTCTCCAGAAGCGGTGGAATTCACTAAGCCTTGGGCGATGGAGCGGGTTGTATTGGGTCGCGAAAATAACCTGAAGCAAATCAAAATAATCGGCGATCAGGCGAAGCTTCCGATGGAAGTGTTCGTGCATGGCGCGCTTTGCGTTTCGTATTCGGGTCAATGCTTGACCTCGGAAATGTGGGGCGGGCGTTCCGCCAACCGCGGGGAATGCGCTCAAGCCTGCCGCCTGCCCTACGACCTGATGGTCGATGGGGTGCAGCAGCCGATGGGCGATGTTGCTTATTTGCTGTCGCCCAAGGATTTGGCGGCGATCGATATCATGCCGGAGCTGATCGAGGCGGGGGTCACTTCGTTCAAGATCGAGGGACGGATGAAAAGCCCGGAGTATGTGGCCAATGTCGTAGGCAAATACCGAAGCGCCATCGACCGGTATTTTGACGGCGACGATACCCGTGCGACCAAAGAAGAAATCCGCGAGCTGCAGCAGAGTTTTTCGCGCGGCTTCACGCATGGCTTCCTGGAAGGAACCAACAATAAAAAGCTGGTAGAGGGCACCTTCCCCAAAAGCCGTGGGGTTTATCTCGGCAGAGTGGAGCAAATTTTGCGGGACGGCGTCGTCTGCAAGCTGGAAGCTCCCCTGAAACGTGGCGATGGTATTGTGTTTGACGCCGGGGATCCGACGAAAAAAGAAGAGGGCGGTCGCGTTTACGACCTGCGGCGCAAAGGCGTCAAGTTGGAAGGCGAGGCCGGCGAGAGCTGGATCGTGGACATCGTTCCGGGACGCAATGACGTGGATCTGCGGAAGGTGCATGTCGGCGACCGGATTTGGAAGACAAGCGATCCCGCGCTGGATAAACGCTTGCGCCAAACGTTCGAGACCGAAAAGCCGTACCGTGTGTTCCCGGTGCATGTCCGGGCGGTTGGACAGGCCGGCGGGCTTTTGACTACCTTCTGGACGGATGTGCAGAAGGGGACGACCGTGCGCGTAGACTCCGAGCTTGAGCTGGAGGTCGCGCAAAAGCGGCCGATGGACGACGCGCTGCTCGAAGAGCAGTTCGGCCGTCTCGGCGGCACGGTATTCCAGCTCGAGAAGCTGGACACGGAGCTGCATGGCGACGTGATCCTGCCGATGCGAGAGCTGAACGGCATTCGCCGCCGGGCCGTGGAACGGCTGGCCGGCGAGCGGCCGAAGCCGCCCGTGTGGACACGGGCGGCGGTTCTGGCGGGCGCCCCCGCCACGGGCGAGGCGCCAACAAGCGCGGCGGCAGCGCCGCGCCGCGCGGTCGCGGGGGGGGGGGGGGGGGGG